>NZ_JAAAWJ010000019.1 GCF_009914725.1 Methanogenium sp. MK-MG
GAGTCCTCCGGGAATTATTTCATCCATTAAGGAAGAACCATCAATTATTTTGAAGCAGTTGGAATAATGCTCAATCTCTCTGCACAATGATGTCTTTCCACATCCTGAAATGCCATAAACAGCGATAATCATGAATGTCCTCTCTCAATATTGGATAATTTAAAAGTTTGAAGAAATTCCTGGCGACTTTTGCAATTGGAACTGTTTGAGTTATATTCAAGAAGGCAGTCTCTGATACATTCCCTGGAAACAGGGCAGGACAAACATTCATTTCTGGAAATTATTTTGTTGTACATTTGTTTTTGGAGCTGCTCAATTTCCTGATCATACCTGCCAAGTAACCATTGAGATTTTCCAAACATTCTCCCGCAAGGGTAAACCTTCTTACCCAGATATATCAGAGAGTGAGTCCCTGCACCACAGCTACCTCCGAACATTGTGCAAACCTGATCGGGTACACCTAAAATATTCCGTTTATACGCTTCCAGGTTGCCTATTTCAATGTGATCAAGATTACGTTTTTTAAGGCTATTGGCAACTGCCAGAAGGAAATCATAATATTCCTTTTCTGAAATTGTATCTATTTGATCCGGAGCGTCAACCAGTCGGTCAAAGATAATCTTTTCAAACCTGTATTTAATAACAAAATCGAGAAAATCTTCAACATTTTCCAGAAGGTTTCTGCTCAGAGTAGTATTGATTGGCACATCAAATCCGGCCTCTCGTAAGACGGAAATTCCTTTCATTGTAGTATCAAAGGTCCCCTTTCCGTCACGGAAAACACGATATTTATTGTGCAGTTCTTTTGGACCATCAAGCGAAACACTGGGAAATATCCTGAGTTGGTTTAATTCTTCGGCTATTTTGGGAGTTATTAGGGAGCCATTTGTCACCATATATAATCTGATGCGTTCCTGACTTGGATGTTTATCCCAAAAATTTGATACTGCTTTTGCAATATCGTTCCAATTAAGGAGTGGTTCGCCACTTCCAACAAAATTAATTTTTATACTTTTTGAAAAATTATTTCGCTCATGATACGCAAAGGCCTGATTTAAAATAAATTCAATCTCTTCTGAGTGAAGAAAAGATTTGTTGGATATGTGATTTTCAGGATTGAAAAAATAACAATATTTGCATCGGTAATTACAACGACTGTTTACTGAAATACAGATTCTTTCCACCTGATCGATGGGAGATTTGGTTTCATATTTCATATTAGCTCTGTTCCTTTATCAGTTTTGAAATTTCATGATTCCCATTTACCTGAGCATGATCTAGTGCCGATTTTCCATCACGATCGCGTATCAGGAGGTCAATGGTTGATTGTTTGAGGAGGTATTCTGCAATCAGAGTGTGACCTTTTATAGCAGCTTTCATAAGAGGAGTAAATCCGTTCCCATCAGCCTGGTTAATGCTTATCTGAAACGTTTTAGATTCGAGAAGGTATTGAACAATATCAAACCGTCCATCCCATACAGCGATAAGCAATGCACTGTTTCCCTTATTTTTCCCATCTGAAAGAAGGTGTGGATTGGCACCATTTTCAAGCAGATATTGTACACCTTTTAGCCATCCTCTTTGGGCAGCGTGAGCATATGGAGGCATGGGGAACTTACTATGATCATAGTGGTTTAGATCACATTGAGGTAATGAAATCCAAAATTTCGTCTGATTAAATTGTTTTTTACGGATAAAATGGATCAAAGGAGTCAGATTATCCGCTGTGGTAAAATTAGGATTCACAGAATGGGTCTGAAGGAAGATATTTGCCTCATCTAAACGTCCGTTTTTTACTAAATTAAACAGATTCTGATCATCTTCTGTTGGAATATCACTCGATTGCATCATTTCTTTTTGAAATGAAGTCAAACTAATGCATGAAACACCCGCAGATCTGGCAAATACCTGTAATCCTTCATCATCTGAAACAATGACAATCGGATCATTTTGAGATGATTCTTTTGCTTCATTGATTATTTTCCCATCATTGTTGCAGTCTTTTTTGTAGTGGGGCTTCTTGAGCACATAAATATTATATTGATTTATGTGTTTAATCGATAGCTGAGCGTTTTCCTGATGTTCCGGTATCTTTTTCCGGTAGTCGAGTTCGCTAAGAACCGTTGGCGATACAACAACATCATGGCGATAATCTCTGATTAGAGCCGGATTTCTTAAAAGAACATTAGTATCAAATAGGTATTTCATATATATGATCCTTATTCAGAATTGACATCCATACAAATTTTCTTTTTAACAGATGATATCCAGTATAATAATCAATTGAGGATAGTATATGCATGAATCGTTTTTTAATGATGGTTTATTTATGATGAACCGAGATCTAGGTTTTGTATAAATCCTCTGAGAAAAAAAGACCACAAAAGAGAAAAACATGATCTATACTGGAGGTCACCTCCTTTACCTGGCAGAATGATGATTTCGCTTCAATTTTGCTGGCTTATCGGACGCACTCATCCTCCGTTTCTCAGACTGTGGTATGCAGGTTATTTTCTGGAGTGGGGCACCCGGATGTGCTGTTCACCTCTGCAGGCGGGAGTCTACGATTCTTGTTACTTTGGAAAACCTCCGGCATCTGACTAAGCAACACTTAAATAATCCCCAAATCGGACCGGATACCGGAAAAACGCATCCACACAGAAGCACGGAGCAGGCTGTTCTCACCCGGAGATAACCCATTCCTCTCAAAACACCTGCCAATGGCGCCCGCTCAATGGTCTGCAATAATCGGTTATTTGAGCAAATATGAGGTATTATATTCGTATTTTTCTGGTAGTAAATATGAGCCGGAAATACGTATGTTCTGACCTGAAATATCCCTGCAAAGAGGTTCACAGAGGGTGAAAAATCGGGAAAGATTGGATTCAGGCTCTTATGGGAACTTGGCTGCGGCCTTCACTGCGAGATCCTCAAGCAGTTCATAATCCGGATCCGGTCCAACTGTCAAAAACATCTCATATACATTGTACTTTGAAAAGCTGATCACGTAGTGATAATGATCCTCTGCTGCACCCGGATCACGTCCGATCAGTTTGAATGCCGCAGCGTTTTCCCCAATTGCAGGAGGGGTGAGCACTTCATTTCTTCCGACGGAATATGTCACATAATCGGAATCCACCATCTTCGTGGCGTTTCCTTCCGGGAACATGACAACTCTCTGGGACAGGAGTAATGTTCCCACCTGTGGATTTGGATCTATGGAAAAATATTCCGCGAATCCCATTTGCGCTCCGTATTTTTTCATGTTCGGAAGCATGTCAGCATCCATCATCAGCGCATATCTGGGTGGGGCATAATCCGCAGGAAGGTCTTCTTGTTGTATGAGCAGGCTGCTCATACCCCAGTCAGGAGTATCCGATGCAGCAGAACCGGTTGCCTGCGGTGTAGTGATTGCCGGTGATGCGGTTACCGGTGGTGCAGGGGTCTCCGGGATGCCATCCGTGAGTCCTGCTGCCGGAGATACCGGGCCTGTTATCATGATCACCGCCATCATGATGATAATAAAAACATACATGGATGCCGGCACCCAGAACAGCCTGCTCTTCCGGGTGAATCCCACCTCGCCTTTGTTGATCTTGTCCGCCGTTTTATAGGCATTGTATATCGAATGTCCCAGTATCCCGATCACAACCAAGGTGGACAGCACTACCAATGCAGCACCTGCCCAGAATGAAACGGAAAAAAGAGGTAATGCAAGCAGCGTAGCGAGCACCGCTGAAACCATGTATGCTCCGATATAGAGTATGCCGTCCTTCGTTTTTCCGTTATACCACTGGCCCCATCCGATCCATAATAAACTGCAGATGGCGGCTATCAACGGATTGCGGATTTTTCTCACGTCAGGTGAGGATACCGCGGTAGTGTATGTGGGTGGGGACTGTTGTGATGATACTGTCCTTTGCGGCCGGAGATGATTCGGGCCTCCACAATGCGGACATGCAGGCAGAGTATCGTCGAAAGAAAAATCACAATAGGGGCATTTTGTTGTGGACGACATGAATATACTATGTGATCTATAAATCCACTTTACCTAATGTGACTGTTGATTTGATTTTTTAAATATCAGATCTTTATACCTTGATATTTCGCTGTATGCAATGTTTCCGGCAGTAATGGGATCGGCTCTCTTCTCTCTGTTGATTATAGTGGCGAACGTTTCTTTTTGAACTAATAGTAAATGCAATTAAGCGTTTAATATCGTTTAATTTCAAAAATAAACGTTTGGCATCATATGGAGAATGCCAGATATTCTTAGAAGTCTGGTTTTTGACTATATTTGTACCGGTGCCATTCAGCAGCACCGGTATCCTCTTGTTCAGTTCTTAAAACTATGAATCGGTGCGGGAATTCTGCCGCCACGGTTGATGAATGCCTCACAGCCAAATGGATTGACCCGCTGAACTGGTGCATACCCCAGCAGTCCGCCGAACTCTACGGTGTCACCGACATCCTTCCCTATAACAGGGATCAGACGAACAGCAGTGGTCTTCTGATTGATCATGCCGATGGCCGCTTCATCGGCGATGATGCCGGAGATGGTGGCAGCAGACGTGTTGCCGGGGATGGCAATCATATCCAGACCGACCGAGCAGACGCAGGTCATCGCCTCCAGTTTTTCAATCGTCAGGGCGCCACGGTTGACCGCATCGATCATACCCTGATCCTCACTGACGGGGAGGAAGGCGCCACTGAGTCCGCCGACAAACGAGCTCGCCATCACCCCTCCTTTTTTTACCTGATCATTAAGGAGGGCAAGAGCCGCCGTTGTGCCCGGAGCACCCACCGACTCAAGGCCCATCTCCTCTAAAATTTCTGCCACACTATCGCCCACGGAAGGAGTTGGTGCCAGAGAGAGATCAACAATACCAAACGGAATGCCCAGCCGTTCTGAAGCTTCCTGTGCGACAAGCTGTCCGGCACGGGTCACCTTGAATGCCGTCTTCTTCACCGTCTCACAGAGCACTTCAAAGTTCTCGCCCCGGACTCCCTCAAGGGCACGCTTCACCACACCCGGACCGCTGACGCCCACATTGATGACCGCATCCCCTTCGGTCACGCCATGAAAGGCCCCGGCCATGAA
Organism: Methanogenium sp. MK-MG; assembly: GCF_009914725.1. Classification (GTDB taxonomy): domain Archaea; phylum Halobacteriota; class Methanomicrobia; order Methanomicrobiales; family Methanomicrobiaceae; genus Methanogenium. Next base: position 5,102 of record NZ_JAAAWJ010000019.1, read on the forward strand.
CGGATTATCATCAGGAGCGTTGCAGAAGACGACCAGTTTTGCACAGCCCAGAGAGCTGTTCTCTCTGGTGGCCTCTGCCGTTTCCTTCACTGTTTCTCCCATCAGTTTTACGGCATCCATGTTGATTCCGGTCTTGGTGGAGCCGATATTTACCGAACTGCATACCCTTTCTGTAGAAGAGAGGGCCATGGGAATGGAACGAATGAGATGTTCGTCAGTCTTCGTCATGCCCTTGGAGACGAGAGCAGAGTAGCCTCCCAGAAAATTCACCTCTGTCTTTTTGGCGGCTTTATCCAGGGTCATGGCAATGGTGACAAAATCCTCAGGAGACGAGCAGGCCCGTCCTCCGACAAGTGCAATGGGGGTGACAGAGATGCGTTTGTTTACTATTGGGATGCCATATTCAACTTCAATGTCCCTGCCGACGGAGACGAGATCTTTTGCTACGCGGGTTATCTTATCGTATATGTTCTGGTTTAAGGTATCCAGATCAGAGTCACAGCAGTCCAGCAGGCTGATGCCCATCGTAATAGTGCGGACATCCAGCTTTTCCTGCTCGATCATCTTGTTTGTCTCATTTACCTCAAATATATTGATCATCAGAATTCCTCTCAGATACGGTGCATTTTATTAAAAATATCTTCATGCTGGCATCTGATCTTTACACCGATTTCATCGCCGATATGCTCCAATTCACGTACCATCTCACCAAAAGATTTGGAAGAACTATTGGCATCAACGATCATCATCATGTTAAAATAGCCCTGTACAATGGTCTGGGAAATATCTTCGACATTGATCTGATTGTCTGCCAGGTATGTGCATAATGTTGCGATAATGCCGACTGCATCTTTTCCTACGACAGTAATGATGGTTTTTTTCATGGTCTGTCTCATCCCTATCATATTATTGGCATTTTAGGGATTAATAACGTCACATAAAGGACAGCCTGTACTGAAATGATCTCCTGTCCGGTATCCTGAATGGTTTTCAGATATGCCTGCGTTTCGGGGAACATCCGGGAGAATATGTTCGCCGGTTGTAAATAGAAATTGTACGCATTGCAGGAAGTAAAATAATGATTGTGGAGAAAGAAAGAGTATAATGGAAAAATCCGAAAATAAATGTGCAGGTGACTGGATTGCCGAGGGAGATGTGCTGAAAAATATGGAACGATATGAGGAGGCAGTTGAGGCATACGATCAGGCGATCGCATCTGATCCGGATAATGCCTCTGCCTGGTATCAGAAAGGCTGCGCCCTTGATGAACTGCACCGCTACGGGGAGGCAGTTCAGGCATATAGCCGGTCACTGGAAATGAATCCGGATGACATATCGGCATGGCATTCCTTAGGGGTTGCCCTCATGAATCTGGAACAGTATGAAGAGGCAGTTGAAGCCTTTGACCTGGCACTCGCCCTTGATTCGACGCTCGCTTCTGCCTGGTATCACAAAGGATATGTCCTTGGTGAACTGGAGCAGTATGAAGAGGCAGTCAGATCGTATTGCCAGGCACTTGAATGTGATCCGGATGACATCATTTCATGGGTGAACCTGGGAACCGCCCTCAATAATCTGGGACGCCATGAGGAGGCAGTTGATGCCAGTGAACTTTCTCTTGCTCTTGATCCCGATGACGCCGCTGCCTGGAACACCAAAGGGGATGCCCTGATGGGTCTGGAGAATTATAAGGAGGCGCTTCAGGCATATAACCGGGTGCTGGCAATTGACCCCGAGCATGGCCATGCATGGTACAACAAAGGGCTTGCACTGAGTAAGCTTCGCCGGTGTGACTGCTGCTGAAAGAGGCAAAAATACGGCGAAGACCGGTATGGGCGGGTGGTCCGCCGTCACCGGTGCCCGTTTGGTATGGCAATATCTCATATTATTTTTTATTCCCGTCTGACAGGCGGGAATACGCCGAAAAGTATTGCTGCAATCATGATTCCCGGTATGACGAAGAGGACTGAAACCGGGGATGTGGTGGGAGGAGGAACCCTGCCGGGATGCGTGGCGTTCCCGGAAGAATCCGGGAGGGGATTTGACCTTTCGAATGTCTGGATGCGGTTATTGTTGGTGTCGGCAACGTAGATGGTGCCGGAACGGTCAACAGCAATTCCCAGTGGCGTGGTAAATTCCCCCTGTCCTGAACCATTTTGTCCCCACTGTGTGAGAAAGGTGCCATCGGAGGTGAACACCAGGACGCGGCCGCCGTTATATATGTCTGTCACGTAGACATGACCGGAATCGTCAACCGCAACGCCATGGGGCAACGAATATAATTCCCCGATGCCTGAACCAATTGCCTGCCACTTCGTGAGATAGGTGCCATTGGATGCGAACTTTTTGATCTGGTCATTGCCGGTGTCAGCGACGTAGACATTGCCGGAACCATCGACGGCAACCCCGGATGGCGCATCCAGCTTTCCGTCGCCGAACCATTCCGAACCCCACTCGGTAAGAAACGTGCCGTCGGATGTGAACGTCTGGATGCGGTGATTGCCGGTGTCAGCAACATAGACGGTACCGGAACCATCAACGGCAACAGCAGATGGCGCATCAAACTGCCCGTTGCCCGAACCCTTCGATCCCCACTGTCCAAGAAACATGCCGTCAGACGTGAACGTCGTGATGCGGTGAAAATTTGAGTCGGCAACATAGACGGTGCCGGATGCGTCAACGGCAACGTCATATGGTAACGACTGGAATTCCCCGATGCCTGAACCAATTGATTGCCACTTCGTAACAAACGTGCCGTTGGATGTGAACTTCTGGATGCGGTGATTGTTGGTATCGGCAACGTAGACATTGCCGGAAGTATCAACGGCAACCCCGAATGGCGTGTCAAATTCTCCGTCTCCTGAACCCTCCGTTCCCCAGGACGTGATATATTCATACTCCCCGCTGTCCTGTGCTGTCGCCACTCCGCTGAAAGTGAGCAGGAATATGACCAGCAATCCCGTCAAAAATATTCTGTTACCCGATATCAAAATTTATCCCCCCTGTTTTGACCGATCCCGGCATTGATGCGGATGAGTCGTTGTTGAGTCTCTTCCGGACAAGTGCTTAAATATGCCTCTTGATCTGTGTTTCGTGTCTTTGTTCACCTATCTTACCTGTTTCTTCAGCTATCCGGGTTTATTTGAGTAATTCAGTGATATCAGAGTCACCCATAATACATTCAAAATTTCATTGTCCGTTACTTTGTCATTAGCAGATTTTCGGATGGTATGATTTAAGAAAAATAAAGAAAGAGTATTGAATACCATCCGGGGAGGCAGACGGGAATATGAAGATAAAATCTATACGGCTGAAGAATTTCAAGGCATTTCAGGACGCTGAGATGACTGACATTCCGAATTTCTGCGTCATCGTGGGGGCGAACGCTACCGGAAAAAGCACCATATTCAGTGTATTCGGTTTTTTAAAGGATGCACTCGCAGGGAATGTCAATGCCGCCCTCTCGAAACTCGGCGGGAGCAGGGGATTTCAGGAAGTCAGGAGCAGAAACGCCGAAGGGCCGATAGAAATTGAGATAAAATTCAGGGAATCGCCGGAAAAACCGCTGACAACATATTTCCTGCAGATCAATGAGAAAAACGGCCGGGCATATGTGGAGAATGAAATTCTCAAATACCGCAGGGGCAGCAGGGGTAAACCCTGGCATTTTCTCGAATTTTCGAACGGAAAGGGAAATGCCGTCACCAATGAACTCGATGAGACTACTGATGTAGGTGACCTGCAAAGAGAAGAGCAGATCTTAAAATCCAATGATATCCTTGCCATCAAAGGTCTTGCTCAGTTCGAACGGTTTCCGGCAGTTGTCTCCCTCGGGAACTTAATTGAAAACTGGCATGTATCCGACTTCCACATAAGCAGAGCCCGCCCGGAACAGGAAGCAGGATACGCGGAACATCTCTCCACCGAAGGGGAGAACCTCTCAATTGTTATACAGTATCTCTACCGGAACCACCCCGAAACGTTTGAAAATATCATTGGCCTGTTGCGAAACCGCATTCCCGGAATAACAACCGTCGAATCGAAAACAACCGAAGAAGGGCGTGTGCTGCTGAAATTTCAGGACGGCTCGTTTGAAGACCCGTTCCTCGCCCGGTATGTATCTGACGGCACCATCAGGATGCTGGCATATCTGGTTCTCCTGTATGATCCAAACCCGCACCCGCTTCTTTGTGTTGAAGAACCTGAAAACCAGTTGTATCCCAAACTCCTCTGGGAACTTGCCGAAGAGTTCAGGAGCTATGCCAACCGTGGCGGGCAGGTATTTGTCTCAACTCACTCCCCTGATTTTCTGAATGCTGCACGGGTTGAGGAGGTATTCTGGCTGGAGAAATCAGATGGCTATACAAAGATAATGCGTGCAAAGGACGATGAACAGATCGTGGCCTACATGGAAGAAGGTGATCAGATGGGATATCTCTGGAGACAGGGCTTCATTGGTGAGATGTAGGTCATGATACAGACTTTGGTCTTTTTTCTCGAAGAGCCCTCAGCACGCGAAATGCTGAAAGGTGTTCTCCCTTCCATAATTCCGGATGAGATTCAGGTACGCTACATCGAATTTCAGGGGAAACAGGATCTTGAAAAACAACTGGTAAAAAAGCTCAGGGGATGGAAGACTCCCGACACGTTCTTTGTAATCATGCGGGATCAGGACAACGGCAACTGCATGGAGATTAAGCAAAACCTGTTACAAAAATGCAGGGACGCACATCAGGACAATACTCTCGTCTGGATCGCATGCACCGAACTGGAGACGTTCTATCTTGGGGATTTGCTGGCAGTGGAACAGGGACTGAACATTCCCGGTCTCTCTAAAAAACAACACGACCGAAAATTCCAGAACCCTGATCAGCTGATGAGCCCGTCCGAAGATCTCAGAAAAATTACGAAGGACAAATATCAGAAGATGAGCGGTTCACGGGCAATCGGTCCTCATCTTCGTAGTGACGGTTCTAACCTCTCATGCAGTTTCAATGTGCTGATGAGAGGAATCCGGGATATATTTTGAACTGTGCAGCAGGGAATCTGAAAGCGGTGGTGGCGAAAATTCCGGTGGAATTGCCCGGACACCTTCTGTGCAATTAGCGGATGAGTCATTCCCTGTTTTGTATGTTTTTCCGGCCTCATGTCTCTCCTCATCGTTCATCTCATCAAACGATGCCTCACGCTGAGATTTGATGCATTACGCAGGGGGCAGGTCACACACACATTGCAGAAGGGGGAGAGCAGGGGCAAACTCCCCTGTGTTATCGCTTCTCAACGAACCGTGCCCCCATCCGGAACGCCGCCTCACAGTCCTGCGGAAAGACCTCCGCACGCCGCTTTGCCTTTGCCTCCGGGTCAAAGACACTGCTCTCATACAGTGAATAATCACTGAACTGACAGGTGTCACACGAGAGCAGTGACTCCGCATGGCCGAATACCGCCCGCAGATAGTATTCATTCAGCTCCACCCTGCTCTGCAGGCCCGCGTCTGTCAGCTGGTCCTCCCGCATGTTCATCGTGTAGACAAACCCGGCCCTGACATCCTTCGGGAAGATGTTCGGCCCGTCGGTGTAGGTGAGGTAGGGGAAGAGGAGGCGTTCCAGACAGTTGCGCATGAGGCCGGTCTCCGCACCCAGATAGATGGGTGTGCCGAGGATGACTGCATCCGCCTCCTCCGCCTCAGCAAGAAGCGGTGTTAAGTCATCGTCAATGGCGCACCTCCCGTAACTCTCCCCGCCCAGCCGTTTGCAGGCATAACAGCTCGTGCATCCGGAATAGTTCAGATCTGCCAGGTGGATGAGCCGTGCCTCTGCCCCCGCAGATTTCGCACCCTCGCAGGCATGTTCGAGCAGCGTTGCCGTATTCCACGCTTTGCGCGGACTTCCGTTGATTGCCAGCAGTTTCATTATCCTCTCCTGTATGCCAGCAGATGTCTGTGCAACGCAATTACTGTTTCCCCATAATCCGGAATGACTCTGTTTTTCCCGCAGATCTGAATAATATGGGGTATTCTGGCTCTCTGCTGTCTATTGAACGGCAGAGCCGGGGCCCGGCATCTCACGCCTCTCCCCATCGGTGCTCCTGTCTGATTGGATGTTCTGATATCTCCCTGCAGGATTGACATAATAAACTGATGAACCGTCAGCCGGTTCCCGGAATCAGTCTGCTTTCAGGAAAGAGACCCATCTTTTCTGCCTCTGTACAGAACCAGTACGGGGCCCACAGGCTGCCGGAACGATAGTAGTTCTGTGCGAGACAAGAGCCCTGACATATATGTTTCATGACGCATCTGGCGCAGACGCCCTCCAGTTTCCGGGGAAGACCTGCGCGAATATCGTTCAGCACCGTGCTGTTTTGCCAGACATCCTCCAGACGATCTGTTTTGGCATTCCCAAAGACCATGTCGGGCGTCGTCTCGCCAATGCCGCACAGGGCATAGGAGCCGTCGCCGAGGACGCCGATAATACTCCTGATATTGCATGTCCCGCAACTCCCATTGTTTCCCGTTCCGAACATCCGGCTCAGGGGGTGGAATGCATGGGGCAGAGAAAAGACCAGTCTCAAATTCGTTGTCTTTGCGAGAGTGTCCTCAACCCGTTTCCCCAGATCAATAAGTTCCGGTATGGAGAGGGTCTGGCCGTCGGTGTGCATGGTCTCGCCCCGTGCGGTGGGCTGCACGATATTGTATTTGACCGAACCGGCACCCAGTGACTCCGCCAGCCGGATCATCTCTTCAATTTGACTAACATTGTGCCTCATCACGCTCATGATGACCTGCGGTCTGAGGCCCGCATCCGCAAGCATCGTCACCGCCCGGCAGGAGGCATCGAAACATCCGGGAACACCCCGCACCCATTCATGGGTCTCTGCATCGATGCCGTCAAGGCTCACCGATACGAACGGGTTTTTGCAGGCTGCAATCCGTGCGGCGTTTTCTTCGGTAATGAGCGTGCCGTTTGTCTCGACAATAAGGCGGTAGTCGCTCTCTTTCAGATATGCCAGGATATCATCAATCTGTGGATGAATGAAGGGTTCTCCCCCGGTCAGTTTGACGGTCTGAAGACCGAGGGGGGCGGCCTGTTCGACGATGGAGATGAACTGGTCCAGTGGCAGATATTCGCTGGCGACACCCGTATGTTTATATTTTGGCGATATCCAGCAGTGGCGGCAGGCAAGGTTGCACTCCGGTGTCAGGTAGAAGTATATGGTGGAGAGGGAACAGGGTGTTGCATCTTCTTTGTCACTCATGGCAATCCCTCGGGCAGGCGTCCGCCGTCTTCAAGGAACTTCTTCAGGCAGGCGTCAGGGCTTGGGCCATAGATGTCTCCGGTAAGGGTATAGGAGAGGGCGGGGCAGCCTCCCCGGCAGTAGGGCAGGTATTCACAATTATTACACTCATCAAACGAAGAGAGCGGGATGGCCCGTCTCTCCCGGAGTCGCTTCAGGTCGGGATGTCTCTGCCAGACATTCGTCAGACTGTCGGTATTGATTGTGCCGAGTTCCATGTGGGGCAGTTGACTGCACGGGATGATTGCCCCGTCTGCCCTGACTGCGATTGTGGAGTACGGGCCGCCGCATGATGTCAACAGACCGCATCCGTCTTTAAATCCGGGCATGCCTGCCTGCCGCTGTTGTTCCATATCTCTCCACGTTCCGGCTTCAGCCAGAGGCCCTGCCGTTGCAGAGATTCTGCCGTTATATTCTTGATGCAACCGGAGCAGGGTCTCCATGGCATACGTGCGGTCTGCTGTGGTCAGCTGCACCTGTGCCGTGTTTGACCGGCACATTCCCATGTAGGAGGCGGCATTGGTTGAGAAGGACGGCAGACCCAGTTCATCAAGGAGGAAGGCTGCCAGTGCATCCAGGTCATGGACATTGTGGTGGTGCAGGGTCGCCCGCACCGGCACGGAGAGGTGGTGCTCCCGCAGGATGCTGATGCCTTCGACCGCCTTGTCAAAGGTTCCGCTGCCCCGGCAGGAGTCGTGAGTTTCAGGATGCGAACCGTCGACGGAGACCTGCACGCCGTCGCAGCGTCCGGTCGAGGCGAGGTATGCGGCCATCTCGTCCGTGATCAGCGTCCCGTTCGAGAGGATGTTAAAACGCATGCGGTTTGCAACGATGGCGTCGATGATCTCAGGGAGATCCTGGTGCACAAAGGCCTCCCCTCCCGAGATCGTGACGTTCAGCACTGCGCAGTCGCCCATCTCCTCAATAAAACGGATCCATTCTTCTGTGGGCAGGTCATGGCCGACATCACCGGCACTGGTGAAATGGCTGCAGTATGTACATCTCAGGTTGCAGCGGTTTGTGATCGCAAGGTCAACAGACTTTGGTGTCTTCATCACCCGCATCATATCTGTTCCGCTTCATACCCTGCGTAGCCTTTCTCTATCAGTGCATCCAGAAATGCACGGATCTCTTCCGGTGCGGTCTCCGGCACGTCTTCAAAGACCGAGCCTACATCATCAACGAGCCGGGAATAATCCTGTGACCCGATTAGCTGTTTCCAGACATAGGCACCGACAGGATTGATGCCGTAGGATTCACTGGTATCGGGGTCAAAGAGCAGGGCCCAGTCGTCAAACTCCTCACGGAATACAATTGAAGGGTTTGCAACAGGCAACGGGTCATGAGCCATATTGTGCGATCATGTGGCTTTTATTATATGTGCATTTCGATGTTGTAGCGCATGCATTATATATTATTGAGGTCGTGTGCCCTCGTCCCGTCCCGCACCGTCTCCGAAAAGCACCTGTTCTTCCAAGGCATATGCTCTGCCCATCAGGATTTTTCTGGTGAGTCTGGGCGATGAAATGGCGAAACAAGATTTTTCCGGTGCCGAATGACTTATCTGAACGGATCAAAAAAATGTGCACCTGCCCTCATCCTCATCTGATCAGAGTGGCGAAGATATTATATATTGGTCTGTTGATGTAATCGCTGATGGAAAAAATCGTATATGAAAAACCGGAACTGATTGACTTTCAGGCTGAGAATAGAGGGTTCGGGGCTGATTGTGGCGGAGGAATTTGTGCCGGTACATCCTGTAATCCTTACGGATGCGATGCTTCCGCAGTATGTAATACAGTGGGGAATATTGCTAAAAGCTGTCTGAGTGGTAATTCAACAGGATAGTGACCCGTTTAACCCTGAAGCCGCATCCTGCCGTAACCAGTTCTGCCATGTCACACAACCGATATCAGATCACCCTTGCGAACGGTGAGGGCTGGCTCCTCTCTTCAGTGCCGGAACTCTCCTCATGGCTGGACAGATTCGCCCGGATCATGGGTCTTGAGCCCTGCACGGCTCCGTCTGTCTGTCACCATCTGCACTTTGCCACACAAAAGCCGCCCGCAGACTGGAAATATGACGACCTCCGGTCAGTAACGTTCTGGTATCATCCGGAAAAAAATGATATTCACTGTGAGATGGAACCGCCTGATGACGTAACGGATGTGCTCGCTCACATAAAAATGTCGCAGTCGCTCTTTTTTATATTTAATTCTGCACTCCTGCATGGCGGTATGCCGCTTCACGCCGCATTGCTGGAGTATGAGGGAAAGGCCGTTGCCATTGCCGCACCGGGTGGCACCGGAAAGACGACCTGTGCCGGGAGGGTGCCTGCGCCCTGGAGAGCACTGGCGGATGATCTCTGTCTGGTGGTCCCGGACCCGTCTGGTGGCTATGCCATCCACCCGCTGCCGACATGGAGCCGGTTCTTCTATGGGGAGCCCTGTGACGACCGCTGGACGGTTGAGCAGAACGTGCTGCTCCATGGCATCTTCTTTCTTGAACAGGCAGAGTCCGACGGGGTTGTGCCGGTGGGCACCGGTGAGGCGGCAGCGGGGATTGCCGGTGCTGCCGACCAGATGATGCGGATCTTCTATCGTCGTATGGAGACTGACCGGGGCCGGGCACTGCGCCGGCAGGTCTTTGAGAATGCCTGTGGCATGGCGGGGAGTATGCCCGCATATAAACTCCGGGCGACGCTGGACGGCCGGTTCTGGGAAGAGATAGAGGCCGTGCTGTGAGAGAAAAAATCTCCATCAGGTATGTCGGGCCGAGTATGCATCCGACATTTAAATCCGGCGATATGCTGGCATACACCCCGGTGCTGTTATCCGAACTTATGAAAGGGGATGTCATCGTCTTCATGTCCCCACAGGAATCGATACAGGTGATCCATCGTGTAGCTGCAGTGGAGCAGGGAAATATACGGACCCGCGGTGACAACAATAGCAGAGCTGACCCGTATGTCCTGACCCAGGCGGACATACGGGGGAAAATCGTTTCGGGAACGCGGGGGAAACAGCAGTTACGGGTGTATCACGGAACGAGGGGGAGGATGCAGGCGGTATATCATGGGAAGACCAAATCCCTGCAAAGAGGGCTCATTATATTCGTAAAACCATTATACTCATTTTTATCCGAACACCGGATCATCAGCAGATGGACCAGCGGCCGGCTCAGGGTCCGGGTCGCAGCATATGAACGGCCCGCGGGCAGGGAAGAGTATGCCACCATCTGCGGTAGGACTGTTGCACACCGTCCGGCCGGAAGCGATGAATGGAAAATATACCCGCCGTACCGGATGGTTATTGATTGTGGGGCATTGCCTGCCTCCGAGGCAGAATGAGTTCTGATAATATCGTTACACAGGCCCGCGAGCTTCACGAGAGCTGCCGTCTTGCGGGCAGTGTGGAGAACGAGCTGCTGACCCTTCCCGACCCGATGATCACCTGGCTGGTGATGGTGCTGCGGCAAGAATCCTCTCCGGCCCCGGACGCTTCTGCAGAGGAGTGGGAGAGGCTGTTGCAGTATCTCCGGTCACACTGGATCAGCCCTGCCCTCTACTGGCATATCCGGCAGCTGCCCGATGAGTGCCGTCCGCCGGATCAGGTCATGAACACCCTGCATCATCTGTGGCTGCATGCAGAGATACAGACCATCCGGGCGGGTCGGCAGATTAAACAGGTGGTTGAGGCACTGGAGGCAGCAGGCATTCCGGTGCTGCTGCTCAAAGGCCCGGCTCTTGCACGAACCGTGTACCCGTCCCCTGCCATGCGGCAGGGCAGCGATATTGATCTGCTGATTCGCTATGAGGATATGAAACGTTGTGAAGGCATCATGGCAGCGCTGGGGTATGCGTGCCCGGCAAAGACGGCAGAACAGTCACCTCATAGTGCCCACCACCAGAACTTTTACCCCGCAGCGGAAGGGGGGCCGTTTGTGATTGAGATGCACTGGAGACTTGACTGTGGATTCGGGCTGGCTCCAAAGAATCTGGTGGCTGATATATTCTGTCGTTCGATCCGGGTCACATCGGATGATGTCACCTTCTCGACTCTGTCTGTCGAAGACCATCTCCTCTACCAGTCCTTCCACATGGCCTGCCAGCACTGCAGCGCTACCCGCCTGAGCTGGATCTGTGATATCGCACTTCTGTCCCGACAGGTCCCGGATGTTGTTGGATGGGAGCGACTGCTGCCCCTGAGTGTGGAACGCAACTGCCGTCTCTCTCTTGAATCGGCCGTTTCAATGGCAGAGTTCTGGACCGGGCTCTCCCTTCCGCCGGAGGTTCAGGACACCGCCCTCTGGCCAAAACCAAGTCTGACCGAGGAAAGAGCATGGGCTCTCGCAATGAGACGGTCCGGGTCGATTCCCGCATCAGTCCGGCTCTCCCTTCGTGGCATACCCGATACCCGCGGTAAAATGAAATATCTATACAGGTTTGTCTTCCCGCATGCCGATACGATGCATACATACTCCCATGGAAACGGACGGCTGCGCCTGCCGCTGGCGTATGTCAGGCGCTGGATGCTGGTGTTTCAGTATATCTGAGCTGGAAGCCTGACGGGAAACGGGCACATCTATTCACTCCTTCTGAACCATTCCATCCGTAATGGTGTAGACACGGTCGGCAATCCCCAGAAGGGATGGCCGGTGGGAAATAAGAATGGATGTCCGGGATGCGGAGAGGTCCTTAAGGACAGGAATGATGGCCTGCTCAGTTCGTTCATCCAGTGCAGAGGTGGGTTCGTCCATGATGAGGATCGGGACATCCTTCAGGAACGCCCGTGCGATGGAGATGCGCTGCCGCTGGCCTACGGATAGCCGGGTGCCCCGTTCGCCGACCATCGTCTCATACCCCTCGCTGAGTGCCAGAATCTCGTCATGAATCTGTGCCTTCTGTGTCGCCGCAATCACCTCCGCATCGGTGGCATCCGGTCTGCTGTATAGAATATTTTCCCGTACCGTTGTGTTGAACAGAAAGAGATCCTGGGAAACAACCGAGATCTGCTCCCTGAGCCACGTCGTGTTTAGGGTGGTAATATCCCTCCCGTCAAGCAGAATCGTTCCTTCATCCGGGTGGTAGAGACGCAGAATCAGACTGGTCAGTGTGGTCTTTCCCGCACCCGTTCTCCCGGAAATGGCACAAATTTCCCCACGCCGCAGGCTGAGGGAGATATGGGAAAGCACCGGTGTCCTCTCCTGATATGAAAAAGAGACGTCAGAAAACGTGATGGCCCCGTCCACGCTCTCGGGAATGATTCCTGTGGTATCATCCGCCTCGGGTGCAAGCCTGAACAGCTCCTGAATCCGTTCGGCCGAGGTGAACGCCGGCTGCAGGAGGATGGGAAAGGATAAGAGCGAATTCATCGCTCCCGAGAAGGTGGCGATATAGGCGGTGTAGGCCACAAAATCCCCCACCGTCATGCTGCCTGAAAGAACGGCGTTTCCCCCGAACCAGAGGACAGCAAGCATAATAAGGGACTGCGTGCCGAACCTGACCTGCTGGGAGAGACTGTTCAGCATGGTATTTCTGATGCGGGTGTCAATGGCTGCATAGAGGGATGATGAAAAGCGCTGGTATTCACGACGCTCTGCGGTGTGGACCTTGACACTCTCAATGCCTGAGATGATCTCCTGGAGATCCTTTGATATGTCGGCCCGCCGCTCACGCTCCTCATATGTCACCGCCCGGATATATCTGGCAAAAAAGAAATTACCCACCAAAAAGAGGGGGGCCAGCAGGATCACAAGGCATGTCAGCCTGGTGTTGAGGGCGAAGAGAATGCCGACCGACATGACGATATAGGTAATATTCGAGAGCATCTGGGGGAGAAACTGTGAAAAAACATATTCCAGAACATGCACATCATCGGTCAGTCGTGACATGATATAGCCGGTCTGACGGGAACGAAAGTACGTGATGGGAAACCGGAGCACATGACCGAATAGATCGGTCTGGAGATGAAAGGTATAGGCTTCCCTGAAACGGACGGTCACATAGCTCTTAAAAATCTGAAACACAACGGTGAGGACGCCAAGCAGGAGCAGCGCGATAATGAACGCGGTAAGTGAGTAAAAGACCCATGATATCTGTTCGGCAATCCATGCCGGAAGGAGGGCCGTCAGTTCCTCAATGACACCCGCAGGGTCTTTGCCAAGAAAGATATAATCGATCAGAATCTTTGTCGTCAGAGGATAGAGCACCTTTACTGCACTGAGCAGTATGCTGAAGAGAATGCAGAGAATGCCGAGCTTCATGACCGGTCGCAGATACTTCAGAAAGAACGAGAGATCCCGGGAGTCGAGACGAGTGACCTCTCTCTGTGGAAGGCGGAAGAGTCCGCGGACAAATCTGAATGCATCCCTGACTATCTCCGGCGCCTTCATACCATGCCTCTGTCCACCGGTGGCACATGCGTGTAGGAAATTGTCATCGTCGCAGCAAACGTTCCCGTCTGATGATATAGATGCCCAGCAATCCAAATGTAAGAGCCATATAAATCGGTATCATATTCCTGAAAATAACACTGATAGGCCATTTATCTGTCCAGGGGATCTGGTATTGCGGGTCAAGCTCTTCTGCACGCAGAAAACATGCCTCTGCTTCCTGTGTCCTGCCCAGACCGGAGAGAGATTTGCCTTTGTAGTACCATGCTCTGGCATAGGTGGGATCAACTTCAAGCGCTTTGTCAAAATGTGGGAGTGCCCGTTCATCTTCCCCCATATATGAGATGATGTATCCACAGACGTAATAGCTCCAGTTCGTATGCAGATAGGTCTCGGAAGCATCGTCTATCAGCCGGACTGCAGAATCGGTCCTGCCTTTATCATGCAAATCCAGTGCCTTTTCAATCTCTGAAAAAAAGAATTCCTCCTCAAGATCATCTGATGCACTACCATTCCCGCAGCAGAGCAGGAATATGAGCAGAACCACAACGAAGTGTCCGTGTATGGCAGGCGGGTTCATCACGAGGACCTCTCTGTAGCGACTACATTTGTCTGCGTCTCTTTCATGCAAACACCTGCGGGTAGAAATGTATTATTTATATATAATGACTTCTCCCGTTTTCGCGTGAAATGCGTATTTACCGACTGGTTCAGACAACCAAAAGTAATGGTACATTCATTGACATGAAATGTCAGAAATTGCGGTAAAATGTCCTATGACGGTCTTTTAAGGGTTATTCCCCTGTCTCCGTCCGTCTCCCGATCACCTTTCACTGCCGGTCGGTGAAACGGGGAAATACGGCAGACGGTGCTGCGCTAAAAAGAAAAGATAAGTGGTGTTACTCTCTTCGTGAGAGAGCAAAGGCACCGAGAGCTGCCAGTCCGAAGATCCCTGCAATCGGGAATGGGCTCTGTGTCGGTTCGGTCGGCATTGCGGTCACCGGTATCATCACAAGGTCAGCGGAGAGCTGGACAATTTCGCCTGCTGCCGGGTAATCGGTTATTTTTCCGGTGTAGGTGGTGTATCCGGGCATCTCCACCCTGTAGGTGGTGTAGGGGGTGCCGGTTACGTAGATGTCAACCGTAAGACTGCTGTCCTCACCGGTTGTGCCCTTGAAGTCATTGTCAAAGTAGACGTTTGCCCCGACGACATTGGTCGTGATCTTGTAATAACCCATGTCGCCGCCGATGAGCTGTGGCTCCATGTTTGCGGAGAGCTGAACTATTTCGCCTGCTGCCGGGTACTTGGTTATTTTGCCGGAGTAGGTCTCATATCCCTGCTTCTCCACGGTGTAGGTGGTGTATGGGGTGCCGGTTACATAGACGTCAACCGTAAGGCTGCCGTCCTCGCCGGTTGTGCCCTTGAAGTCATTGTCAAAGGTGACGTCTGCTCCGTCGATACCTGCATTTACCTGGTAATATCCGACATCTCCACCGATTGTTTCTCCTCCCATTGCAGCCGCCATTGAAACAAGAAGTGCGGCTGAAAGAAGAACTGCAAAAGTTTTTCGCATCATGGCGGAGTGTTTCCTTGCCAATATACTTATTCTTGGTGGTTCCGGGCCGGTAGTGGAATAATTGGTCCTCCCTCTCTCCGTCAGCTACTGTATAGCACCAGAAGGTACGGGAGTATCATGGCGATGCTGCAGAGAATGAAGAGATGATTGATTCTTACATCATTGGTTTTGAGTCTGAGGTCCACCAGTGATACGATGATAATTCCTGCGAAAAATCCTGTGACATGGGCAGGTCCGTTCACAAGACTCCCGTCAGGGGTGGTAAGCCCTCCTGTTGAGAGTCCGTAGGTCAGTACAAGGACGACGCCAGCCATGATCAGGAATAACGTCACGATATCTCCGGGCGGATACGGCTGTGATGATTCGTCTCCGGACGGCGGGGTATGTACGTCAGGCATGACCCAGCATACGAATGCATAGAGTCCGAGGGCAGCATAGGCATAGGCAATCGCAGAGAATCCCTGGGAATGAAGTCCCTGCCCAAGGGCTGCTGAGAGGTGCAGGGTCATTGCAGACGTGATGAAAGGAACGACAACAAGAATGATCACGGACGCATCATGCAGCAGTTTCGGGTTGGTGCAGAAGACGAAGATCATCATCAGGGCAAGAAGGTATAACCCGATATTGTTCGCGATATGGCTGATGTCTGAGTGGGTATATGAACTCAGTATGATGGCCGGCCAGTGTGGTGCGGTGGTATCGAGGATGAAGTATGCGTATTTCACATCCGGAGAGAGGCACCCGATCACGATCAGTATGAGGGGGATGATGGCAACATACATGAGCCAGGCTGCGGGTGTCCACGATCTCAGATTGCGCTGAATCGTTTCCGTCTTTGATTGCAGGTGGGTGATTATTTTCTGTCTGACTGATGGTTCCATCGGCAACGTCTGCAGTGCCCATGTATGTGGGATGCAGTGCATCCGGATCGGTGCAGAGACATTTCACTGTTTTGGCGGGGTGCTCGTGGTGAGGCGGTCTCTGCACTATTTTTTCACCCTCTTTGAATCATCGTTTTGGGAAAATGGCGGGCAAAACGGGCGTATTTTCTGCTCATTTTTACTGCCGGAAAAACACCGCTGTAATGCCTTTTATTTGCTGAAAATACGGTTAATTGCGGACTATTGAGCGGCCGCTATTGGCGGATATTTTGGGAGGACCTACGGGTTGTCTCCGGTTGAGAAAGGGCCGCTCCGGCCCTCTGTGTGGATGCGTTTTTTTGGATTTAATGCCATTTTGGGGATTATTTAAGCGTTGCTCAACCGGATGCCGTTTACTCCGCTGTTATCTCCCCCCGTTTCTCGTCCCTTCTCCGCTGCACCATACAGGCGAAGATGAAGAACTCTGCCCCGAGGACGATGTGCACGCCTACCATGATGGCAAAAGATATGAGGTACATAACAGCCGGGGAGAAAGCGGGTGCACCGGCGCTGAGAAATGCGGTGATGTTCAGAACCCGGATGAGCCCAGCGGTTGCTGCCGCACAGAAGAGTGCGGCAATCACGGTCAGAATGCCTGCATACGGGGTGTAGTCTTCCTGTTCTTCAAGAATGAAGATTGGTGTCAGGATGACAAGCGGCCCTGAGACGATGAGAATAATCCTGGCAAAGAGCGTGGCAGGCCCCATCCCGTAAATATTCCCCATCGCAGCAAAGCTGACTGCCCCGGCAATCGCACATGAAAGGGAAATGCCTGCCTTCACCCATCCCCCCGAAGGGATGCGGGAGAGGGCCGCATAGAGGATGGCACCAATGACGGCCGTTGTCAGGCCCTGCATGAGCACCGGAAAGACGAGGACAAACGCAGGGGATGAGGCAGAGATCATTACAGAATGATCAGTATGGCATCACTTCAGTCTTTTGGCCTGGCCGGAATTAAAAAAAAGGATCAGTCAGGCATGTTTCCCGAGGAAGTACACACCCACACAGATCACACAGATGGAGATTGCCATTGCAAGCATGTCATAGGCAGTGGAAAACTCCATTGAGAGAATCCGCTGGAAGAAATTCACGATGAGGACCATGATGATCACCTTCACGATCTTGTTTTTGAGGTCATCGAGGCTTTTTATCTCAAGGATATTGGCGAACTCCCCTTCTTCATGGGCGATATCAATCTTGGAGATGAAGAGTTCATAGGTGCCGAAGGTGAAGATCAACAGTACAAGGGCGATCAGGTAGAAGTCAATCGCGCCGATGATTGCAATCAGAATCTCTTCGTGGCCGACGTGTATGTCAGATGGGAAGATGAAATCGATGAGCGTGTTATAGATCTCGAGTGAGCCTGCCACAAAGAGTGCAATGGCCGAGAGTGCCCCGAAGAGGACACCCAGAAGCACGATATACCGGATGCTCCAGAGGCCTTTTTCAAATTTATCTTCAATCGGGTGCAGTTCCTTTCCTCCCGTCTGTCCGGGTGTATCTGTATTTTTCATTATTTTTTAGCCTCTTATATTCAGGTAGTGGAGATGACGGGCATGCTCTGCCGTGCGGGTGCTGCAGAAAACTGTTACCCGTATCTCCTGTCGCATGTACTTGGTCGGTATTGCACAAATATTATCCCGGCCGGGAGTGGTATGCCCCGGTCATATTGCTGAGGGATGTGTGGCAGGCCGCCTTGCGGGGATGAATGCAACCTGTTTCGCCGGGCCGCAGGTGTGCAGCATCAGCCCGCGCCGCTACATGGCGACGGCCGTGAAATATTTCTGGCAAAATACTGTTCGGCTGAGGGAGGATTCTGCCATTTTAGTGTATTTCGGTCCATATTATCTGTCTTCTGACGATTCTCCGTTGTTGCGTCAAAGAAGGATGCAATGCGAATGACTATTATCTCATACAACATTTACTTATCTGAGTTTATCTCATGAACGACAGAAGCAATTACCGGGGCGGAGAGCGCTCCTATGGTGGTCCACGTGAAATGCATAAGGCAACCTGCGCAGACTGCGGAAAGGAATGTGAAGTTCCGTTCAGGCCTACAGAGGGAAGACCTGTGTACTGCAACGACTGCTTCCCAAAGCACAGAAAACCCAGATACTGATTCATATCAGTATTAACCAAATTTTCCTTATTATTTTGATCAGAGCTTTGGCTCTGTTTTTCTGCCCTGTTCTGTGTGGTATACGTTCTCCAATCCGTATTCTGCAAAAGTATCTGTGCTGCCGTTCTCCTTCCCGTCTGTGCGGATCATAAGAAAGGAAGATATTTTCTCCGTAGAGGTAAGAAAAGAAGAGTGCTGGTTTTGCGTATGACAGATGACCTGAAGCAGAAGATACAGACTAAATGCCGGGAGATGGGTATTCCCCTCTTTGGCATTGCCGATGTCTGCCGGTGGGAAGACCCCCTCCTGAATCGCGACATGCCGGAGGCATTCTATCCCCGTTCCATCTGGCCTGAGACGCAGTCTGTTATTGTTATTGGCCTTCCCGTGCACCTCCCTGCTCTCGAAACCTCGCCTTCCGTCTGGTACCGCGAAGAGTACCGGACCATCAACAGCCTCCTTGACCAGTATACCTACCGGCTGGCAGAGTTCCTCAACGGGCAGGGGTATCCATCTGTATCTGTCCCCCGTGACGGCTATGGGCATGTGAGTGTGCTGGTGGACAAACCTGTTTCCTTCTTCTCGCACCGGCATGCGGCATATCTTGCCGGACTCGGGAACTTTGGTGTCAATAATATGCTGCTCACCCCGCAATACGGTCCGCGTGTCCGGTTTGGATCCATCCTCACGGCAGCACCGCTGCCGGGCGATCAGGTGATGGAGGGGCAGCTCTGCACCCGGTGCATGCAGTGTGTCGAACAGTGCCCGGTGCAGGCGCTCAGTGAAGACGATTACCCGGACGGTCTGACCGAAAAGGCGACTTGCGCCGGCTACAGCCAGACGCTTGAGAAGCATTACCTGGCCCCATGCGGCGTCTGTATCAAGGTATGTCCGGTGGGTGAGGATCGGGCGCATTACCACCGGGAGGATACCGGAATCTATCGAAACCGTGCCGGTGCGGAAGGCTGCCACCGGGCCTGGGAGCATGTCCGGCGGTATGGGGCGAGGTGACCGGCGATGGATCTTCTGTCCATCTTCCCTATGAGAAACCAATATTGCAAATCCGGTGTAAATGATAACCCATACAGAGAATCGTCTGTTCTCTTTCGTGCTTCCAGGTGTAATATAATATGAAATTCGCAACGCTCACTGAAACGGAAACCGCCGGCGAAACCGTCCTCCTGCGTGTCGATTTTAATTCCCCTATTGACCCTGCCTCCAATATTATCCTTGACGATAAACGGTTCCGGGAACATGCACCGACGGTGCAGGCGCTGGGTGATGCAAAGTGTGTGGTCATCACCCACCAGTCCCGGCCGCAGAAGAAGGACTTTACCACGCTGGAGGCCCATGCCGCACGGCTGGAACGCCTCATCGGCCGCCCGGTCACCTATGTGGATGACATCTTCGGGCGTTGTGCCCGCGAGGCAGTGGCAAAGATGGAAACAGGCGACGTTTTGATGCTTGAGAATGTCAGGTTCAATGCCGAAGAGAATCTGAAGATGTCGGGAGAGGACGCACTCGGGACGCATCTGGTGCGCAACCTCTCTGCGATGGGCAGCCTCTATGTGAACGATGCGTTCGGCACTGCCCACCGGTCACAGCCGACCATCGTCGGCCTGCCGCGGGCGATGCCTGCCGTGGCCGGGCTCCTGATGGAAAAAGAGATTGCCACCCTCTCACGGGTCCTCACCGGGGCACCGGGGCCGGTGACCTTTGTCCTCGGCGGCACCAAGGTGGATGATTCCCTCGATGTGGCGGCAAACGTCCTCTCAGGCGGCATCGCAGACCGGGTGATTGCGGTCGGCGTGGTCGCCAATGTCTTCTTTAAGGCACAGGGCATCAGTATCGGGTCACCCTCCGAAGATCTCCTTTGTAAGCTTGGCTACCTCTCAGAGGTGGAGAAGGCCCGGGAGATTCTCGCTGCATACGGGGACCGGGTCGTTTTGCCGGAGACGGTCGCGGTCCGTGACGGCGACTCACGCAATGAATGTCCGGTGACGGCCATACCTGACCTCCCTGTCCTTGACTGCGGTCTTGACTCCATCGGTCCCTTAACAGACATCATCCGTGAATCGGGCACGGTGGTCTTAAACGGGCCTGCCGGTGTCTTTGAAGACCCTCTCTTTGCCATCGGCACCAATGAAATACTGCGGGCCGCCTCAGCCGCAGAATTCTCAGTGGTGGGCGGCGGCCACACGGCGGCAGTCATCGAATCGATGGGTATTGATAAGAAATTCTCCCACATATCCACCGGCGGCGGTGCCTGCATCCAGTTTTTAACCGGCAGGACCCTGCCCGCCGTTGAGGCCCTCGCGGTCTCAAGAACCCGCTTCTGGTAAGGCCACATGGCCCCCGTCTCCCGTTTTGGTTCGCCCGGGAGAGCTGTTCTTTTTTATCGCCTGGCAGATGACCGGATGTTTCGGGAAAGGGATGTATTCTACTGGAGCAGGGTAGCCGGATTTATCTGTCATCCATCCAGAGTACTGACAAGAACCTGTCCGGTGTATCATGACAAAAAACGGGAAGAGAGAGACAAAGGACGTGCTCTGTGAAACAGCAGGGGGGGATCGGGTATACTGTGACGGAACGAGCATCGTTGCCGTCCTGCCGCCGGGACGGGCGGTGCTCTCCACATCGTGGCTGAATGGCGGTTACTGTGAAGGCATCCGTATGGTCTTCAACCACCAGCTTTCAGAGCCGGCCTGCCGGTCGGATACACTGGAAGGGGGGAGCATTGACGCATACCTGCGCCTTACGGCAGTTCGTCTTGGTTTTGACCCCGACCGGTCAACCGGGATGCTCACGAAGGCGGATATGTGCAACGCCGCTGTTGCCACACATACCTTCCGGGCACTCACGGTGACTGCAATCGTCACCGGCGGCATCGAGGTGAACGGCGGGCGTGCCGGTGACCCGGCCTCGTTTTACGAAGAGAACGGTGACTTCGGTGATCTTGGAGGCACCATCAATACCCTCCTCCTCATCAGTGCCTCTCTCCCGCCGGAGACCATGACCCGTGTGGTGATGACGGCCGCTGAGGCGAAGGCAACTGTGCTCCAGGAACTGATGGCGCCGTCCTGCTACTCAACGGGCATTGCCACCGGGTCAGGGACCGATATGATCACCGTTGTAAGCGACCCTTCACATCCGCTCTGCCTCACCAATGCCGGTAAACACGCAACACTGGGAGAACTCATCGCCCGGTGCGTCAGGGAGGCGACCCGAAACGCACTGGCCCGGCAGACCGATCTCTGCCCTGAGAGCCAGCAGAACATGCTGGTCAGGCTCGAACGGTTTGGCATCGGGGAAGAGGATTTCCGGGAGGTAGCCGCCGCACTCCCCGGTGAGCACAACAGGGAGGAGTTCATCGCAGCACTCCGGGAGTGGGCAATAAACCCGGTACTCGTAGCGGCCACCGCCTCCCTTCTGCATATCGCCGATGAAGTGGCATGGGGACTGTTGCCCGCTGATGCCGGGAGGCGGGCGGCCCATGCGATGATGACAGGTATTCCCGCTGTTCTTGGGATGGATGTACCGGCCAGTCCCGATGCTATTTTCACCAGCAATTACACGATACCTGAAGAATGGGTCCGTTTTGTAGTTTTTTGCATCGAAAACCGTGCCTGATATTTTTATTGATCTGCAGGCTCTCTCCCCGGATGAAACCGGATGCTTTGTGCATGAGCATGGCACCCTTTTGGTTTGTAGAGCGGGAAAAAAATGAGGAGTTTTTTTAAAATTTCAGGCTGTGCCTGCACTGTCGTAGAGGTTGCAGATGTACCGCGACGAGAAGATAACCAAAAACGGCATGGCGATGAACATGAACAGCCATCCGATGATCGGGATGATTGCGAGAACAAAGTAGATGATGGAAACCACAATGCCAAGCACGATGAGTGCGATGATGTAGTTGACCCAGCCGATATCTCCGATCTTATCTTTGATCTCACCAAATGCGAATGCCTCGCCGAACTTTTCCGTCCGTGCAAACCGGACGATGCCGATGGTGGCAAACAGGCTGCAGAGGATGGCGACGATGAAAGTGACCAGAAGGCCGATGCCCATGCCTGCCACTCCTGCCAGACCCATGGTATCGGGGGCGGATACCATTGCAATGACCGATCCGCCGACGAGAATCATGCCAACAATGATCGCAGGAATCATCCATATAATCGAGATTACCATATACAACAGCCCGTCAATGAAGAGCTGCACATAGTCTTCCAGCTCAGGTGCCGGTTTTATGCCCCGCAGCACCCGGATGGTGTAGCCATACAGGATAAAGTTCACAATCGGAATGATGCTGATGATTATAAGCAGGATCCACCTTACCCATTTTCCGACAAGAGCTTCCTTTGTATACTCAAAGGATTCGCCAAAATTATCTCCTATTCCCATAATTTATCACCTTATTTCAGGGTATGTAGCTCTATCTCTTAAAAATATATAATATTATCCCTGAATATCAGCAATTATGGCTTAAAAGATAAATCAAAGGTTATTTATTGCGAAAATTGGCAATCCGTTCTGCATCCCGACGGCATTATTTCTCTGTATCTTCGGGAGAGTCTGGTTACTCGTTCAGGGACAGTCACTTTCTGTGAGAGTAATGCATCATCCCGGCCCTGAGCGGCGGAAAAATATAATAAAAAGGAGGGGAGTTTTATATTTCAGGCTGTGTCTGCACTGTCGTAGAGGTTGCAGATGAACCGTGCCGAGAAGATGTTCAGGAACGGTATCGCGGCAAACAGAAGAATCCATCCAAGGATCGGGATCATAACCAGGATTGCCAGGATGAATGCGATGATGAACATCACAATACCGAGCACGATGAGTGCGATGATGTAGTTGGCCCAGCCGATATCTCCAATCTTATCTTTGATTTCACCGAATGCAAACGCCTCGCCGAATTTCTCCGTCCGTGCAAACCGGACGATGCCGATGGTGGCAAACAGACTACAGAGGATGGCGACGATGAATGTGACCAGGAAGCCGAGACCCATGCCTGCCACTGCCGCCGCACCCACGGTATCGGGGGCAGACGCCAGTGCAATGACTGACCCGCCGACGAGAATCATGCCAACAATGAATGCAGGAATCATCCATATGAATGAGATGACCGTATACAGCAGCCCGTCGACAAAGAGCTGTCCGTAGTCTTCCAGCTCAGGTGCCGGTTTTATGCCCCGCAGCACCCGGATGATGTAGCCATTCGCGATAAAGCTCACAATCGGAATGATACTGATGATGACAAGCAGGATCCATCTGACCCATTTCCCGATAAGGGCCTCCTTTGTATACTCAAAGGACTCTCCAAGATTATCTCCTATTCCCATAATAATTGCCTCGTTTCAGGGTATGTAGCTCTATCTCTTAAATATATTTAAAATTATTGCAGAATGGCAGTAATTCCGGTGTAAACTGATAAATCAATGGTCATTTACGAAAAAAACAGGCCGATTGTTCAGTGTCGCGATCTCCATTATATCATCCGGGTGTGCTGTGCGGCCTTTCCGGGATGAAAAAAGTCAGAGATTCTCTCTTTCCTGAGAAGAGAGTGTGTTCAGACATTCTGCCGCCTCTTTGTAGCGTCCGACGGCCATGTATGCCGCAGCCAGGCGGGAGCGCGATGCGTCATCTGCCGGGTTTGCTTTGACTGCCTCCTCAAAGCAGGTGATCGCCTGTTCATGCCGACCCGTCTCTGCAAGCGCCCGCCCTTTTCCGTACCATGTGGCAGCCGTCTCTCCCTGGAGAACGGTGAGCTGGTCAAACGCCTTTCCTGCATCCTGGTACTTCCCTGCTGTCATGAGGACAGCCCCGAGCGCTGCCCAGTATGTAGCGTTTTTACGGTCTGCCTCAATCGCTGACTGGATGGCAGTAACCGCCTCGTCAATTCTGCCGGTGCGTTCATAGAGGACTCCTGTTAAAAAACGGGCATAGGCCGAGTTCGGTTCTGCGTCTCTGAATGCCTCGGCTGCTGAGAGGGCACCTTTCAGGTCTCCTGCTGCAAGGGCCGCCCTGCTGATGAGATACTGCAGTTCTGCCCGGTCCGGCTCTGCTGCCGCCGCCTCCGAGAAGACTATGGCGGCCCCGGCATAGTCGCCGGAATGCATCATTGTGCTGCCGAGTTGCATCTGCATCAGAACATTCCCTTCGCCGGATGAGAGGGCTGTCCGGTAGGCACGGGCCGCCTCTTCGTAGCGGCCGAGCCGTTCCAGGGCTGAAGCCTGATACTCCCATGCCTGGCGGTTAACAGGATCGATTGCTGTGATCTTCTCTGTCACATCAGCGACCCCTGCATACTCACCCGTGATGAGCAGGCATGCTGCAAGAGAGAGCCGGCTGTCGGTATCATGACTGTTGACGGCCAGCACCTCCTGGTATGCTGCTGCGGCGTCTGCGAACCGGCCCGCCTTCTCATAGGCACGGGCACGGAGCGTGCGTGCGGTATTGTCGCCGGGGACAATCGTGAGATAGGCAGAAAACCCGTCCACTGCTTCTGCCGCCCGGCCGGTCGCAAGCAGGGTTGCGGCCCGTTCCCTGAGGGCCGGTGCGTGGTCCGGCTTCAGACCGAGTACGGTATCAAAGGACTCCAGCGCCTCGTCTGTATTCCCGAGGGCGAGTCCGGCTCTTCCGGCTTCGTAGTGCACCGCCGGATCTGAGGGCCGGGACTTAGCAGCGGATATGAGACATTTCCGTGCCTCTTCCATCTCTCCTTTGCGCAGATAGGTCTGTCCGAGGGCAATCCAGGCATCCGTATTCTCCTGGTTGCGTTCAAGGGATCGCTGGAAGAAGAAGATTGCCTCATCATACTTGCCAAGGGATGCAAGGGACTCGCCGAGCCGCAGGGATGCCCCTGCCCGTCCCGGTTCGGCCTCAACGACCTGAACATACACTCCGGCTGCCTCCTCCAGTTCGCCCGCCTTCTCCAGCAATGATGCCTTTTGGGCAAGCAGGCTGATATCAGCAGGTGCAATGGCACGCGCTTCTTCGATGACCTGCAGCGCCTCACGGTATCTGCCTAAATATTCCTGTGCAGAAGCCATCTGGCGCTTGATCACAAGATCGGTGCCATTCTTTGCGTCAACCAATTCAAGGGCACCGAGAGCTGCCTCATACTGCCCCATCTCAAGGAGGGAGCTGCCCTTTAAAGCGAGAATGCCCGGATCGTCCGGGTGCTCTTCCAGTATACTGTCGAACACGGCAAGGGCCTTTTCGTGCTCACCGGATGTCTGGTAGATGATTCCCAGTTTCCTGTGTGCATGCTGGTCTGTGACTCCTGCCTGAATGGCCGCGGAATAGTGTGCTGCGGCCTGTTCCGTGTTGCCGGTGTGCAGGCAGGCGTCGCCCAGAAGGATGACGGATCTCCAGTCATCTGCTTCAGCGGCTGTCACATGGGTGAATACCTCAATTGCCCGTGCATAGTCACCGATCTGCATGAGTGCCTCACCTTTCCGGCGCCATATACTGAGGTCTCCACGGTCTGCATCGATGAGGCGTGAATACAGGGTGAGGGCCTCGCGTTCACGCCCAAGATGCACGAGTGCATCTGCCTGCAGAGCGGTAAGGGCATTTGTCCGGACATCAATGTCCATCGGCCGGGCACCCTTATTTCGTTTGTCACTGGAAAAGAGGCTGAGTTCAGCTTCTGTGCTGATCCATGAGACTGCTCCGTCATTGCCGCTGTCCGTGACCTTTCCAAGGCATTTATATGCCTCGTCATACTGGCCCAGGCCGGACAGGCAGATGCCGCGGTGATACCAGGCCAGGCTGTTTGTCTGGTCGACGCGGAGCATTGCCTCAAAACAGTCTGCCGCCCGCCGGTACTCGCCGATGTGCTCCAGGGAGGCACCCATCAGGTACCAGGCCTGGACATCCCCGGGGTTCTTCTTAACCACGATATCGAGCGACTGCGCACATTCACGGAAGTCTCCTTTCCAGAAGAGGGAGGCGGCCCGGTAGTATCCTGCTACCGGATTCTCCGGCATGACCATCGCGGCCCTGCGGTAGGCCTCAGCTGCATCTCCAAACCGCCCGAGGGATTCACAGAGTGCTGCAAACCGCATTGCAACGTCAACCGAATCTCCGTTCACTTCGAGGACCCGTGCATAGGTATCTGCCGCCTCTTTTCGCCTGCCTGCCCGTTCCTGGGCGTCACCGATGAGGGTGAGCAGTTCGGCATTATCCGGGCTGAACTTCAGCACCTGGGTGAGATGGGTGAGTGCGTCTGCCGTGTTGCCGGCCCGCAGGTGCAGCCGTGCCGCCCGCTCGCGGAGGGCCCGGTCACCCGGTTCGAGTGAGAGTGCTCTCTCGGCGGCCGCTGCTGCATCGGTGTAGCGGGCAAGGCGTTCAAGGCAGTCGGTCTTTTTGAGCCACCCGTTCAGTGCATCCGGCCGTTGGGCGGTGACGGTGTCGTAGCACTTCAGCGCCTCGGTATAATCGCCGGTGCGTATCAGGGCCTCGCCAAATGACTCCCACCCGGCGATGTCCTCCGGGTTCTTCTCCACGCAGGCCCGGAATTCCCGTGCAGCCTGCAGCGGCTCCCCGAGGTAAAAGAGCGCCTCTCCCCGGAGATAGCGGGTTGCTGCGTCGTCAGATATTTCAAGGGCCTTCCCCAGATCCCGGGCAGCCTCTTCATACCTGCCCTGAGTAAAGTGATTTTTCCCTTTTTCAATCCAGGGATTCTGGTTCCCCTGTCCGAATAAATTATCAAAAAGCGCCATGAACCGATTCACCTGCTATAAATGAGTAGACTATCCTGCTGTGAAGGGAAATGTGTTTCTCTTCATGAAAACAAAGCCATGGCCCGGGCCGCTGCATTCGCAGTATCGGGTGCTCGGATAAATAACCTGGTGGTCACATTTTTACCGGGTGCTGCTGAACATCAGGATGGCTGCAGCTCCCGTGCAATGTGATTATCTGAGAAAAGAGGTATGGGGTCTGAGGGAAGGTCAGTAATGCTGTTAATAGAGCAGTGAATCTTTCAGCTGCCTGTCCTATTTGGTGGCAGAGCAAACATGCCCGGGTTTCCTTCAGACCATCTGTTTGTCCCC
>NZ_JAAAWJ010000002.1 GCF_009914725.1 Methanogenium sp. MK-MG
AGCCGATGGAGCAGATGCTGGTGGAGAAGGAAGTCTACGGGCTTCTGGTACTCGACCGCCGTGAATCATATGTCGGATTTCTGCGGGGAAACCGCATCGAGCCGGTCTCGGGTGTGACCTCCACTGTCCCCGGAAAACAGCGAAAGGGTGGACAGTCAGCGATGCGTTTTCAGCGACTCCGCCTGATTGCCATCAATGAATTTTACAAGAAGGTTGCTGACCGGGCAACCGATGTCTTCATGGCGGAACCGGATTTCTATAACCGGTTCAAGGGAGTTCTTATCGGCGGGCCCACGCCCACAAAAGATGAGTTTGCCAGTGGTGAATATCTCCACCACGAACTGCAGAAACGAATCATTGGTCTCTTTGATGTGTCATACACGAATGAATCGGGCCTGAGTGAACTGGTGGACAATGCACAGGAAGCCCTTCGCGGCGTAGAGGTGATGAAGGAGAAGTCGGTGATGGATCGGTTCTTAAAGGAACTGATCAAAGACGAGAGTGCCTCTGCATACGGAGAGGAATCGGTGCGTAAGAACCTCGAAATTGGTGCGGTTGATACCCTTCTGCTCTCAGAAACCCTCCGTAAATCACGACTTTGTATCCGGTGTCAGAGCTGTGATTATGAAAAGGAAGAGACCGTGCAGGTGGATCCAGGCAAGTCTGTAGGGGATATTCCCCTCGGGAATTGTCCGGACTGCACCGCGCCGCTTTACCTTGAAGAAGAGACCGACATCATCGATGAACTGACCGAACTTGCCGATGCAACCTCGACTAAGGTGATGATCGTATCCGATGATTTTGAAGAAGGATCAATCCTCTACAATGCCTTTGGCGGGATTGCCGCAATACTGCGATACAGGACAGGATACTAATGTATCAGGAAGCATACCGGGCTGTTGAAACAGTCCTGAAAGACGCAACAGGAGCAACAGATGTGCTCCTCGGTGATGGCGGCGAGCATGCCGACCTTGCGTCAACGATTGCCTTTGCCCTCGCAAAGACCGAAAAGAAGAGCCCTGTGCTGATTGCAGGGGAGATTACGGCAGCAATAACGGATACGCTGGCTGCTGCCGGTATCACGGTCTCCACAACCGGCCCATACATCAACTTTATCTTCGGGCCTGCGTACGTCGCAGGTGTGGTGAAAGCAGCCTCCCGGCCGGGCTATGGATGTCTGGCTGCGGTGCCGGGCCGTGTCTGTATTGAACACACCTCGGCAAACCCCAACGGGCCGCTGCACGTGGGCCATATCAGAAACTCTGTCATTGGCGATACCCTCTCCCGGGTCTTCCGGAAGGCAGGGTATGACATTGATGTCCAGTATTACCTGAACGATATGGGCCGTCAGATCGCCATCGTCTCCTGGGGATTTGACCATCTCGATATTCCGCAGAATGAAGACGAGAAGGACGACCATTATGTTGCCCGTGTCTATGTGGCGGCAAATCATGCCCTCAAGGCAGACCCCTCAATAAAAGAGGAGATCGACCGGCGCATGGGCCTCATTGAACAGGGAGATCCCGAGACGGTGGAGAAGTTCCGCCGGGCAGTTTCCCTCTGTGCAGAGGGCATAAAGGTCACACTCAACCGCCTCGGTGCTCCCCATGACCGGTTTGTCTGGGAGTCAGGATTTGTCCAGGATGGTTCGATGGTGGAGATTCTCGACCGGGTGGAGGCCCTCCCCGAGTCGTCCCACGATGATATCCTTGCAGTTGACCTCACGGCATTCGGGTTTGAGAAGGAGTACGTGCTGCGGCGTTCAGACGGGACGAGTGTGTATGCCGCCCGTGACCTTGCCTACCATGTCTGGAAGGGCGAACACTTTGACCGCCTCATCAATGTGCTGGGGGCAGACCACAAGCTCATCGGTGCCCAGTTGCAGGCGACGATGAAACTTCTGGGTGAGAAGGTGCCGGAGATCGTCTTCTTTGAGTTTGTGAGCCTTCCGGAAGGCTCGATGAGCACCCGTGCCGGTAAGTTCATCTCTGCTGATGAACTCATCGATGAGGTGACGAAGAAGGCGTTTGATGAGGTGACCATCCGGCGGCCTGAACTTCCCGAGGAGGAACGCCGGGCCATTGCCGTATCGGTTGCCATCGGGGCGGTCCGCTATGATATCGTGCGTGTCTCGCAGGAGAAGAGTACGGTCTTTGACTGGCGGCAGGCACTTGACTTTGAACGCCAGAGTGCCCCGTATATTCAGTATTCCCATGCAAGGGCCTGCTCTATCCTGGAGAAGGCGGGGGAGTTTACCCCGGCGTATGAGTTCACTACAGAATCAGAGATAGCACTTGCAAAGCAGATCGGCCTCTTCCCGGTGGTGCTGCGGACCGTGGTGAATGAACTCCGTCCGCATCACCTCGCGATATATGCCCGTGACCTTGCCGATCTCTTCAATACGTTTTACCACACTGACCCGGTCCTCAAGGCAGAGGCGGGGGTGCGGGATGCCCGGCTGACCCTTGTCCGGGCGGCACAGAATACCCTGAGCGAAGTGCTCGAAACCCTTGGTATTGATGCAATCAGAAGCATGTAAGGCCCTGATAAAACAGGGCTATCAGTTTTTCTCCCCCCGTTCGTCAGCGGCCCTCAAGCCGTGTATGTGGAATAAACGGACCCTCCGCGGCGGGGATATGTGTTACAAGGCCCAGTTCTATGGCATCAGCAGCCACCGCTGTGTCCAGATGACCCCGACCCTGAAGTGCAACCAGCGCTGTCTCTTCTGCTGGCGGTCAATGGAGTATGAGGTGGTCGAAGAGGAGGAGTGCCCGCCGGAGGTCATCATGGACCGTCTGCACCCTCTCCAGAAGAAGGCTCTTGCCGGATATAATCCGGTTGCAAACAGTGTGGTTGAGCCGAAACTCTGGGAAGAGGCCCTCGCGCCTGACATGGCGGCAGTCTCCCTCTCCGGTGAACCCACGCTCTACTCGCAGTTGCCGCGCCTGTTTGATCTCCTGAACGATGCCGGTTTTACGACATTTCTGGTGACAAACGGTACCCGGCCTGACATGGTCCGGAAATGCAGCCCGTATCAGACCTATGTCTCACTGGACGGACCGGACGAGGAGACCTACCGGCGTGTCTGCCGGCCGATGGAGGACTCATGGGAACAGGTGAAAGAGAGTCTCTCCATTCTGGGGAGCAGGCGTTCTGCGATACGTATAACCGTGGTAAAAGGGCTCAATGACATGAGCCCGGAGGGGTATGCCCGCCTGATTCAGGATGCAGGGCCCCTTTATGTTGAGGTGAAAGGATACATGTATCTTGGCTACTCACGCAATCGTCTTACCCGTGCGCATATGCCGTCCCACGAGTATGTGGCGGCGTTTGCAAACGAAATTACGAAATACTGTGATTACGAAGTCCACGATGATAGCCCGGTATCCCGGGTGGTCTGTCTCACACGCGGCGATTGATTGAAATGAAATTTAATACAGATGAATACCGGGAATTAGCACGTACTGACTTTGAACATGCCTGGAACAAAGGATCGGAGGTAGTCGATCCGGTCGGGGCAGGCAGCAAATACCCGCGCTACAGATACAAATCCGCCCGTCGCCATCCCATTGCAGAGACCACCGCACGCCTGCGGGAAGCCTATCTCTCAATCGGGTTTGACGAGGCACGGGTACCGCTTTTTATCGATGAAAAAGATGTCTACCGCCAGTTTGGACCCGAGGCATCTGCGGTCCTCGACCGGGTCTTCTATCTCGGCGGTCTGCCGCGTCCGAACGTGGGCATCGGCAAAGAACGGATTCTCCAGATTGAGGCGATCCTCGGTAAAAGTCTGGGTGAAGAGGGGGAAGAGCACCTTCGTGAAACCCTGCATGCCTACAAGAAGGCAGAGGTGGACGGTGACGAACTCACCTATGAAATTGCAAAGGTGCTCGGCTGTGACGATGCCCTTGTCGTGCGTATGATGGACGAGGTCTTCCCTGAGTTCCGTGCACTGGCACCCGAGTCCTCACGGACCACCCTGCGCTCGCACATGACCTCCGGCTGGTTCCTTTCTTTAGGGGCGATGTGGGATCGTATGCCCCTTCCCATCCGCCAGTTCTCCATTGACCGCTGTTTTAGGCGGGAACAGGAGGAGGGGCCGACCCGCCTGATGACCTATCACTCCGCCTCATGTATCGTCGCAGGCGAGCATGTGACCGTGGAGGACGGCAAAGCGGTGGCGGCAGCCCTGCTGGGAGCATTCGGATTTGAGGACTTTGAGTTCCGGCCGGATGAGAAACGCTCCAAGTATTATATTCCTGACACCCAGACCGAAGTGTATGCCCGTCATCCCGTGCATGGCTGGGTTGAGGTCGCCACCTTTGGCATGTACTCACCCTCTGCTCTTGCAGAATACGGTGTCGGTGTCCCGGTGATGAACCTTGGCCTCGGTGTGGAACGCCTCGCGATGATTGAGTATCAGGCAGATGACATCCGCCAGCTCACCCACCCGCAGTTCTTCCCGCCGGTCTTTTCCGATACAGAGCTCGCAGCGGGTATCGGCCTGCGGGAAACCCCGCAGACGACACCCGGCATTCTCATGGCAGAGGCAATCCAGAAGGCCGCAACCGTTCATGCACAGGAGGAGAGTCCCTGTTCATTTGAGGCATGGGACGGTGAGTGCTGCGGGACAAAGATCCGTGTCTTTGTAGAGGAAGATGAAGAGAATTCACGCCTCTGCGGTCCGGCAGTCTTCAATGATATCTATGTCGAAGATGGCAAGATCCTCGGTGTGCCTGACAACAAAAAATTTGCCAGGGTGAGGGCCAATGGGGCTGCTGCCGGCATCTCTTATCTTGAAGCGGTGGCAAACCTTGCCGCCGCACGCATCGAGGAAGCGGCCTGTGCCGGGGAAGGCACCCGGGTGCAGGTCAAGATGGCAAAGATCCCGTCTGACGTGAATCTCAAAATTGAGAACTACGTGATGCGTACAATCACTGACAACAACAAGAAGACCGATGTCCGCGGTCCGGTCTTTGTTACGGTCCGGAGTGTACTGGACAGATAACCCATGTCAGATTCAACATCTGATCTCATCTTTTTTTGAACCGTAAGGATACGTTAAGACTTGTCAGGATCCTTCAGCAATGGTCCGGCGGATAGTGGAATACCCTCTCTTCTCTGAGGGGGTCGCAGAGTACGACAGTGCCTCCGCGGCGTTCTGCTGTGACAATATATGAGTGGTAATAGAGCCGTTTTACCTCCGGCAGCCTGGCATCTGCCTCTCCTCACCCTGCCCTGCTTGTCTGTCCAAAGATGGGTGCAGTATATAGTCAGATGTCCCGGTGCTGAACCGTCACATTTCTTATCATGCAGGATAAAACAGAATGGCATACGAGGGGAGAAGGGGATCAAAGTATGAAGAGACCGGGAATCGGCAAACTCACCAATCTTCTCGAGAAAAACCGGATTGAAGCCCTTACAGATGGCATATATGCGATTGTTCTCACACTTTCCGTCCTGATGATCGGAACCGGGCTCTATTCGGGGTCTGTTGAGAGCAGCGCATTTTACCCTGCCCTCAATGAAGCCATACCCCAGCTATTCAATTATGCGCTCTCGTTTTTTCTGCTCTCCATCTTCTGGATTGTACACCACCGGCAGATGAACAGCATTTCGCATGTTGATAGTATCTATATCTGGCTGAACATGGTGAGCCTCTTTTTCATCACCCTTGTTCCGTTCACGACAAACCTGAACTCTGATTTTTCCGAATATCCCCTGGCAGTCGCCGTCTATGCTGCAAATATCATGGTGATCAGCCTTACGTATACCATCAGCTGGTGTTATGCCACACGGGGACACCGGCTGGTTGCCGCTGATATACCTGACGCAGCAATACGGAACGGGATTCGCCGCGGCCTGCTGACTTCTGTAGTATCCCTTGTCGTTATCGGTGCAGCATACTTCATCGCATCGGAGTGGGCGACATCATTTTATATCCTGATCTTTGTCATTGGGTTCTTTATCAAGAATCCGGAAATGGATATTTATTCAAAATAGTCCCTTTTTTCAGCAGATTCTGACCGGTTTCCCCTGCAACGAGTATCCGGATTGCCTCTTTTTTTCGTAAATATTGTCGCTCGAACGCCTCTATTTATCTGTGGCACGGCTCTCTTTCGCTGCAACGAGTACCGGTGCAATCGTCTTTGAATAGATGCTGCGTTTCGCGAGTTTTGTCAGCCGCCGGAAGTAATGAGTATGTGCAGTCCGGATGCCTGCAAGGAGGCCGAAAGAGAGTGACACTATCCCGAGAAGCGCTGCACTAAATAATTCAACCATCTCTTTTGTCCCTCCGTTCAGCTCCGCCGTTCCAGCTCATCGATGAGGGGTTCGATTGAATCGGCGTCACTGCATTCATCTGCCACGGTAAGAAACCGTCTCTGAAAGTGGAATGAGATGCCATAATACCCCCCTGCCCAGCCGATTGCAATGCACACAACCGCTATTCCCAGATACGCCCATAGCCCATCCATGGATATCATGCAGATGATATCGTTGACGACACTTAATGGTATGTGTGCTTTTTCTAAACCTTTACTTTGTATATGATTCGAAACCTATTTGTCGGTATAACCGCTACGTTCGCGTACTTCTATGGTTGCTGACTCATCTTCCCAGCTTGAGGGGCTCTCTGCACTGATTATGCAGGCTCCATCATGGCGCCGGTCTGTTTGTATCATCCTTCTTCTTGGCGGTGTCATTGAGTTGATGCTTCTCCTTGCAGGCATCAGGCATTCTGACCTGGTTGCCTACGCAGGTATTCTTGTATTCACGGTTCCTGCTCTCATTGCCACTGTGATGACTGGTCCCC
Source organism: Methanogenium sp. MK-MG (assembly GCF_009914725.1). Lineage (GTDB taxonomy): Archaea > Halobacteriota > Methanomicrobia > Methanomicrobiales > Methanomicrobiaceae > Methanogenium. The sequence continues at coordinate 6,815 of NZ_JAAAWJ010000002.1, forward strand.
TTGTACGAAGAAGCGGGAATGATATCACCCTGGACTGGTCTGCCCTCATTGCGCTGGGCAGTTGCATTGTGACAATCCTCATCACCTTCTCCCCAGTACTGCTCCTTGCAACTGACTTTTTTATCCTCTTTTTTGCCGCATCACTGGGGATCGTCTTTTTCTTCAGGATTCTCCTCTTAGGGGCGATTGTTGACCATCACCTCCGGCATATTCTGGCTCCCGCCCTGACGCAGACGGCGGTTGCCTCCCTCTTTGGTTACCTGCTTCTGGGGGACGCATTCGCCCTGTTTGTGATCCCCCTGCATATCTTCTTTGGCCTGGCTGCCTGGGCCTTCATCTGGATTCTGGAACGGCCGATGAAACAGGCACTCGGCCTATCCCCCCTTGGATTCGCCAATGCGTTTATGGCCCATATGATCTATGGTTCAACCGCTCTGGAGGATTTCTTCCGGCAGATGGGTGATCCTGTGATCGTCATCTTCGGGACACTGATCTTTCGGCGGAAGGGGCGTGATGCCATGACCGTGACTGCCCCCAACCTGCACCCCGGGCCGCTTGGGGAGATCGGGGGTTCAGCCCTTCCCCGGCTGCTTACCGAGAGTCTGAAAGGTCAGGCGCTGGTATTCCACGGGATGGCCACCCATGACTTTAACCCGGTCTCTGCATCTGAAGTGGAGACGATTGCAGCATCCATCCGTGATGTGCAGCAGGGACATCCGGACTGGCATGCAACCGCCACCCATGCACGACGGTATCAGGCCGGGTCGGTATCGGTCCTTGCCCAGGCATTTGGCGATACCATCTTCATTGCCGCAACACGGTCACCGGATATCACCGATGACGTGGAGTATGCGGTCGGTCTTGCCATCATTGAGGAAGGCAAACGCTGGTTCCGGCATGTCATCATCGCAGATGCCCATAACAGCTTCATTGATCTTCCTCCGCCTGTCCTCCTCGGAAGTCGCATCGGAGAGGACTACCGGGAGGCAGCAGCTCTTGCCTGTGAGGCGCTTGCAGGCGAGCCGCAGTATCCCTATTCCATCGGATTTTCCCAGCTGGATGTGCCCTTCACGCATGAAGAGGGTTTCGGTGATCTCGGGGTGATGGCGATGGTAATCATGGTGGATGACAGAGAAACGATATGGCTCGTCTTTGACGGCAACAACCTCCATGTCGGTCTCCGTGAGGAACTCAGAGATCTCCTTTTGCAGGAGTGCACGGAGTGTGAAATAAGCACCAGCGACACCCATGTGGTCAATATGGCGTCCGGCAAAAATCCGGTCGGGTGGAAGGTGCCGCTTGCGCTCTTTCTGCCATTTGTCCGTGAGGCGGTGGACTCTGCACGTGAGGATGCAGCCCCCGCAGAGAGTGCCGGTGGGACCGCACGCTGTGCAGATATAGTGGTCTTTGGGTCCCAGCGTATCACCCAGCTTGCAGGCATCGTCACCGGAAGTGTCGGGATTGTCTGGCCGGTGGCCCTGATAATCATACTCTTTGCGTTCCTCTCAACCGGTGTGGTATACTTTTTGCTGAGCTGAACAACGGGAATGGCAGATATGGCGAATATAAAGAACTTCAGGGATACAATACGGGCATCGGACTGCATTTATACCATCGGTGTCGCAGGAGATTCAGGGTCGGGGAAGACCACCTTTACCCGGGCCTTTCGTGCACTCTTCGGGCCTGACATGGTCTGTACATTTTCGATGGATGATTACCATTTACTTGACAGGGATGCCCGTGCAGAGCGGGGCATCACTCCCCTGCACCCGGATGCAAACAATCTCTCTCTCTTTGAAGAACATCTCTCTCTCCTGAAGCAGGGACAGACCATACCAAAGCCCTCCTATAACCATACGACCGGTAGCTTTGACGCACCAGCCCCGTTTTCCCCCAAAAAGATCGTTATTGTGGAAGGTCTGCACCCGTTTTCAACAGAAAAACTGCGCCGATCATTTGATTTTACCTGTTATGTGGACCCTGCCGAAGAGGTGAAGTATGCCTGGAAGATGGCCCGTGATGTCGGGGACAGAGGATATTCCCGTGATCAGGTGGCAGCAGAAATTCGTGCACGTAAACCGGATTATGAAGCATATGTGGCCCCACAGAGACAGTATGCCGATGCCATACTCAGGATCACGCCTTCGGTCTTTGACGCATCCGGGTCACGGGGCATGTATGCGGTCAGCCTCCTGCAGGAACGGTTTGAAAATACTGTCAAAAACATTGTCATCCCCCTGGATCTTTTTGCCATGACTTCCCTTGCAGAACGGGATTTTCTCATCGGGTTCCAGTCTGAAGAGATATACGGAAGAACAATGGGTGCCGTCAGGTTTGATGGTGATTTCCGCTATGAGGTGATTCGCCGGCTTGAGGAGGCAGTGGAGGAGGAGACAGGGGTGGGGCCTGTCTCCATATATATGGGACAGGAGTATGTGACCGCTACTGAGGCAATGGAACTGATCCTTGCGTGGCGCATCATCAACCGCCGTATCTTTATAGAGTGCCGGATGGAGGGTGGTGGATGCGTGCCGGTGAAGTGAACCGATGGTGGACAGGAGGGTGAACTTTTTCTGCACGTCTGACAGAATCGATACCGATGAAACAGGTTCACTGGCATTGTCTGCTTGCTGTGGCAGTCCTTGGTATCTCTGTTGCTGCATGTGGATGCATCACAGATCTCTTCAATCCCGAACCTTCGGCAGACTATCCTGAGGTCGGTCCATATGAGGATGACGGCAGACTTGCTACATCATCCGTGATATTTCCCTTTCAGGAGAGAACCGTATCGGTATCGGTGACGGTGCCGCAGGGTCTGTACGAGGCGGCATCAGATGCTGACAAACGGGCTGTTCTTCTGGGTGAATGGGAGGAAGGTGACGACTGGACCACAGGATATTATCTCTCTTATCTTACGGATCCGCAGATGGAACTGGTGTACTCTGCCACTGCTGATGCCCTGAGGGCAGGTGCATCCGGTAAGGAAGAGAGCAGTGATGAATATCCTGAATTTCTGACTGTGTATGTGCAGTCACTGGCATACAATACCAGCCCGGATGAAGCAGGACCAAAATTCCCGGTTGAGACTGTTATTGAGAAGGCGGGTGACTGCGATGACAAGAGCATTCTTCTGGCAGGTCTCCTCTCAAGGGAAGGCTACAATGTCTCACTCTTTTACTTCCCCGACGATTCGCACATGGCGGTGGGGATTGCAACAGATGAACCCGGATACCGTGACAGCGGGTATCTCTTTATTGAAACAACCAATGTGAGCCTGATTGGCATCCCCACAGAGATATTTGATAACGGTGTAACGCTCACATCAGAACTCTTCGTCATTCCTGTCGGGAATGGCACGATGGGATATGGAAAGGCAGATGAGACACGGCGGATTGACCGGGCAGCGGCCGAAGCACGGGCCCGTGCAGAGGAAGAGAAGGTTTCCCTTATTGCGATGGAAGAGGATCTGGAAATGCTGAAGCAGGAACTGAACGAAGAGAATGCCGCCCTCTCCCACCAGAAGAATTCCGGTGATATCTCCGGGTATGATGCTGCGGTTTCAGACTACAACCTTCATGTTACAGACTACAATCAGGTGCTGGCAGAATACCGCACCCGCTATGCAGCCTATCTCACCGATGTTGAATTTGCCAATTATGTGGCAACCCATCTCTATGACCGTCCCGGACTCTCGGAGGCAGTCACTGCCTGGGAAGATGGACCGGCCTGACCCATTTTTTCCGTATGTGTCCCCGTCAGGCAGAGATTAGAGAAACGTCCGGGGAGTTGATGTATGGATATATTCCCTTCTCTCCTCCCCGTTTGTCCTGCTGGAGATGAATGCCTGTTTGGACATCTGATTTTTCCGGATGATCTGCGGGTGTTCTTTTGCCCGTGCTGCGATGAACTGAAATGTCTGTGACATACTCCAGAATTGCATCAGGGTATATATGGTGCTGACCCGTGTGCAGGGTGAAAGTGAACTATGTATTCCTGGTATGAAGTATCGCCCGCATCCGTTTCTCTTTTGCTAATGACGACATCCCTATATGAAATCCGGTCAGATATAGATAGTAGTTGATGATATGCTGAATGTTGAGAATCTTCACGTTGAAGTGGGGGGGAAAGAGGTAATCCACGGAGTTGACCTCCAGATCCCGGAAGGAGAGACCCATGTCCTGATGGGACCGAACGGGTCCGGGAAGACCACCCTTCTGCGTTCTATAATGGGATTTAGTAATTACACGGTGACCGAAGGACGGATCATCTTCCGTGGACATGATGTCACCGAACTGCCGCTCTACGAACGGGCACGTTATGGCATGGGCCTGATGTTTCAGCGTCCGCCGACCATTTCCGGCCTCAAACTTGGCAAACTCCTGGATGTGATGGCCGGTGGTTCCCCTGCGAAGGCATACGAATACGCTGAAATGATGAACATGAGTTCGTTTCTGGACCGTGACCTGAATGCAAACTTCTCCGGCGGTGAGATCAAACGCAGTGAAGTGCTTCAGCTGATGGTCCAGCAGCCTGATTTTGTCATGCTTGATGAACCGGAGAGCGGCGTGGATCTCGAAAATATCGCCCTCATCGGAAAAGCGATTGCCCGGCTTGTCGATAAGGACCGTCATATCATAAACCGTCATAAATCCGGTCTTATCATTACCCACACCGGGTTTATCATGGATTATCTGGAGGCAGATGCCGGACACATGCTCTGTAATGGTGAGATCCGGTGCCGTGGCAACCCGCGGGAAATACTGAAGGTTATTCAGGAACACGGATATCAGGAGTGTATTGAATGCACAAAGCTGTAGAAGGATTTGAGGACCTCTCACCTGAGGATAAGGAGCGTCTTGAACAATCCGGGATGATGCTTTCCTCTGAGAACAGATGCGGAAGTTTCTTCCAGGCAGATCAGGATGTCAGGCATACGTCCTGTACATATGAAGGGATTGAGATGCTTCCGACAGCAGAAGCGCTCAAAAAATACGACTGGCTCAAGGATTATTACTGGAATCTTGTTGATAAGGACAAGGATGAATACACCCGGTATGTTGCAGACCAGGAGCCACGCGGATATACCATCATCGCAAAGAAGGGCAGCAAAAATATCTTCCCTCTCCAGACCTGCCTTTTTATGGCAACGGATGATATCCAGACTGTCCATAATATTATCATTGCCGAGGAAGGGGCTGAACTGCACCTTATAACCGGGTGCGTCTCCAGCCACTCTGTCGGCCATGGTTCGCACTATGGAATCACTGAGTTTTATGTGGGTAAGGATGCCCTCATCAGCACAACGATGATCCATACCTGGGGCGAGGATGTAACAGTCGTCCCGCGGAGTGCAGCAAAACTGGAACAGAACAGTACATTCCTCTCCAATTATATCAGTATGAAACCGGTGAAGCGTGTCCAGATGTATCCTGAAGCCTGGTTAACCGGTGAAAATTCTGTGGCCCGGTTCAGTTCTGTCGTGCTTGCACCGGAGGGTTCAGAACTTGACCTTGGCCAGCGTGCTATTCTGGAAGCGAAGGGTACGAGTGCCGAACTGATCTCCCGGGTGATCACCCGTGGAGGTACTGTGGTGTCCAGATCCCACATCGTCGGCGGGGCAGAGGAGACTCGCGGCCATATTGAGTGCAAGGGTCTCATTCTTGAGGATGGCATAATCCACGCAATCCCGGAGATCGAGGGACGCCTCACAAACACTTCACTTTCGCATGAGGCGGCAGTGGGAAAAATAGCCCGCGATGAGATTGAATACCTGATGGCCCGGGGTCTGGATGAGGAAGAGGCAACGGCAACCATCATCCGCGGGTTCCTTGACGTGAAGATACAGGGCCTGCCGGATTCACTCCAGCGGCAGATCGATGCTGCCATTGACGCTGCAGAAGATGGGTTCTGAGGGACATGGTCTTTATTGATCTCACCCGTTCCTTTCCTGAACCCGCCTGCACGTATCCCGGCGACTTTGTCCCGGAATGCCGCAGGTTTCAGAGGGACGGCTACCGTGTCTCAGTAGTGGTTGCAGGCAGCCACAGCGGGACTCACATCGACTCGCCTGCCCATTATATCGAAGACGGGCTGACCATTGACCGCATCCCGCCCGAGACTTTTATCGGCCCGGTGACAATCGTTGACCTGGGTGTCAGGCGGTCAGCCATCCGCCCTGAGGATATTCGTCCCTGGATGGATGCCGAGCGGCTCATTATTAAGACCGGGTATTCAGAAAAAACGTCATTTGACCCTGAATATGCCTCTCTTGATGAGGATGCCGCGGACCTTGTCGCCGCATCAGGTATCAGGGTCATTGGCATTGATACCCCGTCCATCGAAGCATATGAGGGGACAGGCGATGTGCACCGCCGGATTCTGGGGGCGGGCATCCCGGTTATTGAATACCTGAACCTCAGTGGGGTCAGTGAGGGAGAGTATTATATGATTGCCCTGCCACTGAAGATTACCGATGGTGACGGGGCACCGGCCCGTGTCATCGTGCAAAAGGAGGAGGACGTATGAGTTGTGTCACCGAAGCAGTAGAGAAGATGGAAGAGTTAACCCGGGGCACTGGTTGCCACGACTGTAATGTGAAGATTGAACGCCAGCCGGATGCACCGGCGTGCCGGTATGAGCGGGGCGTCAACCTGAAGGTCGGGTTTGGCGGTGCGGCATCGGATGTGGTCACGCACTACCCGTTAGAGACGACCACCCGGATCCCGTTTATGTTCGGTGCGCCACTTGAATCACCGGAACAGCGAACCGCTGCCTGTGGAATAATGGGTGTGGTGGCACGATTCCTCTGTCTCTGCCGGAGGGCACAGGCGTGTGGCCCCGAAGACCATGAACGGTGTTTCCTGAATTTCTGTTCCGTCTTTGATGGTAAGAAAATATATGTGAATGGCGCCCTCCCCGACCTTATCCGCCTCCTCGGGAAGAGAACTGTCTCCTCACCGGAAGAAGCGGATGTGATTGTGGTGGGCGGTGACGGCCTCTTCTCTGCTGACTGTCTTGCAGTAACAGACCACTACAGGGGCAAAAAACAGATGGTCTTTGTAGGTCCTTCCACCGCAGGTGTTGCCACCTTCCTGAATGAAGAACACTGGTGCCCCTTCGCACGGTGAACGGCAGCAAACAGATAGATTGAATACTCCTCTTTTTCATGGTACCTGTATGCTCTTTGGTTCTTCGGGAATACGCCGTCCGTTCGGCCCTGAACTGATAATGACTGCACTGGATGTCGGCGGTTGTGTCGGCGCCTCCTGTTCTTCCATCGTCACCGGTCGTGACGCACGCACGACAGGTCCCCTGCTGGAAGCAGCGTTTACCGCCGGCGCCGCTGCGGCCGGATGCCGGGTGGTCTCCGGGGGTGTTGCCCCTACCCCTGCTGTTGCATATGCCGCACGGCATCATGATGCCGGCTGTATGATCACCGCTTCACACAACCCGGAGGAATACAACGGGCTCAAACTGGTGAATCCTGACGGTTCCGCCTTCTCTTTGGCACGCCAGCAGGAGATTGAGGATACCCATACCCTGCCGCATATTACAGACTGGAAACAGCAGGGGGAGACAGCTGAAGCAGATATCATCCGGTCGTATCTGGATGCGATACAGGACGCGGTCCCTCTCCCGGAAGGTCTGCATGTCGTCCTTGACTGCGGAAACGGGGCGGCATCACGCGTCACACCGGCTCTTCTCCGGCGTGCTGGAATACAATATACGGGCATTAACTGCACGGTGCAGGGCTTTTTTGCACGCCCGTCTGAACCTCTGGAAGAGCACCTCCCCTACATCCCGGCAATGGTGAGGCAGGCCGGTGCCGCAGGGGCCCTTATTCATGACGGCGATGCTGACCGGTTCATGGCATTTGACAATCAGGGGAACTATATCAGCGGTGACCATCTCCTCATGCTCTTTGCCGAATGGACCGGTGCAGCAAGTGTGGTGACAACCGTGGACGCATCAATGGCCATTGAAGAGGTGGCGACAGTCAAAAGAACACCGGTCGGCGATTCGTTTGTCTCTGAAGCGCTGGTATCAGGTGGAGATTTCGGTGGTGAACCATCCGGAAGCTGGATCTTCCCTGCCCATTCCCTCTGCCCGGACGGGCCGTATGCAGCTGCCCTCTACTGTGCGATGGCAGCGGAGTGGGATGTCGCAGAGAAGGTAGCAGAATACCCTCAATATCCCATCATACGCCGTTCATTCCGCCGCGAAGACGGGCGTGCACTGCTTCTGGCGCTGGGTGCAGATAATCCGACAGATGGCATCCGTATCGAAGAGGAGAATGGCTGGTGTCTGATCCGTGCAAGCGGCACGGAACCAAAGATCCGCATCACCGCCGAAGGGCGTGATGCAGAGACCGCGGAAAAAATGGCACAGAAAGGTGAAGCTCTCATCAGTCTGGGAGAACCTATACATTAATACAGGGCAAACATCATTTGATTTACTATGCTCTGTGTCCTGCTTGCAGCGGGTGAAGGAAAACGGATGGCTCCTCTCACCGCAACCCGCCCGAAAGTGATGCTTCCCGTGGCAAACCGGCCGATGATTGAACACCTGATCTGTGCAGTGCGTGATGCAGGAATTGATTCATTTATTATCGTTGTCGGCTACCGCGAGAAGGAGATACGGGACTATTTTGGCGATGGTGAGAGATGGGATGTCTCGATTCGCTATACGGTTCAGAGAACCCAGAGCGGCACCGGTGACGCCCTCCGGGCAGCAAAGGGACTGGTGAAGGGACAGTTCCTGCTCATGAACGGTGATATGATCGTGACTGCTGACGATATCAGGCGTATCTGTGCCTCTCCCGCACCGGCGGTCGGTGTCGTTGAGAGTGAGAACCCGGAACAATATGGTGTTATTACCGAGACCGACGGGAAGGTCACCGGCATATATGAAAAATCCCCGAATCCGCCGGGAAACCTGATCAATGCGGGGATTTACCTCTTTGATGATGATATCTTTGCCGAGGCGGATCGCCTCGTCCCCTCGCCCCGGGGGGAATATGAACTGACCGATGCACTCTCCTCCTCCATATCCCGCGGTGAACTGCATGCGGTGCCGCTTGTGTCCTGGTGTGATATCGGCGCCCCGTGGAATCTTTTAGAGGCGAATGAAGATGCCCTCTCTGATATAGCCACTGATATCCGTGGGGAAGTGGAGGATGGTGTCACCCTGAAAGGCGCGGTGGTGCTTGCAGAGGGCAGCGTCATCCGGTCAGGCACCTATATTGAAGGGCCCTGTATGATCGGGGCAGGGTGCACCATTGGCCCGCATGTTTATATCAGGGGCAGTACTGTCATCGGGAACGACTGCCACATCGGCCATGCCAGTGAACTAAAAAATTCAGTGATCTTTCCCCGGACAAAGATTCCGCACTTCACCTATATCGGTGACAGTGTCATCGGGTTTGGCTGTAATTTCGGCGCCGGCACAAAGGTGGCAAACCTCCGCCATGACAAGGAGCATGTGAAGGTGGGTGGTGTCTCCACCGGACGCAAGAAGTTTGGGGCCGTTATTGGTGATAACGTCCTCTTTGGCATCAACTGCTCGATTAATGTGGGGGCTTCTATAGGAAGAGACGTCCGCGTCGGCCCGCATACTGTGGTCAGCGGTACGATTGCAGATGAATCCATTATCGGGAGTAACTGATATACCATGCAGGCAGTTGTTCTTGCAGGAGGGGAAGGGTCACGGCTGCGCCCACTGACCCGCAACCGCCCGAAGGCATTGATTCCGGTGGCAAACCGGCCAATCATCGAGTATGTTATCGAAGCGCTGACTGATGTAGGGGTGAGGGACATCACTGTTGTCGTCGGCTACCGCAAAGAGCAGGTCATCCACTGTCTCGCAAACCTTCCGGTGCCGGTGAATGTTGTCGTACAGGAGAAACAACTGGGGGTGGCAGATGCCCTCAAGGCGGCAGAGGATCATATCTCCGGCAGGTTCCTCCTTCTTCCCGGTGACAATGTCATCAGGGCTGCGGCGCTCCGTCCCCTCTGTGAAGGCGGTCCTGCCCTCCTCACAACAACGCATTCCCAACCGACGGATTTCGGGGTGGTACAGGCCCACTGGGGATTTGTACAGGAAATAACGGAAAAGCCGGTTGTGGCTGAATCATTTACGGTTTCAACCGGTGTCTTCTCACTGGATCCTTCGGTATTCAGCTATTATGAACCCGGGCTGGAACTCCCGGGCATGATCAACCGGATGATCGCCGATGGCATCGGTATCCGGTCGCACCGTATCACAGAGGGCTGGTCTGATGCGGTCTTTGCATGGGATCTTCTCACCCTGAACAGGTTACTGCTGAAGAAGACGGTCTCCCTCTCGGCAGGGACGATTTCACGGCATGCCACGGTTGATGGGCGGGTCTCAATCGGTCGCGGTACACAGATTCTCCCGGGCACAGTGATCACCGGACCCACGGCCATCGGTGCTAACTGCATCATTGGCCCGAATGCCTGTATTTCAGCCGGAACTGCAATCGGGTCGGGTGTTACGGTAGGGCCCTTCTCACATATCTCCCGCAGTATTCTGATGGATGATGTAACCGTCGGGTCGCATTCCAGTGTCAGGGAGAGTGTTATAGGGGAGGGCTGCAGTCTTGCGGACCATACCGTATCCGCCTGTGGAGAGTTTACAACAAACGTCCGGGGGCGGTGTGTCTCAGGACATTTTGGCACGATTATGGGAGACAGGGTAAAGACAGCGCCCTTTACTGTGCTGAAGAATGCTGTTGTCGGTAATAATGTGGCTGTTGAGACGGGTGGCCGGACTATTACCGGGTTTATTCCGGATCAGACGGTGGTGATGTAGGTGTGCGGGATTGTCGGATACATCGGCTGGCGTGAGGCTGCGCCCGTGCTTGTCGGAGGCCTGAAAAGTCTTGAGTACCGTGGATATGACTCATTCGGGGTTGCCACCGGGACGGACAGCATCATGGTGGCCAAACGGAAAGGACGCATCTCAGAACAGGCAGACTGTGTATCAGGCTGCCATGGCACCCGCGGGATTGGCCATACCCGGTGGGCGACCCATGGTCTGCCCGATGACCGCAATGCCCATCCGCACACCGACTGTACCGGACAGTTTGCCATCGTCCACAATGGTATTATTGAAAACTATGCTGAACTCAGGCGGGGGCTGGAGGGTCGTTGCCATCGGTTTACTTCTGATACGGACAGTGAAGTGATTGCCCATCTCATTGAGGAGGCATGGGAAGGCGATTTTGCCGCGGCGGTCCGTGCCGTCCTCCCGCTTCTGGAAGGTTCATACGCGATTCTTGCTGTATGTGCAGGTTCCGACGAGGTCATTGCCGCACGGGAACGCAGCCCGCTTGTGATAGGTCTCGGTGACGATGAATTTTTTGCCTGCTCTGATTCAACTCCCATCGTTGAGTATACACGGAATATTATGGTCCTTGAAGACGGGGATCTGGTAGTGATGCGACGGGGTGCTGTTGCGGTGGAGAATGGTGGGGAGACAGTCGTTCGTGAAACGACGTACATTGACTATGACATTGAAGCGTCCCGGAAAGGCGGGTTTGAACACTTCATGCTCAAGGAGATCTTTGAGCAGCCTGATGTCTTCCAGCAGTCATTCCGGCTGGCATGTACACATCAGGGCATCAGCATGCTCCTCAGCCGTGCACGTGGTGTTTCTGTGATCGCCTGCGGAACCTCGTATAATGCTGCTCTGCTCTTTCGGTATTTTGCCGAGAAGGAGTGTGGTGTGCCCGTCCGGGTGGACCTGGCCTCAGAGTACCGGTATCTTTCCACACCGGATGATGAGATTGTGATTGCGGTCTCCCAGTCGGGAGAGACTGCTGACACCCTGTCGGCCCTGAAAAAGGCGGTGGCTTCCAGCTGTCCGACCATTGCAATTACCAATGTGCAGGGGAGTTCCATTACCCGTGCAGCAGATCATACTATTTATACCGGGGCCGGGCCCGAGATCAGTGTGGCTGCCACAAAGTCGTATATGGGCCAGTTTGCAGCCTTTGTCGGCCTGCTTGCCGGGATGAACTGTTCTGATATGTCTGCTGTGGAACGCTCTGTCCGGCAGGTCATTGAGGAGTCCCTTCTCACAGATGTGAGTGAGGCGGTCAGTCTCTGTGCCAAGGCATCAACTATCTTCTATGTTGGCAGGGGAATATTTTATCCGGTTGCTTTGGAAGGGGCACTCAAGATGAAGGAGATCTCCTATATCCATGCGGAGGGTTATGCAGCGGGTGAGATAAAACACGGACCCTTTGCACTCCTTTCAGAAGAGACGCCTGCTGTCGCCGTCTGCATGCCCGGGGACGGATACCAGTCGATGCTGGGGAATCTCCGGGAGATGAAGGCACGGGGCACACCTCTCATTGGCATTGGCTATGGGGATGACATTGACCTGCAGGATGTGGCCGATGTCTGCATCCCGGTCCCCAAGGGGGATGCATATGCGCAGGTGGCTGCGGTGACGGTCATCATGCAGCGGATTGCATATTATACGGCGCTTGCCCTTGGGCAGGATATTGACAAACCCCGGAACCTTGCGAAGAGTGTGACGGTTGAATGATGATAGATAAAAAAAAATATTTTTTAAATCATTCTATAATTTGCTGTTTATTTCAGGTTGTGAGGTTTACCTATTCCCAGATACACTTTACCTGCCGGTGCTTTGGTGAATATGTTTCGGCAATCGATTACTACCTGAACTGATGATGATTCTATCCGGCTGAGGGTCTCGGGTGTTTTGAACAGGTCATGGTCTGTCAGAAAAACGGCACATTCTGAACTGTTTAATGTAGCTGTGATTTCTGTCTCAGAAATGATGATATGTCCATCTGCAGAGATCTCTGATACATATGGATCATAGAGTTTTAGATCCACTCCTCTTCTAAGGAGTTCTTCGATTATTGGAATTGCAGGAGATTCACGTGTATCATCAATATTTTTTTTGTATGCAAGACCAAATATGGAAATACAGGCATCACTCATTGAAATTCCTGCATTTTTCAGTCCCTCATCAATGAGGTTTACGACATGCATTTGCATAAATGTGTTAATTTCTCCTGATGTTTCAATGAAACGGGGAATAAATCCATGTCGCTTAGCTTGGTATGACAAATAATATGGGTCAAGTGGTATGCAGTGTCCTCCGATTCCTGGCCCAGGGTAAAATGGCATGAATCCGTATGGTTTGGTCGCTGCAGCATCGATTGCCTGCCATGCATCAACTCCCATATGCTCAAATATCAGGGCAAGTTCATTTGCAAGAGCAATATTGACATTCCGATAGATATTTTCGATCATTTTGACTGCTTCTGCAGTGCGCGTATCAACAACCGGAATAGTATCTTTAATGATTACGTTGTATAGTGAAACTGCAGCCTCTGTATTCTCTTGTGTAATGCCTCCAATTACTTTTGGAATTTCTGAAACAGTGTAGTGTTTATTGCCAGGGTCTATTCGTTCCGGAGAATATGCAACCCCAAAATCAATTCCTGCAGATAATCCTGATTTTTCAAGTATTGGAACAACGATTTCTTCCGTTGTGCCCGGATATGTGGTACTTTCAAGAATTACCAGCTGCCCTCTTTTGAGATTGGCACAGACAGTCATGCAGGAATTTTTCACATATGAGAGATCAGGTATTTTGCTGGCAGTAAGAGGAGTGGGCACACAGATGATAATAGCATCACATTTCCCTATATTCTGTGATTCAGTGGTTACTGACAGCATTCCTGATGATATTATTTCTTGAATCTCTTTGTCTGAGACATCAAGGATATGTGAATGTCCCGAGTTCAGAGTACAAACGGTGTCATCATTTGTGTCAAAACCAATAACTTTCAGTTTGCTGGCAAAGGCAACTGCAAGAGGGAGACCCACATATCCTAACCCGATAATTCCAATCGTTGCAGTTCCTGAGTGGATCTTTTGTAGAAGTTCTGTTGTTTTTTCTTTCATGTCTGTTTTCAAGTATTATTTCAGGAAAGTCCAAATTCTTTTCTAATGTGATTTATTGATTGTTCACGATCAAGAGAAGGATATATTATGGCATTTCCACCAATATCTGAGTAATGTTAATACTTTTGGGGTGTATTTTCCTTGCTGTTTCAGCATTTCCATATCTGGTATATGGATTTGGTATTATTTTTGGTAAAAAAGGAGGGGTGCCGCCAAAATTGAATAAATTTCCCCCCATCTCAATAATTATCTCTGCCTATAATGAAGCAAATGTCATTCAACGCCGGGTGGATAATATTGCTTCCTCCTCATACCCGAAAGAAAAGTATGAGGTGATTTTCATTGATGATTGTTCTGATGATAATACCTTCGTAATAGCAGAAAAGGCTCTTGCTGATGCTGATATATCCTTTAAAATAATCCGAAATGAAGACCGGCGCGGCACAAATCGTTCGTATAATCGTGGACTGAAGAGTGCTTCTTATGATCTAATTGTCACGACTGATGCTGATGTATTCTTTGAAAAAGATTCCCTGAAGAATCTTGTTTCTCGTCTGGTTTCCGATGATAACATTGCTGCGGCATGTTCTGATATGTTCCCCCTGCATTCCTCTGAGATAAACCGTACTGGGAAGTATGAACAAAAGTATCGATCAGTATATGGAAGGATGTGTGGATGGGAGAGCGCAAACGATTCTACGTATAACTTCAACGGAGGTCTTGTTGCCTTTAAAAGAGATATTTTTTCTGAGATCTGTGAAGGGAAGGGTGCTGATGATGCAAACACTGCTTTTGAAGCGATTCGAAGGGGTTTTCGGGCATATTATGAAACTTCTGCGATTGTCTTTGAAGATATTCCTGTAAATCTTAAAGATCAGTCCCGACAAAAAATTCGTCGGGCTACACGTTTGATCGAAGCAACACTATCAAATCTTGACGTCCTCAGGATGTCTCGTCCCTTTTCCCGGATTTTTTTCCCCTTGCGAATAATGATGGTCACTATCTCACCTCTCCTATTCTTCTTGGGGACAGGTATACTGTGTGTTGGACTTCTCATCTCTTCACTTCTGAATATCTATCTGGGAATTGCTATTGTTGCCATTCTTGTTGTTCTGGGTGTCAGCAGGTTTGCTCAGAGTTTTGCTGTAAATCAGTATTATCTGCTTCGAGGACTCCTGCGTCTTGGCACTGATGTGAGTGTCTGGGAGAGCACATCCAAAAAATGAGACAACACCTATATTTTGGTCATAGATATGATATAATGGAAGAAATTGTAAGATTATTCCGCCAATGAAATCAATTCATTTGTCGGAACAACAGGACTTTTCTGAAAGGTATTTAATGACAAATGTAGCATTGTTCTATTGAGGTTCAATGAATTCTGAGTCTATATCAAAATACCGCCCATATATTATAATTGGCATCCTTGTCCTTCTCTCCATAACCGGGCTCTGGCTCCGTCTGCTGCCGGCAGCAGGGCTTGTGACTGAGGAGGGAGTTAATCTTTTGGGAAATGATCCCTGGTATAATCTCCGTCAGGCAGAGTCAATGGTAGAAAATTTCCCGTCCTATCTCTGGTTTGACCCGATGACAGAATATCCGTCAGGAAATGTTATTCACTGGGGGCCGCTGTTCATTCAGATCATTGCCGGACTGAGCATCCTTGTAGGTGCA
The DNA here is from genome assembly GCF_009914725.1 of Methanogenium sp. MK-MG. Lineage (GTDB taxonomy): Archaea > Halobacteriota > Methanomicrobia > Methanomicrobiales > Methanomicrobiaceae > Methanogenium. The sequence continues at coordinate 22,456 of NZ_JAAAWJ010000002.1, forward strand.
GCGACCCGGCCGGAGATCATGTATGTTGCCTCCTGGGTGCCGCCACTGATGGGAATGCTTGTGGTTCCGCTCCTGTATCTGGCAGGAGAAAAGATAGGTGACTGGAAATGCGGTATTTTTGCTGCATTATTTGGGGCGGTTGTTTCAGGACAGTATTTTTATAGGTCGCTCTTTGGATTTGTAGATCACCATATTGCAGAGACTCTATTCGGGACGCTCTTCTGCCTTTGTTACATCATCACATTAATTGAAATCCGAAATAATCCGGTTCGTTTTTCTGATATTGAAACGCTTAAGCGGCCGGCAGTATTTGCTCTGGGAACAGGCATTGCCTACATATTAGGGCTTGCTGTGATGCCGACAATGATTCTCTTTGCAATGATCGTTGCCGTGTACACCCTTTTTCAGTATCTCTATGATTTCTGGAAACAGCAATCTGATGATGGTCTTCTTCTGGTAAACACCATTGTCTTTCTCTCTGCGGCGATTGGTATTTTCTTAATCGGGTTTAACACGATGGGCCTTTCAATGAACCGGTATTCTCCGGCACAGGTTGTTGCCTATCTCGCACTTATCGTTGCCACAGCTCTGCTCTGGTATATTTCCCGTGCTCTGCGCGGAAAACCGTGGTATTATTATCCAGGTATTCTTGCCGGGGCAGGTGCTGTCATATCAGTTCTCCTGTATGTTATTGCACCTGACTTGTATGGGATGCTGATTGGAAACTTCTTCGCCTTCTTCGGGCAGTCAGCGACGGTAATGACCGTTCAGGAAGCCCGCCCGTGGGAAGCGGCAAATGCATGGAGTTCATTCGGTTTTGGCCTTATCCTGATGTTCGGCGGGTTTGCAGCACTGATCTGGCAGTTTATCCGGAAAGGACGTGCAGAACATCTCTTTGTGGTGGTATGGTCTGCAATTATTCTCTTCTCGACCATCCAGCATGTGCGGTATGAATACTATATTGCAGTAAATATTGCGCTCCTCTCGGCATACTTCATGTACTGGACCCTGGGGGCAGCGCAGGGCCGGCTTCTGGAGATGACAGGTATCGGCAGAGCCGGAGAAGCCGAAACAGCAGAAGATGCTCCGTCCCCTGCTGAAAAGGTGAAGAAAGGAAAACGAAATGATGCAAAGAAAGATGTGAAAGAGACAAAACAGGGGGCCTCGTCACCCGTCGTTATCATCCCGTTTGCAGTCGGTGTAATCTTCTCCCTGCTCTTTATATCATCCTCAGTTGCAACCGACCTTGAAATCGGAAATGGGATGGCATACGGCGGCATGCAGCCGGACTGGTACTCATCTCTTGAATGGTTCGGGGAAAACTCTCCTGACACAGGAGTTGACTACTATGCGATATATGACAAAGAGACCTTCACCTACCCGCCTGAATCATATGGTGTGATGTCGTGGTGGGATTACGGGCATTACATCACCTTTGTTTCAAAACGGATTCCCAATGCCAATCCGTTCCAGCACGGTGTAGCCGGGCCGAACGGTGCTGCTGCGTTCTTTTTGCAGGACAATGAAGCGAATGCAGACACCATACTGGACAATGTCGGCACACGGTATATCATCACTGATATTGAGATGGACACCGGTAAATTCTGGGCAATGGCCACCTGGTACGACCCTGATGTGGGTGGTACCCCGTATATGAGCGCATACAGTGACCAGAGCGGAAATCAGGGCTACATATATGCAGATGAGTATTTCAATACCATGGTCTCGCGTCTGCATAATTTCGACGGGTCAATGGCAGTACCGGATGAGAATTACATCTTTGAAAATAATGGAAAGACATACAGCTATCTGGTTCTGTCCCCGGTGGAGCCGGTGGCCGCCCTGCAGCATTACCGGCTGGTTCATGAATCAGATACCAATGTCTTTGGAAATAAGGCGATTGGCAACCTGAAGTATGTCAAGATCTTTGAGTATGTCCCCGGAGCAGTAATCAAAGGAGACGGTATCATTGAACTTCCACTGAAGACCAATACGGGCCGTGAGTTCACCTATCGTCAGGAGAGCGTGAATGGCACGTTTGTCGTGCCTTATCCCACGGACGGGTCAGTGCCCGGCATCACCACCCTCGGGCCGTATACTATTACCGGAACCGAACAGACATTCACCGTCACCGAGTCTGACATTCAGTCAGGAAAACAGATTTAGATAAAAATATGGTGCTGTCCTTTCAGGACAGTCTTCTCTTTTTTGTTCGTGACGGGTCAATATATGAAACCTCAAACCCGGGGATGACAACCCGCCAGACAGGCAGGGGGGTTCGGGTAAGATCAACCACACAGATGCGGTCAGTATGGGGGGCAACAGCCGCAATTGCTGCATGGAGTTCTTCATCCGTTGCAGAGTATTGCGTTGCCGGGATATCTGCTGCGGATAATACGGGGGCATCTGCAAACCAGATATGGTTGATTCGTTTGTAGCGTTCATACCCGGCCTTTTCCACCATTGCTGAACGTCCGGAATGGATGCCGATTTCTTCGGTGAAAATTTGTGAAGCGCGGTTTCGTGCCAGTTTCAGCAGTGTGCATACAGCCGCCACACCGGGATCCGGATGCGTGGACGCGGCCATCATGATCATGAAGGGATCCTGCGTTACAGTGTCATCAGCAACAGCTGCAACAGTGGGGATGCCATATGCGTCATTTAAGAGCCACATGGTGATCTCAATGCCTTCAGCAGCAAAGATCTCCATGAGCGTTTCCGCTGGTGTTCCCGGTTCCGGGAGAAGGCGTCTCCCCAGAGATTTATTCTTCTCCCCACGGCTCAGTGCGTCCCGTTCGATGATTTCGTAGATGCCATGGATAACTGCCTCCTCCGGGACATTCCCCGCTCCCATACCATTTGGATCACTGCGAAAGAGCTGGTTTGCCATGCCAATAGGGTCGTAGGGATGATACACGGCATTTGCCGGGATATATACCTGTTCGTCGTAGAGAATATCCCGTCCCGGCACCCAATGGAATTTCTCTCCCATCTCAGGTTTACGGGGGAGTATCAGTTCTTCCGGGTCAACAGCGCGTGTCAGTCCCACTTCTTCATACGATGCGAGATCCATGGAACCCCCGGAATATGTTGAACTGCAACGTTCTATTGTTCCCATCATCGCAGCGCACCTGGCGTCTGCCACTGTGATCCCTGCACCTGCAGTCACTTTTCCCCGTCGTTCCCTCGGGCGTATGCTACACCAGACCGGTATCCCGAGGCGGTCTTTTTGGGTAATTTCCAGGAAGTCTGTAATCCCTGTCTCTCCTGTAAGTGAAACTGCAGTGTCATACGTCTCTTCGGCTGTACGGGTGCGCGGGACCCCGGATGTGGCGACGTATTCATGGCGGCTGACTTCGAACCGGTTCATTGTCTCTACCATTTGCGATCCAGTTTTTTTATATCTTGGCCCGTCCTTTCTTTTGTGTATGGATGACGTGGCCATACGTACGGGGATGCGGGTACGCTACCCGCGCACCGGTACGGCAGGCACTGTTGTACGAATTGAGGAGATACGCGGCAACACATTTGCTGAGATGGATACAACAGGACTTTTCTACAGGACAGATCAGCTGGTCCCCATTGAAGGGGAGGTTGAAGAACCGAAAAAAGTGCGCACATCATCTGATATTACAGATTATGAGCGTCTCAGGGAGACTGAATCATCAGATGATATGCAGGATAAATATGATCAGGTTACCGGCGTCGGTGCCGGGTAACCGGGGAGAGTGATGTCACTCTTCAATCGGGATGGTGGTAAGTTTCACGGATTCCACCCCTTTCTGTGACATCAGACGTTCCGCGATATCCTTGATTACCTTACCATCCCCGCGAAGGAGAATGATCTCCACGCATCTGTCATGGCTGACATGGGAGTGGAGGGATGACTGGATCACGTCGAGATAGTCATGCTGGATTTCGGTGAGAACCTGCAGCAGGCCACGGTGTTCATGATCATAGACCATCGTTATTATTCCCTGTCGTTCACCGGTTACATCTGACATCCATTTATAATACGTGATATAATTCCGGATGGCATCGCGTATCCCCTCTGAACGTGATGAATACCCTCGACATTCCAGTATTTCATCAAATTTGTCAAGAAGATTTTTTGGAAGGGAAATTCCGATTCGTGAAAGGTCTGATTCGTGTGACATGTCTGTTCCTCAAAAATATCTGGTATTCTCTGTTGTACTTATTAACTACAAAGGTTAATATTCCTCTTACTCTGTGTTATTAATCCCTGCTGGTGTCAGGTAATGCGGTGATCAGGTCAGTGACAGGTTCTGTTCAGGTATCCGGGAGACACCGGAACTGCACACCGAGTAGGTATAAGTAGGGCGGTTGTATACTAATAGTGAGGTTTGAAGTTCATTGAGTGATCCATTGATTCCCAGTGTCAACATCGGTGTAGTCGGACATGTTGACCATGGCAAGACCACGCTTGTCTCAGCGCTTACCGGCCTATGGACGGACCGGCACAGTGAGGAGATCAAACGTGGGATCTCCATCAGGCTTGGATATGCGGATGCCACTTTATACCGGTGTCCGTCGTGTGAAGGTTCTGAGGCATATTCCACATCACAGAAATGTGTTTGTGGTGCAAAAGGTGAGCCTGTCCGTACCATATCGTTTGTGGATGCACCCGGACATGAGACACTGATGGCAACCATGCTCTCGGGGTCTGCCCTGATGGACGGTGCAATGCTTGTTATTGCAGCAAATGAACGGTGCCCGCAGCCCCAGACAAAAGAGCACCTGATGGCGCTGGAGCTTGTGGGTATCAAAAACATCGTGATTGTCCAGAATAAGATCGATGTCGTCTCGCAGGCCGATGCAATGAAGAATTATCGGCAGATTCGCGAGTTCGTAAAGGGAACCATTGCTGAAAACGCACCGGTGATCCCGGTTTCTGCACAGAAAAAAATAAATTTTGGGGCACTTGTCCAGGCACTCAATGAGTATATACCTGAACCGGGCCGTAACCCGGATGAAGCACCGCTTCTTCTGATTGCCCGTTCCTTTGACATCAATAAACCAGGGTGCAGCTGGCGTGATGTAAAGGGAGGGGTGATCGGAGGATCTCTGACGCAGGGTCTCTTCCACGATGGTGATGAGATCGAAATCCGTCCCGGGCTGAAGCTGCAGGTAGAGAACCAGACAGTATGGGAACCCATTCAGACAAAAGTGGCCGCAATCAATGCCGGTTCCAAACGCGTGCAGGAGGCAACTCCTGGCGGCCTGCTTGGCGTGGGTACAAAACTGGATCCGGCACTGACAAAGAGCGACGCCCTCTCCGGACAGGTAGCAGGCCACATCGGTCATCTTCCTCCGGTGTGGGACAAACTGGCATTTACGGTAAAGCTGATGGAGCGGGTTGTCGGTTCAGATGATGAATTCACTATTGAACCGCTTCGTCACAAAGAACCTCTGATGCTTTCGGTTGGTACCGCAGTGACGGTTGGTGTGGTCGTAAATACGAAGAAAGACGTGGTGGAAGTTGTCCTGAAACGTCAGGTATGTGCAGCTGTTGGATCACAGATTGCAATATCGCGTCAGGTTGGTGGCCGCTGGCGGCTGATTGGGATGGGGACACTGATTTAGTGCTCGTTCTCTTCGATGCAAATGCACTGATGGTTCCGGTTCAGTTCGGTGTGGATATCTTCACCGGGGTGGAGGAACTTGTCGGTGCCTTTGAACCGGTGACGCTGGAGGATGTGACAGATGAGCTTACCGGGCTCTCCCGTGGTCGTGGCCGTGATGCGGCTGCGGCCCGGGTGGGGGTCACGCTCGCTGCACGGTGCCGTGTGGTGAGAAGCCCGCACCAGAATCTGATGGTGGATGACCGGATTATCCGGTATGCCGAAGAGCACCGTTGTGTAGTGGTGACGAATGACAGGCGCCTCCGGGAAGAACTGCTCAGCCGGCATATTGATGTGATATATCTGCGTGAGAAAAAGAGGCTCGAAATTATTCGGGGATAGACGGGTGATTACATGTTTTATAAAATGACGCTTGAAGACAAGGTGCGGGTACCTCCCAGCCGTCTTTGGGATAAAGAGATAAAAACTGAACAGGATAATCTGGATTATCTTGATCATATTAAAGTCGTTGTTCTGGATGTACTGCAGGAACAGCTTGAGGGGAGCATCGACAAGGCGATTGGTATCTTTATCGCCGTGACAAAGATCTGTGAAGTTGGCGAAGGGGACATCATCCCCGGTGATGGTGGCGTGTATTACTCTGTGACATTCGAGGCAATTGTCCTGCGTCTGGCACATCAGGAGGTCATTGAGGGTGTTGTGGTGGAGACCACCAGTTTCGGTGCGTTTGTCTCTCTTGGTCCGATTGATGCGATGTTGCATGTGAGCCAGATCTCTGATGATTACATCAATTATGATGAGAAGAATGGCATGCTGATCTGCCAGGATACGAAACGCCAGATACGGGCCGGCGACGGACTGCGCGGACGGGTTGTAGCACTGTCCCTCTCTGAGCGTGAACCCCGCGAATCAAAGATCGGCCTTACCATGCGTCAGTCAGGTCTGGGAACAACGACCTGGCTTGATGAAGACTTTGAAGCAGAGCAGGCAGAACATGGCGCCTAAAAAACAACCGAATGTATGTCGTGGCTGTCACCGTGTGGTGGACGGCGAGTCATGTGTGATGTGCGGCTCTTCCAATCTCACAACGGACTGGGCAGGATATCTGGTCATTATTGATCCAAAGCATTCTGATATTGCAAAAAAGATGGATGTAGATACCCCCGGACGGGTGGCACTGAAGGTCCGGTAATGGATTATACTCTCCCCGATGAATGCCGGAAATATTTCCGGGATCCATTTGGCCCTCTTTTTCCTGATATTGCCACTGCAGGGAGTGTGTTTGCGGATTGTATGATCATTGCAGTCGGGGATGTTGTCACATATAATCTTGTGACTGCAGGTATTCTGCCGGACGTTGCGGTGATTGACGGCAGTACGATGCGCGAACCCTGCGACCATGTGGTGGATCTTCCGGTGCCGGAAGTGGGGGTGTCAAACCCTGCAGGAATGCTAACCGGCGCGCTCATCCGGGCGATAGAGGATGCAATGAATGCGGGGCCATGTCTGATCCGCGTGGATGGTGAAGAGGACCTGGCAGTGATTCCGGCCGTACGTGCAGCACCGGACGGTGCCTGTGTGCTCTACGGGCAGCCCGGGGAAGGGGTGGTTGTCATAACCGTGGACAAGAATGCCCGGGATAAGGCTGATACGCTCTTTCGTCTCTTTGTGGCAGAATGAATGGATGCAGAATTTTTGATCACGACTATTAAGTAAATTAGTTGACAATATTGTAGGGATATCGATGGATTTTGAATTTGCACGTGATGAATATAACGGGCTGTTAAAGAGGAGAGAACTTGAATTCCTCCTCGCATTTGAGGGGGCAACCCCCTCACGCCGCCAGATTCTCGGGAAACTCTGCGCTCTGCAGAACGTTCCTGAGGATCGTGTGGTGCTTGATTCGCTCAAGACAAGCTTTGGAAAGCAGGATCTGAATGGGTATGCACGTATTTACGAAGATGCGGAGACTCTGAAGGCAACCGAACCAAATTATCTTGTTGAGCGCAGCAGTGCTCCAGAGAGCGAAGAGGCAGAGGAGGCATAAAATGGCTGTAAAACGCTCTGAATACTATACCATTGAAGGAAACATTGCAGTCCCCCAGCGCAAGGCATGTCCGCGCTGTGGGAAGGGTGTCTTTATGGCAGAGCACAAGGACCGTGTTTCGTGCGGCAAGTGCGGATATACAGAATTTAAACAATAGACGATGCCTGACTCTAGGCATATTCTTGGGATTGAGGGGACTGCATGGAACCTCAGTGCCGCTGTTTTTGGCGATGACCAGGTCATCGCGCTTCACTCATCTCCATACAGGCCACCCTCCGGCGGGATTCATCCACGCGAGGCGGCACAACATCATGCAGGTGAGATGAAGGCAGTTATTTCAGAGGTGCTCACCGACCCGTCAGCGATTCAGGCCGTTGCATTTTCACAGGGACCGGGCCTTGGTCCCTGTCTCCGGACGGTGGCAACCGCAGCGCGTGCGATTGCGGTCTCTCTGGGGGTGCCCCTGATCGGGGTGAATCACTGTGTGGCGCATGTGGAAATTGGCCGCTGGGCCTGCGGGTGTGATGACCCGATTGTCCTCTATGCAAGCGGTGCCAACACGCAGGTTCTCGGGTATCTGGGCAGCCGCTACCGGATCTTTGGCGAGACACTGGACATCGGCCTGGGCAATGGCCTTGATAAGTTTGCGCGGGCGAAGGGTATGGCCCATCCCGGTGGACCGCAGATAGAGGCACTTGCACGTGAGGGGACTCCAATATCTCTGCCCTATACGGTCAAAGGGATGGACCTTGCCTTCTCAGGTATTGTGAGTGCCGCTCAGGAGGCTCAGGCACCACTGGAGGATGTCTGTGCCGGTCTGCAGGAGACTGCCTTTTCCATGTGCGTGGAGGTGACCGAGCGTGCCCTGGCGCACTCTGGCAAGGATGAGGTGCTTCTCGTGGGCGGTGTCGGTGCAAACGGCCGTCTGCAGGAGATGCTTAAGACGATGTGTGCAGAGCGCGGCGCGACGTTTTATGTGCCTGAGCGGCGGTTTATCGGCGACAATGGCGCGATGATCGCCTACACCGGGGCACTGATGCTTGCGGCAGGTCAGACACTTACGCTCGCTGAATCGGCGGTCAGGCCGGGATACCGGTCCGATGAAGTGATGGTGGGCTGGCGGGATGCCGGTGCCGATGCTGTCTATGCCCTGGCTGATGTGATGGGTGGCGGAGGTGCACGCGGTGCCGAGGCCGTTGTCACACCGGTGGGGAGTGATGTCCTGAAACGGCGCCTTCCGAAGGGTTATCGAACCCCGTCGCTGGATCACAGGTTGATCTCTGAACGGACCCGTGCTGAGGCACGGATGATCTCTGCCGCCCGTGGAGCAGGGGTCCGGACGCCGGTTATTCGCGATGTGACGGCTGATACCATCCGGATGGAGCGCATCGAAGGGATGCTTCTGAAACATCTGCTCACGCCGGAGCTGATCTATGATGCAGGTGTCTGTGTGGGGCGCCTGCATGGGGCTGGGATCATCCACGGGGATCTGACCACCAGCAACATCATCATCTCAGACGGTGTGCCGGTCTTCATTGACTTTGGGCTCTCCTACCGGTCTGACGAAACAGAATCACAGGGTGTGGATATCCATGTGCTCTTCCAGACGCTTGATAGCACGTCATGCAATGCAGAGCGTCTGAAAGAAGAATTTCTGCAGGGCTACCGTGTGACCTTCTCCGGGGCAGCAGACGTAATCAAACGGGTGGATGAAATTCGCCAGCGTGGGAGATATTTATGACATTTACTGTAGTTACCAGCAATGAAAACAAGGTAAAGGAAGTGGCGGCCTTCTTTGCGGGTGTGGCTGAGGTCGCACATATCTTTCTTGAGATCCCCGAGTACCGGGACAATGATGTGGGAGTTATTGCAGAGGAGAAGGCACGGTATGCCTGGAATGCTCTTCACTGCCCCCTTATTGTCGATGATACCGGGTTCTTTGTCTCCGCACTGAACGGGTTCCCCGGCCCCTATGCTGCATATGTGCTGGATACAATCGGCATGGAGGGCATTCTTCGTCTCCTTGAGGGGGCAGAGGACCGGTCTGCGTACTTTGAGACTGCGATTGCCTATGCAGACACTGAGGGTGTTATCCGGGTGTTCCGTGGTGTGGTGGATGGTAGTATCGTCTCCCCCCGCGGGGAGGCAGGGTTTGGCTATGATCCTATCTTCTCAGTGGACGGCAGGACGTTTGCCGAGCGGACGCTTGCGGAGAAGGCGACGATGTCTCATCGTGGGCGTGCCCTTGCGGAACTGCGCAAATTTTTGGTGTCGGATGAGTAGTTTCCGGTGGGGCCATCAGAACCAAACTCTTAATACTCCAAAATGCAACGTATAGAGAACTGAACATTACGAGGGTTAGAGCAATTATGGCACGTTTTCCAGAAGCAGAGGCACGCCTCCTTGATAAAAAAATTTGCATGCGCTGCAATGCACGCAATGCACCGCGGGCAACGATGTGCCGCAAGTGTGGATATAAGAATCTCCGTCCGAAAAACAAGGAACGTAAAGGATAGTCCTTTCTGGGGTATTTGCCTGCAAAACCCCGTTTATGGCATGGTCACGCCGTATAATATGTGACCTTTTTTCCTTTTTCGCTGTATTCTCCCTGAAACGTCTCGATGTTACGCTTATAGCCGATTCTGTCGGTGACGCCGAGGTCCCTGAGCACTTCACGGATACGCATGACGTCCTCTTCATCTTCCCAGTCTCTGGTATAGACATAGATGTCCATCCGATCGTCCCGTGACTCCGGATTCTGTTTTGCCGTTGATACCTTTGTTGATATGCCGAGTTCTCCCGCTGCGGTTGCATCGCGAATCTTTTTCCAGATTGCATCTGTATGGCCGGGTTCCAGAAATATGAGCCATTTGCCTGCTTTCTCCGCACTGACACATCCGGGGTCGTAGCCTGGTGCATCAAGAAAAATCCAGAATATCTTTGTCGTCTTTGTGGGAATGACTCCCTCTCCTTCGGTGAAGAGGCGGTAGATGGCATCAGCCGACCCGTATTCACCCGTCAGTGCATCGGCCAGGAGGGGATAGTCGGTGGAAAACAATGCGAAATTCTCGGTGAACTCTCCAGAAAAATCAGTGCTGTTTTCAACCAGTTCAAATAACTGGAGTCCCTGTTTGCGTAGCTCTTTGTTCAGGAAAACCTCAAAGAGCCCGTAGGCAACGTCTGCAAGTGCCTCCCCTTTGGTATCCATGCTATCTGGGTTTTGAGCCAGTATATTTATAGCACTCGATTTTATCGTGGAACCAAAAAAAGGTCAGGAGAGATTTTTAATCACAAGTTCTGCCGCACGTCTTCCAGAAAGGAGCATGCCCCCGAATATGGGACCCATGCGGGTCTCACCGGCGACAGCATTTGCCGCCATACCTGCGACGATGAGGCCCGGGAATACTTCCTTTGTGTGTTCGATGATGTTTGCCTCGGCACGGTCGGCCCACATGAACCCTTCCCCTGCGATGGGAAGGTCTCCTCCCTTGTTCTTTACCTGGCGGGCGACTGTTGAATCGTGGCCGGTGGCATCGATGGTATATTTTGTCCTGAGGGTCAGGGGGTCAACGTGGAGGTGGGCCATCTCGACTGCGGTCCAGTTGATGACAAGGCCCGAGACACGTCCGTCACCCTTGACAACGACATCCTCCACCATGGTGACATTGAAAAATTCCGCTCCCGCGTCACAGGCTGCCGCGGTCAGGTGGGAGACTGCCTCAACAGATGATGCGACATAGTAGTTCTCCTGGTACTCTTTGTATGTGATGCCGAATTTGTCGAGTATGGGGCGTGCCTCGTCCTGGACAACAATCCGGGGGAACATCATGCCGCCACCCCACATGCCGCCGCCGACGGAGAGTTTCTTCTCAATAACTCCTGTCTTCACCCCTGCCTCTGCAAGATATGCTGCGGCGGTGAGTCCTGCAGGGCCTGCCCCGACGACTGCGCAATCCAGGTCAAGGTAGTCCATCATGACAGAGTTTTGCTCTGCGAGAATCGCACGGCTGATTACCACTTCATCGAGTTCCTTTCGTATCATACTTGAGTTCATTATTTGATCTGTGGATATATGAAGAGGGCGATATGGAGGGGAATTATCGGAGATTGTCACACTGAATAGATATATCTGATCGGCGATGAAATATTAAAGATTATGAAATGGAAGAAAGACTGGGGACTTACCGGTCGTGTCTTTATGACCTGGGCATTGCTCCTGTTGGTGTACCTGTTCTTCCTTGGGTTCCTTAACATGGTTCTTCCCAATTCGTTTGGGATGTTGCTGGCATTTGTCGTCGTATTTGGATTAGTACAGTACTTCTTCTCCGCAAAGCTGGTGCTGATGACCACCCATGCGCGGGTGGTGGGAGAAGATGAATATCCTGAACTTCATCAGATGATAGGAAAACTCTGCCAGGAGGCAGACCTTCCGATGCCAAAGATTGCGGTGATGCCATCGCCTGTACCAAATGCCTTTGCGACCGGGCGAAATCCCAAAAATGCAGTGGTTGCGGTGACTGACTCCATTATGCGGACACTGAACAGAGAAGAGCTTGAGGCAGTGCTTGCCCATGAACTCTCGCATGTGAAGAACCGTGACATCCTCACGATGACGGTGGCGTCCTTCGTTGCGATGCTTGCATCCATGATCATGCAGAATGCGATATTCTACTCAATATTTGACAACCGGGAGGGCGGTGGTGCATGGATTATTGCGGGAATTGTCTCCGTTGCTGTCTGGCTGGCTGCGACCATTCTCATGATGAGTCTCTCACGCTACCGTGAGTATGCAGCAGACCGCGGCAGTGCTTATATCACCGGAAACCCGGCGGCACTCCGGTCTGCCCTCACTAAGATCAGCGGCAGAATGGATCAGGTGCCTGTGAAGAAGAAAGAGGAGATGGCCGGCGCAAATATGTTCTATATCTTACCCGCCCTCTCCGGAAAGGGTTTCAAGGAACTCTTTGCCACCCATCCACCATTTGAAAAACGCCTCGCGGCACTTGAGAAGATTGAACAGGAGATGAAGGGTTTCTCCTGATCTCTCCCTTTTCAGATAATATGTCTTTATTACGAATCAGAGACAATGTTGTCAGGCACAGGGATATGATGTGCGCACCGATGGTCTAGTGGTATGACTTTGGCCTTCCAAGCCAATAGCCCGGGTTCAATTCCCGGTCGGTGCATCTGAATTTTGGTGTCTTGTTTTCCGTGTTTTTTATCATTTTTTGATGTTTGCATACCACTCATGTCTTGTTTGATTTTCTTATGATGTCGTTCAGCAGATCCCGGTGTATTTTTCTGATTTCAGGTGTAATTCACAGACTATGCAGAAGGGGGTCGTTGTCTTTGTTATCTGCCTGTGCGTGCTACTGGCAGTCACGTTTGCCGGATGTACATCACAGCAGGAGAAGAATGTCTATGATCAATCATCGATGGCTGATCTTGAAGCGTATGTGCAGGATGCAGCCGGGTATGTGCAGACGGTTGGTGTTGAGGCGGCGCTGGAAGAGTTTGACGCAAAAGACGGCCGGTTTACGCAGGGTGACTGGTATATCTATGCCTACGATTATAGCGGTATTCTGCGTGCACATCCGTATGAACGGGATGTGGTCGGGACCTGCCGTGGTAACTGGACGGATGTCCGTGGCCTTCCGGTGATCCGTATCGCACAGGAGACCGCAGCAAACGGCGGCGGATATATTGCCTATCTCTATCCGGCACCAACAGGCGGCATCATCAACGAATCGGCGGGTGAGACCTATGAACCGAAGATCGGCTATGCATACCCTGCAGGAGCAGACCTGTGGGTCGGTTCGGGGATGTACTTTGGTGATCTCACGGTTGAGGGTGAAGGAGCATGCCCCGCCGCAGTCTCTGGTATGATCTCACTCGTGGAGGCAGGTGCCGGATATGCACAGGCAGAAGGCACGGATGCAGCGCTTGCTGCGATAGGAAATGCATCAGGTCAGTTTGTGGACGCAGACGGTCACCATCTGTATGCCTATGATTATAATGGCACTCTGCTTGCGCATCCCTATCTGGGTGACCGTGTGGGTGACAACCTGATGGACCGGAAAGGTCCGTTTGGGATGGAGAATATCCGTGCACTCACTGAAACAGCGGCAGACGGCGGCGGGTTTGTGGTCTTTGTCTGGCCAAACCCTGACAATGGCAATCTGGATGAACTGAAGATTGGCTATGTGCTGCCGGTGAATGATGAATGGTGGCTGGGGTCAGGCACCTATCTGAGTGAGATCACAGGAGAGGATTCTGCCCTGTTTGTCCGGTGATGCACCGGACGTCATTGATTTTTCTAATGGCTTTGTCTGCGAATTTTCGCTGATTTTGGCCACATTTTTTTCATTTTTTCAAAACCCTTATCCATCTGGACAGCCTAACTATGCAGGTTAAAGGGCTCGTGGTCTAGTTGGTTATGACGTCGCCTTCACACGGCGGAGGTCCTGAGTTCGAATCTCAGCGGGCCCATGCATTTTCTTTTCTGTTGTGGTTTTTGGATTGCTTAATGTCGTATGATGCGGTAGTGTGATCAACCGAAACAGATATTGAACGGGAGCATGCCGCCACCTCTCTTTTTCGGTCTCTGTGCTCTTTTTCTCCCCATCCTTCTCACCGGTTTGGTATTTGCCTGCATATCGGGATTGGGGTCATTCCCCATTCCTGTCACTGTCCACAGTCATGCCCCTGCAACCAGCCGGGAATGATGTTTATAAATTTTTGAAAAAGTGCAAGAGGAATATTTATACGGGACTGTCTGAAAAAATCCTGCACAACATATGGTTAATAAATTTTAGTTAACTTACATCGTTTTGGTAACTTATTTATCTGTCAGGTGATGAGACTATTCTACCTGATAAAAGTGGTATATTTCAGGAGTAATGATAAATATGAGTTTAGTTGATTTGATTAACAAAAGAGGTCTGCCCCTCTTTTTTGCCCTGCTTCTGGTGGCAGTGGTATGTACTGTACCGGTGTGTGCTGCTTCAACAGAAGTGACGGTGCAGAAGATTGCAGCAGACGGTACGACAGTCCTTGATGAACAGACTGTCAGTGCCACATGGATGGAAGCAAATCTCCCCGTGATGGGAGACGGAACAACGCACTACTACGCACAGGGCCCATCCTTTGACCCGAATCCTCTCTGGGATGAAACAGAGACGATAAACTGGGAAGGTAAGGACATGGGTGCGGTCAGAGGTACTGACATTAAAGACCTCTGTGAACTTGTCGATGGTGCCGAAAGCGGAGATGTGATTGTTCTCCGTGCGGCAGATGGATTCTCAAAATCATTCCCCTATGAGAATGTCTATAATCCACAACCTCGTCAGGGTTCGATTGTGCTAACCTGGGAGAAAGATGGCAATTCCGTGACTGGTGATTCTTACTCAGATGGTATGCGCAATGTCTTCTTTGCTGACACCACCACCAATCCGGAAGGAGCCCACGTCTATGGAAACTGGGATATGCATGAGACTATGCCGGAAGATTACTGGCACTATTTCTCTGGCGTATATCCTGCAACAACAGGTCTGGGTGTGCAGAACATCAACCAGATTAAGATCCTCACGGACGACCCGGTACCCGTAGCACCTGTGAGCATTTTCGACGGCACAGTGACTCTTGCCGATGAAACCTTCTCCTGGACTGATTCCTATGGAGATGCCTATGACATCAACTGGCAGACACCACACGGTGCACTCGATGCTGCTGCAACAGACGGTGGATTTACGTATGTGGCAGGCTGGAAAGATGATAAAAACACTGCTCTTCTGAATGATATCTTCGCAGATGATACCTGGTACAAATTTAGTAAGGCTGACGGAGTTGGCTGGAATTACCAGCTGAACGGTGTCTGTCAGGACTACTACTCAACTGAAACCGGCATCTCGAATTTCGAAGGCCTTGCAGACGGGGATGTGATCACGTATTACTTCGGCCCGAAGGATGACCAGACAACCGACAATGCGGTTGCAATCATCACGATTGACGTAACCTTTGGCAGTGGTGCTGTGTCTATCTATGACGGCAGCGTGAACCTTGCCGACGAAACCTTCTCCTGGACTGATTCCTATGGAGATGCCTATGACATCAACTGGTGGACACCACACGGTGCGCTTGAGGCTGCTGCAACAGACGGTGGATTTACGTATGTGGCAGGCTGGAAAGATGATAAAAACACTGCTCTTCTGAATGATATCTTCGCAGATGATACCTGGTACAAATTTAGTAAGGCTGACGGAGTTGGCTGGAATTACCAGCTGAACGGTGTCTGTCAGGACTACTACTCAACTGAAACCGGCATCTCGAATTTCGAAGGCCTTGCAGACGGGGATGTGATTACGTATTACTTCGGCCCGAAGGATGACCAGACAACCGACAATGCGGTTGCAATCATTACGATTGATGTAACCTTTGGCAGCGGTCCGACACCCGGTGAAGACTGGACTGTTCTGGTAAAGAACGGTAACCGTGAGTTCACGGTCGACAAGGCCTACTTTGAGTCAGGCGTTGGCTGCGGTCACTCTGCATCATACACTGATGTGGATGGCACATGGGCCGGCATGCCGCTCTACTTCCTTGCGGGACTCGTCGATGACGATAACACGCACGGTGCTGGCGCCTTCAACCGTGACCTTGCAGCGCAGGGATATTCTGTTGAAGTGACCTCAGGAGACGGGTATTCAATCAACTTTGAATCCGCAGATATTGCAGATAATGCGAATATCTTTTTAGCAAATACCCTCAACGGCGCTGAACTTCCTGCGGTCATCGGCGACAAGAACAAGCCCTGCTGGCCGCTCAGAATGTCTGGTTCAGAGGTGTCTGCAGGCAAACTTGTTGGCGACATTGTCACCATTGAACTCATCGGTGTCCCAGAACCTTCAGCAGGCTGGGAACTTGCAGTAAACGGTCTCATATCCGATGTGGTGACCGAAGCAGAGTTCAATGACTTCTGCATGCACGATGTCACCTGGACAGACGGCAACGGCGATGTCTGGGAAGGTGTCCCGCTCTGGATCATGGCCTCTGTTTCTGACAACTATGAGTCCACAACTCACTGGACATTCGATGACACCGCGGCAGCAGACGGATACACCGTCCGGATCATCGCAGGTGACGGATTCTCCCGTGAATTTGCCAGTGCGGATATGGCACGCTCGGATGACTACATCATTGCAAGCATCTGCAACGGTGAACCACTATCAAGCGAAGGTGACAAGGCACCCTACCCCCTGCGGCTTGTGGGACCGGCAGTCTGGAATGATGCAGAAGGTAAATTCACCGGCTCGGCGATTGCAAATATCACCACCATTGATCTGGTTGAACTGATTCCGCCTGAACCTGCCGAGGGTTCCTACAACCTTCTCACGAAGGGAATCATCACCAGTGTCATTACTGAGGCATTCTTTGAAGAGGCACTTGAATGCCACCACCAGCAGACCTGGACAAATGAAGAGACCGGTGAACAGTGGGGCGGCATTCCGCTCTGGGTCCTCGCCGGATGGGTGGACGACCGCACACCGCATGGTGCTGACGGCTTCAATGATGCAGTCGCACTTGCCGGCTACACCGTGATTGTCACCGCAGAAGACGGATATTCCAAGAGCCTCCCGAGTGCTCTCGTTGCCCGCAACAACGGGCTCATTGTCGCAAACACCCTGAATGGTTCAGCCCTTGAGGACAGTTTCCCGCTGCGTCTGGTTGGCCCTGACCTGCCGGAGGCAAGCTATAGCGTAGGCAACCTCGCGAAGATTGAACTGACCGACTTCTGTAAACCGGAAGGCTCACTGCCACTGACCATCGTGAAGTACGCCAGTGACGGAGTCACAGAACTTTCCAACGTGACGTTTACCTGGGACTGGATGGCAGACAACCTGCCGGTTTATGGCGATGGTGTGACTGAATACAAGTTTGAAGGTCTCTGTTTCCCGCCGGAAGACCCGTGGGACATGGCAGAAACCTATCCCAGTGGATTCAAGATCATCGAAGCCATAAAAGGCACGTCTGTTCGTGAACTATGTGACCTCGCAGGCGGCATGGATTCCGGCACTGAGATCACGTTCATTGCAACAGACGGCTGGAGAAGCAAATTCTCGTATGATGTCATCTACGAACCGGCAGACTGTATCGGAGAACCGGTCCTTGCATGGTACAGTGGAGGCCGGGGCGGTGCGATGCCTGATTACGGCGATGGATTCCGCCTGTTCTTTGCAACCGATGATCACATCTTCGGCCAGCGGGATATGTTTGAAGGTATTCCGTTCCAGTACTGGCACTATAACTCAGGTCTTCCGTCCTGTGCCGGCCTCTCTGCCAAGATGCTGACACGGATTGAACTCACTACCTATGCAGATCCGACATGGAATCTGACAACTCTCGGTGCCATACCGGCTGAACTTTCGAAAGGATTCTTTGAGGGTGCGATGGGATGTACCATGTCCGGGAATCACAAGGCCATCTACACGGACGCGTCCGGTAATGAATGGGCAGGCATGCCACTCTGGCTGATCTGCGGATTTGTTGATGATGCCAACCCACACGTGGGTAAATCCTACAACCAGACTCTCGCTGAACAGGGCTATGATATTCATATCATCGCTGAAGACGGCTTTGAGACGGTAATTGACAGCCGCAACACAATCACAAACAACAACTACATACTTGCAAACACGCTCAATGGCCAGCTGATGCGGCCGGAGGATGGAACCGGCTGGCCACTGTGCCTGGTCGGTCCGAATGTCACAGCCAAATATGATGGCGTGAAGGGCGTGAAGAACGTTGTAAAGGTCATCCTTGACCTTCCGTATGCACCGGATCAGTATTCCGGCGCTGTCACCGCCGAGTGGGGAGACATTGGGGCAGGAGTCCCGGTCCGGGCATTCATCGGTGATGTTGCCGCAGGAGAGGGTGTGACGGCTGATACCAATGTATATGCAACCGCTGACGCACCCTTTGCCATCACCGGTAGCCAGTATCTCTATGGCGAACCGGTAACCTTCATCGTGAACGGTGTTGAGGCACTCCAGCACCCGGTATTCCTGGGTGCACAGACTGAGACACTTGACCTGACCTTCCCAATCGGCAGCCTGCCGGTCGGTGAAGAGGACTGTGATGGTGTTCCACCCTGTGTGATGACCGACGGTGATAATGTCTGCGTCAACCTTACCGGTGGTAATGTAGATGTGGACGGTTCAAACATTGCAATCTTCCCTGCCGGCAATGGCTGGGAAAGCATGCTCATCGGAACAACGGGTGTAACAGAGAATGCAACCGCTGCAACCGGTAGTGTTACCGGTGTCATTGCAACAGGTGTTCCTGCATCAGGCATGGTTCCTGAAGTCGGAAATGTCACCGCAGGATTTATGGTTAATCTGACCGGCATGCCGGGAGAGAATGCAACCATCAGATCAATGATTGCAAAGGAACCCTCCTCTGAGATGCTCACATACTTCCAGATTGCTGCAGCAGAAGAGGGTGTCGGCATCCGGGATGTGGCTTACACGCTTAACATCCAGAAAACCGGCATCGCAAACGGTGAGGACATCACCAGTGCAGTCATCAGAATGGCAGTAACGCCTGCATGGGTTTCCACACATGGTGGTATTCCTGAAATTCAGATCATCCGCCACGGTGAAGAGGGCGTCACTGAAGTTCTTGAGACCACCTTCACCGGCTATGATGCAGAGGGCCTGATGATCTTTGAGGCACTCTCACCAAACGGACTCTCTCTCTTTGGTATGGCAGCAGTGTCATCCCCATCGGTTTCCGGTGACGGTGACAATGATGCTCCTGACTGGACTCCAACAGCTACTCCGACCCCTGCTGTCACAGAACCTGACACAGGTAAATCATACACCATTGTCTCCTCTGCGGTGACCTTCAGCACTGCTGACGGAACCAGGACGGTTAAAATCGACCGTCTTGTCGCAGAGGTCAATGATGCAGTGATTGTCATCACCGGAACAGATATTCAGGTCCGAATGCCCGGCGGCATTCTTCATGTCCTGACTGCCGGGGTCACTGAGGACGGGAATCTCATCACTGGTGAAGTCACCCGTGTCTTCTATGAAGGAGATTCCGTAACTGCCACTATCAGCGGCATTGGTGCCGTGCAGGGTGCAGTCACGATTGACTTCCCTGGAGTTCCCGCATCTGAATCTGACATTGCAGTATCCCTTACCGGCACCGTTCCGGTAACTGTTGAAAACGGACTGAAGCAGGCAGCACTGTCTGCCGGAAAGACAGCCGGTGATGTGGCGTTTATTATGCCGCTCACCGTCTCTGATGTATCCGCCAGCAGTGCAACAGTTACCCTGACCGCACCTGCCCTCTGGATAGAGAGCAGCGGCGGTGTGGACAATGTTGTCATTGCCGGTTACCGGTCTGACGGCACTGCTGTTCTCCTGCCGACAGCAGCAGATGATGGCACATTCACAGCAGAATCCTCTGTTCTCTATGATGGCTATGGTCTCGTTGCGGTCAGTGCAAAAGAGACCGGTGCAACGATGACACCTGCACCCACAGCCACAACAGGAGGCAGTACTGCTACAGAAGAGACGCCTGCATCAGGCAGTATCTTCACAACACTTGCACTCATCTGTGCAGTCTTCGGTGTTGCCGGATATGCGGCAATGAAGAAGAGATAATCTTTTTTTTTATTTTTTTAGCCAGAGAGATCAGTATCACCGGCAATGTAAATGTAACATTTACTGAGTCGGATACGGACGCATTTCAGAAAAAAGAATTATTTTTGCTGTCTTCGTTTCCACCAGGACAGCCTGAGGTATGCAAGCTCGTGCCTGACATATTCCGTCCAGGTCTGTGTATCTTCTGCAAGCTCTTTTGTTCGTATGTCTCCTGCATCCAGTCTGTGGTCAACATGCTCAATCCAGGAGTCCACTGCTTCCATCTGTTCCTGGAGTGCAGCGACCTGACGCTCAAGTCGTTCTATTCGTTCTTTGGATGCTTCCCGGTCAGCAGTCGCTGCCACTTCCAGTGCAGTGAGCCTGTCTGCAAACCGGGAGAACTGCTGGCCCTGCATTGCTACGGTATTGATGAGCTGAGTCGGCAGACGGCCTGCAGGATATGTCTGACCGGTTGTGGCCTTCGCCGTCTTCTCTTTCTCTTCGCGTGTTTTTGAAATACTGCTGAGGCGGGACAAAGCAACGTTTTTCCCCTTTTCCTCCACTGCCGGTCCGGCCCCCTCTTCCTTACTCGGGGACGGGGATCTCTGTTCTCCGCCTTCTTCATCTGCAATTGCAGTAAATATACCGGCTGCCTTTTCATCATAAATCTGAATCCGGCCCACCTTCTGCGAAGGAATCCGGTTACCGTGGCGCCTGGCAATATCACGTATGCCTTCTTCCGGGATGCCTGTCATCTCTGCGATATCTGCTGTCTTCAGTCTTTTCCCGGCTGGTGGTTTCATTGATATTTACCTCCTGTGTGCGGCGCACAGAACGACTCAGGTTTCACGTTGATTATTTCTTTACCGGTATACATTAATGCTCTCGTCCCATATTCTGAGGTATGGGGTTCTTTCACCAGGTGCTTCCCGGCATCGGGACGAAATATGAACTGGAGACAGAGAGCGGAGATCTCATCTCTGTCATCTTCATGCCAAATGGCAGAGTCCAGCTGTACACCCAGCCGGCACAATGTCCGGAGTGTTATGCAGCAGACCTGAATCCGATGGAGACACGGAGGCTGGGCAATGTTCTCACCGGCGCCATCATGGAGGCAGAGGAGGAAGGGGTGGAGATTGCATTCTCTGCTCTTGCAGACCTCAGGATTGTGGTGCACACCTATATCATCCGTGAACAGCTTTCCGGAAAATCAATTACTGATCTCAATATCCGGTCCCGTACCGGAGTAACGGTTCTCGCGGTTTCCCGTGATGGAAAAAATACCGTTAATCCCCGTCCTGATTTCAGGTTTATGGCAGGAGATGCCGTTGTTGTCATCGGCGAATCAGATCAGATCAGGACATTTGAGCAGGAATTCATGGAGTAGACGGAATGGAAGGAATCGCCATCGCACTGGCAGCATGTGTGGGAGTGGCACTCATCTGCCGGCGGTATGCCGTTCCGCCCATCCCGTTCTATATCATCACCGGCCTGCTCCTGGGGACTGCGGGCCTTGGCATTGTAGAGACGTCTGATGTTTCTGAATGGATTGCCCATATGGGCCTGTTGTTTCTCCTCTTTACAATGGGCCTTCATCTCCACCCGGGTGAAGTGGCAAAACGGCGTGGCTCATTTCTCATCGCCGGGATTATTGATCTCTGTGTCAACTTCGCCGCCGGATTTGCGGTGGCATTCTGCATCGGACTGCCCCTTTATGATGCAGTGGTGCTCGCCGGAGCATTTTATATTTCAAGTTCAGCCATCGCGCTCTCATCACTGATTGACAACCGGAAACTTGGGTTTCGTGAATCTGATACGGTGATCTGGCTGATGGTCTTTGAGGATATTATGCTTGTGGCACTGCTGATCCTGTTTACGGCACAGGAGGTCTCACCGTTCCGCATCATTGGGATTATCCTTTGTGTGGCGATAGCAGCCTTTGCCTGTGTGTGGAAATTCCAGGGACGCCTCCGGCAGTTCTTTGCACGGGAAGACGAACTCCCGATACTTGCCGTGTTTCTGGCTGTTGTAGTGGCAGTCGCGGTCTCAGAAGTGACAGGTGTCCCTGACAGCCTGTTTGTCATCATTCTCGGTTCAGCCGTCTCCCTTGCAGCAGCTGACCGTGCCGAAGCGGTTGCCCGTCCGTTCAGGGAGGTATTTCTCGTCATATTTTTCGTATTTTTCGGGATATCTGTCAGTTTTTCCGGTGTACCCTCTCTTCTCATCCTCGCGTCAGTGATCGTTCTTGCAATTATCACCAAACTCGTCTCAGCTCTGGTCATAGGTAAGGCCGTTCATGGAAGAGTTCTCTCCGGAATTGATATATGGACAGATACCGCATCCCGTGGTGAATTTTCGATCCTTCTGGCACTGTTATACGGGTCCCCTGCTGTTGTCCCGGTCGTTGCTGCAATGGTTGTTGTAACGTCGTGCTTTGGTTCATTTACGGGTAAATTCAGCATACATATCCGGCGGTGGTGTGGACGCATCATCGCAGGGAAATAATGTCAGTTCACTGCAACCAAATTTATTTATAAATAAAGCGTAAATCCCCTTGGTCTTTAGCCAAGGGGATGTAAGCGTGGTCATTTTAGGTCTATACTATCACAACACCTATATTATATTAAATCATGAATGGGTGTGCATGTTGAAAGCCTGCAGGTATCGAATGTATCCCAACAAAGAACAAAAAAAATTGTTCTTTCAACATTTCGGAGCTTGTAGGTTTGTTTACAATTGGGCTTTGGAAAATAAGATTAGGGCATATGAATCGGAAAATAAACCCGTATCGAGATTTACTCTGAACAAAATGCTTCCTGATTTAAAGTCAGAACATGTCTGGTTAAAAAATATCAATTCTCAGTCTTTACAGGGTGCTACATTAAATCTCGAAAATGCGTTCACCCGTTTCTTCAGAGAGAAAAACGGTTTTCCAACATTCAAATCGCGGAAACATCCGGTACAATCATTCTCCGTCCCACAGGGATATGCTGTAAATTTTGAAACCCATAAGATTCGGTTGCCTAAAATCGGGTGGGTTAAAACGAAACTGCACCGGGGATATGAGGGTGTGGGTAAAACCACAACAGTGTCGTTAACTCCAACTGGTCAGTTTTACATTAGTATTCTGGTGGACGATGGGTTGGAACAACCAGAGGCGCAACAGTTTGATGAAAACACGACCATTGGTATTGATGTCGGCATCAAAGATTTTGCAGTTTTGTCCAATGGGGAAAAAATTGATAATCCGAGGCATCTGAAAGCATATCTTCTGCGAATGAAGGTATTACAAAGACGGTTAAGCAGAAAGCAAAAAGGTTCCAATAACAGAAATAAAGCAAAAAAAGCAGTGGCGAAACTTCACGAAAAGATCCACAACCAAAGAAATGATTTCCAGCATAAACTTTCTTTTAGATTAGTATGCGAGAACCAGGCAATTGCGCTGGAAACACTGAATGTTGCGGGGATGTTAAAAAATCACAAATTAGCACAGCATATTGCTGATGCATCGTGGAGTTCGTTTGTTACTCAATTAAAGTATAAAGCACAGCGACAGGGAAAAACCATCCTGCGCATCGGTCAGTTTGAACCTTCTACCAGAATATGCAGTAATTGTGGTTACTACAATAGGGGATTAACACTGGCTGACAGAGATTGGGTATGTCCTGATTGTGGTTCAACCCATGATAGGGACATTAATGCTGCAATTAATATCAGGAAATTCGCACTTGATAAACAAAATCTAATTGGAATTTGATAGGAAATTAACACCTTCGGAACGAGGGGTTGGGCCTGTGGACTCACGGACATAAGTCCGGGGAATGAAGCAGGAAGCCTCTGGGTCTTTAGCCCAGAGGTAGTTCACATGTTTGTCGAAGAATATCTCGTATCCAGTCTTTGATGTGATGTGATGCAATGAAACAACAGTCAGTGGTATATCTTAACAGCCGCAAACCCGCTGATTTTGAGAAACAAAAGAATGATATTGAAAATTTCTGTAAATACCGGTTTGATATCGACCGAATTTTTTATGATAATCAGTATCCTGCTATTCCTGCCTCAAATCGCATGAAATTTATTGAAATGCTGGATTATTGTGAAGACAATGGGATCTCCAATATTATATTCCATGATCTGGCTGTCACGCTAAAAATGCCTGATACATTCATCAGTGACCTCTCTATGATCCTGAAAAGCGGGTATATCCCATACTGGGCCCAGGGTGATTTTATTTCAGGCGGGTATGATTCCGATGAACGGCGGGAAGCGGTTATTGCCTTTTCCCGTTATCTGGATCAGTTTTCAGCCTGGCATTCAAAGGGAAAACAGGGGAAAAAAAGCATTACTGTCTCCAGCCGCCGGCCGGGACGTCCGCAGGCCCTGGATGAGAAGGGGGTGTCCGACCTTCTGGCAGCACGGCGGTCAGGAAAGACAATTGGTGAAGTGTGCCGTATCTTCAGTGTTTCCCGAAGCACAGTGAGCAAAATTCTTCGTAATTATCCCGAACTGAAAGGTAAATGGAAGGGGCCTGTTTCACCGGGAAAATAAATCAGAATATTTTCAAAACAGATGGTGGATTCCCACGCGATGATCCGGACCTGCTCTGATATTGCTTTCCGTGCTGCCCGTTTCTCTCACATATCATTCAGTATGCTGCACTGGTGAAAAAAAGGTTTTAGAATGTTATCCGCTGGAGTGCCTGGAGTGCCATCTGGCGGTAGGTTTCCGGGTCGTTTGCATAGAACTCATGTGCCTTTTTGCTGTCTTCAGTCTGGTCGAAGGCATCAGCACGGTCAAGCGTCTGGCCCGCTGTTTCGTCCACCCATTTCCGGTAGGTATCCTCATCAATTTCTGCAACTGATTCTGCCCGGATTGATACAAAGGTTGCGCCATCAGGGGTGTCACGTACCTGTGCTTTTCCAACGACTGCTACCCATGCACTCTCATCAATACGTGAAATCTGCTGCTTTGCCTCAGGCTGGTACATGCCGGCACTGACAAAGAATATCCCGGTCGGATCCTGCACCCGCACAGAATAAAACGTATTCTCTTCTCCTTTCAGTTCTTTTCGTGTCACCTGGCCACAGAAGAAGAGGCGGTTACAGCGTATTCCGCTGGGGAGCATGACATACACCGGGCTCTTCTCGTCTTCTCCGTCTTTGAAGGTGAGACGAACTTCCCGCACTTCTGCTGCGAATGCTCTCCGGGCGGGTTCACGTATGTAGCGGCGCTGGCTCTCTTTTGGTGTGTTCATGAGAGATCACCTCCTTTCAGGCCTTCGGCCCGGTTTATCAGCATCGCGTGTTCTCCCTGGTCATAAGTAATAAGGTTCACAGAATCAGCATCACGGACAATAATGGTGCCATCAATGTCCAGACCATTGCAGGTGATGTATCTTCCCATCAGGCGGTCGTGGAACTGCATAAAGACATCATCCGGTCCGAGCGGTGAGACCTCTGCAATTTCAATTGCCTTTTCAAGGGTGAGGCCGGTTGCTTTCTCGACAGCATCCCGTTGCATGATGACGTTCTTTGCAGTGATGCCATCATCGATGACACCGGTTATCCTGAGATCATACCGGAACTCCTGCTGCATTTCATGCACCGGGCAGAAATTCTGGCGGGAAAGGGCCCGGTTGCAGCCTTCCGCCCTGCAGCGTTTTATCAGGCCGGATCCTGCGCTCATATGGATAACAACGCCGGATATTGTCTCGTCGCGTCCGTCACTTCCGATATCAATATCCGCTCCTTCCTCTTCAAAGATGGTCGCCCCGGAGAGATTGAGGGAATATCGTTCGTTGTACTCATCAACGCCTGCATAATAGATGCTATAGACCTTATCCTCTTCAAGTGAGGTTTCCTGTGTCTCTTCGTCACGGTTCTTCCAGACAACAAATTTCATCCGGCCGGTTTCATCACCGACAAGGCCTGTCTGGAACATCCGATCAGAACGCACTTCCCAGTTGTCAAGCATCTTCACCCGGACACAGGCAACACCCGGGGCGAGGTCTGCAATGGTGGTGATGACCGGCATTAAAGAGCGGTCTTCAGTAATGGAGGAAATCACTGTGCCGGATTGAATATTCATGCTTGGTGCACCACGGTATTCATCGATGGTTGCCTTCTCAATCCTGTACCATTTGTGTTCTTCAAGTGGTTCTGCCCCGGCTTTTTCCCAGACAACAAACTCCATTGCACCGCTTCCGTCTGCAATGATGCCTTTCTGTGCAATTGCAGGGCTGGGTGATGGCTGAAGGGCGACAATCTTTCCTTCCACTGTCACCCAGTCATTCGGCTTTGCGGATGCGATTTCGCTGACTTCATCCGGATTGCCTGAAACGGTTTTCAGTGTCGCCCCCATCTCATCTGCTGCTGGTGAAACTGTTGTTCCTGTATCAGAAATCGTGGTTATTTTCGTACCCGAATGGAATTTCAGGTTTAGTTTTTCCTTATATATGTCCGCAACAGCAGATTCGATCCTGTACCAGTTCCCTTCTTCGAGAGGGGAAAGCTCTGCTTTACTCCATATGACAAATTCAATGGCATCTGTTGCATCTGCAATGATCCCCCGCTGTGAAATTGCGGGACTCCCACCTTCTGACACCTTTGTCACCTTTCCTTCAATGGTCGTCCATTCATCGGGTTTCAGTGATGCGATGGTTTTCAGTTTGGGTGTATCTTTGGATGTCCCTGCCATTTTTTCTGCAATCTGGTGCCAGTCCTGGCTGACAATCCTGCTCATCCCCGGAACCGGGACAACATTTGTGCCGGAGTGCAGTTTGATGCTGAGTTTTTCTTTGTATTCATCCGCAACACAGGATTCTATCCTGTACCATGCATTCTCTTCGAGAGGTGTGAGCTGCGCTTTATCCCAGATAACGAATTCTACTGCACCGGTTTCATCTGCAATGATTCCCCGCTGTGCGATTGCAGGGTTTCCTCCGGCGGCAATCATGACCACTTTTCCTTCAATGGTGGCCCAGTCATTTGGCTGAAGCTCTGCGATCTGCTTTTTATCTTCTGCGTCACGCTGTACCGGGATCTGCTGTTCGCGCATCACCTCATTTGTCACCTGACGTTCGGCATCTTCTGCCGTGAGGAAAAATTCATTGATGAGGAGACGAAGTTTTGCCTCAATCTTTTCCGTATCCTGCGTTCCTCCCCGTTCTTCAATTGTTCTGGAGATTCTTTCTGCTGTTTCGGTTATCTTATCCATTATACATCTCCGTGGTTTTTTTCTGATTATTTAGTGTTCATCATGCGATACATAATACCTGATTGGTTTGGTATCTGTATCCGTGACTGGTCATTAATACCTGTCCATGCGGAGCGAAAGTAATGCCGGTGTCAGGGACTGAGATATATCAATAAATACTCTGGATGTCAAACAAGCAGGCCATGGCTGTTACCGCAGATAGCACTATAGCAGAGATATTAAAAGAGAAGCCGGAAGCAGTGGATGTCCTTTTCAGATTTGGGATGGGATGTATCGGCTGTGCTCTTGCAAACGGGGAGTCTCTGAGGCAGGCAGCACTTGGTCATGGGATTCCCCTGGATGAGCTTCTTGAAGCTCTGGGCATGGAAGAATAAAGATATATTATTCGTTATTCTTTTCTTTTTTCAGTACATTTTTGAGTTCTTCGAGGGATGCCTCGGGGTGCCGGGTCAGGTAGTCTGCAACGGTGGGGGTATGGACAAGTATGCACCCTTCACATGACCATATCCGTCCTCCATTTTCGCGTTCCAGCCATTTCCCCTGTGATTCA
This sequence comes from Methanogenium sp. MK-MG, assembly GCF_009914725.1. Classification (GTDB taxonomy): domain Archaea; phylum Halobacteriota; class Methanomicrobia; order Methanomicrobiales; family Methanomicrobiaceae; genus Methanogenium. Next base: position 50,518 of record NZ_JAAAWJ010000002.1, read on the forward strand.
TCACCACAAGGGTAGAGAGGGCAGTAGCAGAAATCACAGCGCTGGCCTTCGCAGGACGGATGGCAGGGATAATACGGGCATCCGTCGGGATTCCATCGTGACCAGCAATCGCCGCCGATGGAACTGTGGATATAGAATGCTGGTTTTCTCTGGAACTGCATCTCGCTGACAGTCCATGTCTCGGGGAGGCCATATGCGATTGTCCCGGACACAAGTGCCTGTGCCCGTGCCAGACGTTCATGAACATCCGGGGATTCTTTCGTTTCTTCGCAACAGATGAGAACAGAATCTGTTTCAGGTTCGGCGGCAGGGTATCCGGCCGAGATGAATGCCTGGTGTATTGCCTCTTCAGCGGTCGCCAGAAGTGTTCTGAGGCCCGACTCGGGGACTGGTTCACGGCAGCAGACAATGATGGTAACCGGATCGGGACGCTCTCCCGGCTGATCCGGCCGTGCAAGAATAAATACCATGATGCCATCGAACGCAAAGATGCAGAGCCGGTCTATGGTGACGGGGACCGGCAGACTGACTGCGTCAGCAACATATCCGCTTTTCCTGAGGAGACTCCCAATAACAAAGTCAGTATCCTCTTTTGTATTGGTCCGGGGCAGATGGGTGGCGATGATTGTTGATATGTGGGTGATTCTGCCATCTCTGTCAGTATCCTGTGTGCCCGACATGACTGCAGTGAATGCACCGCGGATAAAAAGTGCTCTGTCTCTGAGAAAATACCGCATATCTGAGTATATATTGTATCCGATATGGAAAAACAATGCGAATTGAAAAAAGATATTTGTCGGAAATATCAGGCAACAGTGTAGCGGGAGCGGTCTTTGAGTTCCTGCTGTTTGCCCTGGTTCCATCCGGATACATCTGCAAGGTAGCCTGTCACACGGGAAACCTGGGATACATCATGACTGCCGCATTCCGGGCAGACGGGCTTGCCGCATAGGGGACAGTATTCGATAGTCTCAGTGATATTGTGACTACAGTGACAGTGGTCGAGCGGGCACATGATTTCAAGTTCTGTCTCACCGCAGCAGGGGCACGGATGTTCATCGACAACGTGGTGGCAGGTGTGGCATTTGTACCTGCGCTCTTCAACCGGAATATCTTCAAGAGTGGGGTATTTTTTTTTAAGGCTGAGTTGTTCTGGTGTCCAGTTCATGGAAATATTTTCAGCGACCGGACAGATAAAATGATTGGTATAGCCATCCGGAAAATCTCTGATTTGCATGGCAATATGGCAATGCGCTCTTTTCCCGGCATTTATGCGCTCTATTCCGGTTTGTGCCGCGATGTGCAGTGAAGGCAGAAATGGTCCATTTAATTCTTCCGGGATGCGGGACGGTGGGAGAAAAAAGTGGCATAAAAATGAATGTGCCTCAGGTGACTCATAGGGTTCATCACCTGCGGGCCGCGGTGGCCTGCATCAGAATCGGTCACTCATCATCGGCGGAACGCGGCATAGGCACGTGCTGCCTCTGCCGGATCTGCTGCGGTGTAGATGGCTCTCCCCACGATCATGCCGTCAATCAGCGGGGCAATAACCGCCGGGTCGCCGCCCTGTGCGCCGACACCAGGGGAGAGAATCTTTTTATCCCCAATGATTGTGCGCAGGGCCTGCACACGTTCGGGGCGGGTGGCAGGTGCAATGATGCCGTGGGCACCGGCATCGACGGCCATCTGTGCCAGGAGTTCGGCATTCTTCCCGCTCAGAAATTCAAGGGCGCCGGGATGGCTCATCTCGGTGACGACATAGCATTCCCCTCCGGCGTCGTCCGCTGTCTCCACACAGGCGGCGACAGAGTCACTCCCGCAGAATCCCTGGCAGATGATCGCAGAGAATCCGGCTGCAAAGACCTGTTCTGCAATGAGCCGGTTGGTGTTCGGAATATCAGCCACCTTGAAGTCGGCGATGAGAGGGATGCCGAATTCGCTTAGGGGCCCTGCAATATCAAGCCCTGCTGCAAGCACCAGCGGGTAGCCAATCTTGATGGCATCCAGGTGGGGGGCAGCGGCCTCTGCCACGCTGAGCGCCTCACTACGGCTGAGGACATCCAGGGCGAGAATCAGTTCAGGCATGCTCGATTCTCTCCCGCACGGCGGCAATGATCAGCGGCAGGTTGATGGTCGCGTCCCCATAGACCGTCTGGGCACGTGCCTCGCCTGTCACCTTGCCCCATGACTTTGCTTCATCCAGCGTCGCCCCGGAGAGTCCGCCGAGGTCAGGCCGGTCACCGGTGAGCTGAACGGCGTAATCAAAGCCATTTGGTGTCATGAGCATACTCTGGAAGATATAGTTCTTCGGCACGCCGCCGCCGATAAGAAATGCGCCTGCCTTTTTTGCCGTGAAACAGGTGTCCATCAGCCCGTTCATATCGGCAAACGCGTCAATTGTTACTTTTCGTGTCTGGCCGAAGAGCCAGTACTGCAGGCCGATCATTGAGTCCTGGATGGCAGGACAGTATATTGGAATATCTGCTTCTGCTGCTGCTGCAAGAATACCTGTGTCAAGGTGTTCTCCGATGTGGCGCAGAAGACCGGATATTGAGAGGGTGGTTCCGTCTGTCAGTTCTCCGAGAGTCTCCTGCATGAACTCCTCAAACGATATGAATGCGTCCGATGGCAGGTAAATGTCATAAATCCGGTTGATCTCTTCTTCGTAGAGTTCATCGTCATCACAGATCTCGGTGCCGTGGTAGTGATGGCACCCGATGGCCTCGATGATGTCATGAGTGAGGTTGGCGCCGGTTGAGACCAGCACATCGACGTAGCCGTCACGAATGAGGTCTTCCACAATTCCCCCCATTCCGCCGGGAACCATTGCTCCCGCAAGGCCCAGAAACCGTGTTGTCTCCGTATCTGTGAACATCTCAGTGCAGATATCTGTCGCCCGCGCGAGATATCCACCATTATATGCTCCGGCCTTTCCCAGTTCTTCCACCAGTTCAGCCACCGTCATGCCTGCCCTGACCCGCGCCTGTACGACCGGGCTGGTGCAGACAGTCTTACCCTTTTCGCCGTCCATATAACCAGTAGCAGTATTGGTAGGATACTGCATTAAAACGAACGGGCACCGGAAAAAATGCTGGTTCGGGAGGAGGCGTATTCTCCTGGTACCGGGAATTGTCGTAAGACAGAAACCCTGTCTTTCTCCGGTTAGATTTTTCCGGCAGCCACAGGGAGTATATCCTGCATGAGGTTATGCAGGTGGTATGCCCCGGCAGAGAGGTTTTGCCAGGTGGCGGCGTGCGGACGGCGGGACTTCATACCAGCCGGGCGATACCGTCCGGGGTTCATGGATAGTCTCCGGTTCCTCTGCCCGTGTTTTACACCGGCGGCATTTCCATCCTTTATCTACGCCGTCGCTCTTCATTCTCTTCCCGCAGGAGGGGCAGAGAGGCGGGCGCTGCCTGACAATCTCCGGGCAGGTGATCACCCGGATCTTTTCCAGGTTGATGCTCTCGTTTTTGTAACTGCCGCATATGAGTATTTCATCACCCGGTGCAAGGCTGCGGATGATGTCACGGAATCCTTTGGTGGGTTCGTATGCCATACACCGAACTTTCCCGGACGTGTCACTGAGAAGAAATGAGACATGCCCCCCGCGTCCTGTCACTGGTGTATCTGCAACGACTCCGGTGAGGCGGTATGAACATCCATCGACAAGTGATGCGATGGTTCCATCCAGCAGGTGGGCATCTGTCCCCTGGTTGGTATGGTAGATGACCTCCATCACCGGTTTCTGAGAGTGCACGTATCCGCGAGCTCTCGTCACCCATTCCGGGGATTCTCCGCGAATGCCGAAGATGACCGGATCGGGGGTGTGAGGGAAACAGACGATGCAGTTGTTTTCTGTATCCACCGTGTCCCAGGTATGAGGGAAGGTCTCCTCTTCTGCGCGAAAGAGACTTTCTGTTTCAACGGTTCGCTCCCCTTTGTCCGTATGACTGCGGTATGTGAGCAGTTCCCAGGTCATATCTGCCTGTTCTGCTGCAATACCGGCAGTCGCCCCGATGATGCCCCTCCCGTTCTTCCATTTTTTGACCCTGGCCCCTGCCGCATGGCAGACGGCTTCTGCCTCTTCGATGGTGCAGAATCCGGTGACCGCCTGCAGGTAAAACGAGACAGGTAGCTTTTTTTCAGCTACAACAAGGCCGGGATTTGTCTTTTCCTCATCAAATTCTGCCAGCTCTTCGATACATGCCGATGCAATCCGGAATGCCTCGTCTGCGTCTCCCTCTGCCTCAATACAGATGGCTGCGTTTCCTCGTGTCTTATATATTACATTAGGATTCAGGCGGACGATGCGCTGCCCGGTTACCCTTATTCCTGCCTCTCTGAGCCGGTGTATAAGCACAGCTCCGAGATATGTAGTGCACATGCCTGCCGGAGAGTCAGTGTCATCAATGCCGATACGCATAAAAGCCACTCTTTATATGGAGTTCGCTGCTATAACAGTTTATAGCCAGATGTCATATGAACGGTTACTCCAGAGAGTCACAAGTGTTCTCATTATGGCAGGATATGCCGTATCCGAACGATGTGGAATGCGTCCGCGAAGTTTTGATCTGATTGCGCGGAGGGATGACGAACTACTTGTCATCAAGGCAGTGGTGCACATCGACAGCATGAGCGAGGAGATTGCCCATGAACTGGCGGCGATTGCACACTTCCTCAAGGGAAAACCACTGGTTGTCGGTGAAAAGGCCCGGGATGCCGAACTTGAACGGGGTGCGGTATACCTGAGGTACGGTATTGTCTCCACCAGTGCCATGACGCTCTATGACTTATTCGTCGAAGAGATACCTCCGCTTGTCTACGCACAGCCGGGCGGCCTGTATGTAAATATCAATGGCGGCCTTCTCCGAACGCTGCGGGAAGATTCACAGATGTCACTGGGTGATCTTGCCTCTGCTCTTGGTGTCTCGCGGCGGACCATATCAAAGTACGAAAGCGGGATGGGCACGACCCTTGATATTGCCTGTCGGATGGAAGAGATCTTTGATGCAGCACTTGTGGAGGCTATCGATCTCCTCTCTCACTCAAATCCGTTTGAGGACGGGATAAGGGAGCGTTCTAAGGAACAGTCTCCCGGTTTCAGCCGGATTGGTGTGGAATACTTCAGTACCCGGAATGCACCCTTTGAGGGCCTTGCGTTCTATGGTGATGATACCATTCTCACCTGTTACGGTCCTGCGCAGAAAGTGATGCGGCGTGCGGCCCTTATCGCGAATCTTTCAAACATCACCAATTCACGTGCGGTGTGCGTGATAAAAGGCTACAATAAGCAAAAGAGGATCGGTATTGCTCTGATTATCGGTGAGTCAAAATTTAAGTCCCTTGAATCAGGATCCGACCTCATACATCTGATCGACGATTGACAATCTATATATAGAACTACAAACCTATTTTTGTATCGCATTTGGTAATTATTATGGCAGCAAATCTTGGAGGCCAGCCGATTTTCATTCTGAAAGAAGGCAGCCAGAGAACCCGTGGCCGCGATGCTCAGAGCTCTAACATCGCAGCCGCAAAAGCCGTTGCAGGTGCCGTCCGGACCACTCTCGGTCCGAAGGGCATGGACAAAATGCTTGTTGACACTATCGGTGATGTCGTCATCACCAACGATGGTGTGACCATCCTTAAAGAGATGGACATCGAGCACCCGGCAGCAAAGATGATGGTCGAAGTCGCAAAGACCCAGGACGATGAGGTCGGCGACGGAACAACAACCGCAGTTGTTGTTGCAGGTGAACTCCTGAAGCGGGCAGAGGATCTCCTCGAGCAGGATGTCCACCCAACTGTCATTGCACACGGATACCGCCTCGCAGCAGACAAGGCACAGGAACTGATCAAAGAGATTGCAATTGATGTGAGAGCTGACGATGTTGAGATGCTCAGAAAGATCGCCGACACCGCAATGACCGGCAAAGGAGCAGAGGCTGCAAAGGAAAAGCTCTGTGAACTCGTCGTTCGCGCTGTCACCATGGTCGCTGAGGAAGACAACACCGTTGACATGGACTTCATCAAGGTTGAGAAGAAGGTCGGCGGCACAATTGATGACTCTGAGATCATCGAGGGTGTTGTTATCGACAAAGAGCGTGTCCACCCCGGCATGCCAAAGCTTGTCGAGAACGCAAAGATTCTGCTTCTCAATGCTCCGGTCGAGTACAAGAAGACTGAAGTTGACGCAGAGATCTCCATCACCAGCCCGGACCAGCTCCAGATGTTCCTGGACGAAGAAGAGAAGATGATCAGGGCAATAGTCGACAAGGTCATCAACTCCGGTGCAAATGTTCTCATCTGCCAGAAGGGCATCGATGACATCGCACAGCACTACCTTGCAAAGTCAGGTGTGCTTGCAATTCGCCGTGTCAAGAAGTCTGACATGACAAAGCTCTCCCGTGCAACCGGTGCATCTGTCGTCTCTTCCATTGACGCAATCATGGAGTCTGAACTCGGTGCAGCAGGCCGTGTCGAGGAGAAGAAGGTCTCCGGAGAGGAGATGATCTTTGTGACCGAGAGCATCAACCCGAAGGCAGTGACCCTCATTGTCCGCGGTGGCACAGAACACGTTGTCGATGAACTTGACCGTGCACTGGAAGACGCACTCCGTGTGGTCTCTGTTGCAGTGGAAGACAAGAAGTTCGTCGCTGGCGGCGGTGCACCGGAAGTTGAGCTGTCCCTGCGTCTCCGTGAGTACGCAGCAACCGTCGGCGGTCGTGCACAGCTGGCGATTGAGGCATTTGCAACAGCACTGGAGATCATCCCCCGCACCCTTGCAGAGAATGCAGGTCTTGACCCCATTGACATGCTCGTTGAGCTCCGCTCTGAGCACGAAGCAGGCCGCAAGACCGCAGGTCTTGATGTCTTTGAGGCAAAGGCCGTTGACATGCTGGCTGCAGGTGTCATCGAGCCAATGCGGGTAAAGACACAGGCTATTTCATCCGCAGCTGAGGCTGCTGTGATGATCCTGCGCATTGACGATGTCATTGCATCCTCCGGAGCCGGCGCCGGACCTTCACCTGAAGAGATGGCTGCCATGGGCGGAATGGGTGGCATGGGCGGAATGGGCGGAATGCCGCCTGGCATGATGTAATCACCATCCCGTAAAAACCCATATCTTTTTTTTACCGTTCCCGTTCCGGAATTTTGCATATCTGTGTCCGGCCATTTTTGTGTTTCGCGACCGGGTGAGGGAGTATGTCCGGATGTGACAACCTCATTCTGAAAACATAGTACCTCTGGGTTTTTCTCTTATTTACCCGGATATCCCGGAGTATTCCTCAAAAGTGCCGATACAAAAGTCAATAAATTTCCCGGATGATTATTATTGGATCACGATGACCCGTAGACCATATCTTGTCTCTCTTTTTATCATCTGCCTGTCTGCAGTTTTGATGGTGTCTGTAGCTGTCGCAGCAGATATTTCAGGTGAAATAGCCCCGGTAAACCCATATTTTACTGAGTATATGTCACAGCTGAACTCCATATCTGTGGATGATAGTGTGGATGCCTGTACGGCAGACTTCTGTCCTGCACTGACTGATGACCACAGTTTTGGGGATATACCCGGACAGGTGCAGATAGTCTGGTCGCCTGATACGATGCAGGCAGAGGCGTGTTTTGCTGACGCTGCCGCACCGTCCGTTCCGTACTTCAGTCTCGTTGATGTGGGGCGGGTGACGCCGGTCAAAGATCAGGATGCCTGTGGTGCATGCTGGGCCTTTGCGGCGATCGGGTCTCTTGAATCCTGGGTGCTCTCCGACACCGGGGTCATCTGGGACCTGTCTGAAAACAATATGAAGAATCTGATGTCTGAAAACTCTGACGCCGGGTGGGATCTGGGTGCCTGCCAGGGTGGCAATGCTGCGATGTCAACGGCATACCTCGCCCGCTGGGGCGGCCCGGTGTCTGAGTCTGCGGACCCGTATTCACCTGAATCCTCAGTATCTCCGTCCGGTCTCTCCCCTGTCATGCACACCCAGAATGTCACCATCCTTCCGCCACGGTCTGATGGTCCCGCCGGTCCGCTCGAAAATGATCTGATTAAGCAGTATCTCATGGAGGAAGGAGGCCTGCGGGTCTCAGTCCTCTGGAACTGGGATTATGTCGGGTCATACGACGGCCATTCTTATGCGACCTATTATTTTCCTTCCGGGGGTGATTCGGCAGGCGGGCATGCCATTCTCATTGTCGGTTGGAATGACACCTTCTCACGCACCAACTTCCGGAACACGCCTGCAGGAGACGGTGCCTTCATCTGTAAAAACAGCTGGGGCACCTCCTCAGGCATTGACGGCTACTTCTATATCTCGTATTATGACGAGAACCTTGGACGGAATGCCCGCCCCGATATTGTACTCTATACTGCCGGTGATGCGGACGCGTATGACTGCAATTACCAGTATGATCCTCTTGGATGGACCGATTCAGCCTCGTATGGAAGTCACCGGGAGAGCTGGTTTGCCAATGTATTCACGTCAGACAGCAGGGAAACGCTGGATGCGGTCAGTTTCTACGCCACCGGTGAGGGAATGGAGTATGAGATACGGGTCTATGTGAACCCGGACGGGAATGTCACCGACTCCGGCGGGCCGGTTGCAACAGAGACCGGGTCTCTTCCGTATCCGGGGTATTATACCATTCCCCTCCCGACCCCGGTGGTGCTCAGTGCAGGAGATACGTTCTCTGTTGCGGTGAGGGCCGCCTATGGGTATGACACATTTCCCATTCCGCTGGAAAAATCAGGAACATATACCTCGAAGGCATCTGCCGTTCCCGGACAGAGTTATGTGAGTGCAGACGGTTCGTATTATGTGGATACGACCAGTTTTACGGATAGTAGCGTTTTTGATACAACCACCAACGTCTGTCTCAAGGCATTCACCACAGGGCGGGCCGGACTTCAGATCTCTGGCATTTCACCTGCCACGGTCTCAACCGGGTTTGTCCATACTCTCACCGTGCAGGGGACCGGATTTCAGGAGACGTCTTCCCTTGTCTTCCACAATGTCACCTCCGGCAGGTCGGTTGTGCCGGAGTCTGTGACCTGTGGTGCAGCGGATGAACTCTTCTGCACGGTGGACTTTGCGGGAGTGTCACCTGGTATCTATGACCTCTGTGTCACGAATCCTGACAGTGAAAATGTCACAGAGGCGGATGCCCTCCTGGTCACAGCAGACATCTCCGTCACCGGCATTGACCCGGCGGTCGTCTCTTCAACAGGGAGTGTCTATATCACAGGCCTCACCGGGGATGGATTTTACGGGACGCCAATGGTTACTCTCCGGATGGCGGGGGAGACAGACCGGGCACCGGACTATGTCTTTGTGGAGTCCCCTGCTGTCATCCGCTGCGGATTTAATCTGGAGGGCGCCGCCACCGGTGCATGGGATGTGATTGTTGAGGATGAATTCGGGTATGCCACAGGCACACTGCCGGCAGGGCTGCAGGTCTCCGGCCCGGTTTCCCTTTCCTATACAATTGACATACCCGTATCCGGCGGGTGGAATATGGTCTCCTTCCCGGCACGGGGCAGTGATGTTCTGCTCACTTCCAATATGTCCACGACCCTGTACTCATATGACCCGATTCTGGGGCAGTATGTGGCAACAACCGCAGACTCAGTTCAGCCCGGTACCGGATACTGGGTGGCAGGCACGCTGCCTGAAGATCTCCGTCTCACCGGGGAGGCACTCGGCATGTACCAGATTCCCCTCACTGCGGGATGGAATTTTGTTGGTTCAGTTGCAGCAGACCGCCTGACGGAAAACTTCACCACCGTCCCGGAAGGAATCCTGGCAGGTCCGGTGTACTGGTATGACTCGTCACTTGGGCAGTATGTCACCGGCAGTGAGATATCTGCCGGAAACGGTTACTGGGTCTCAGCGACAGCACCCGGCCTTCTTCTGCTCAGCTGAATGCCTGCAAACGCAGGGATTACTCCCTGTCGGGTTTCAGTATTGTGCCGGAGCCAAATGATCTCTCTTTTTCGGCCTTGCAGGAATCATCCGAGAAAACAGAGATCACATAAAAGAGAAGAAGATGGCCTATAACTGGCGTTAACTCCTCTGTTCGGCAGAATGGTGATTCTGCTCCTGCCATGTGGATCTTTGTCCCGGAAAAACATGTCCACACAGAAGCCCGGAGCGGGCAGTTCTCAGTCGGGACAGTCTATACATCCTCCCAAAATTTCCGTCAATAGCGACCGCTCAGTAGTCTGCAACAAACCGTATTTTTAGCAAATAAAAGGCAAAATAGCCGTATTTTTCCGGCAGTGAAAAAGAGCAGAAAATACGTCCATTCTATCCCCCGATTCCCCAACACAGGGGGTCAAAGAGGGTGGGAAAAGGGATAAAAAAAAGGGGAGGGATTACCCGACGTGTGCATGGGTCTTTTGAGAAGAGTGTCTGCCGGGATGAGATGGGCGGGACCGGCCCGGCCCGGCCCTGATGGCCGCCCGTTCATTCTCTGTTTTATTCCGGCGGCATTTCTACAGAGCCCTTTTTTTATAATTTACAGGGCAAAAAGTCGTGTTCTGATGGTTTTACCTGTGGGAACCTTCTGTCGCGAACCGTAAATAGGGGGAAACACAATTATTCACTACTGAAAAAAGTAGTGAGGAGATGAAAAAAATATGCATCGTATGTATAAGATGATCTGCATCCTGTGCGGCGTGTTTCTGGCGACAGCAGTTCCGGCCAGCGCGTGGACTGCAGGTATTGACGTCACAACGGATCAAACCACCTTTGAACTGGAGTATGGAATTGAACCAAATTCCACTGCACAAGTGGACAGTGATGTGGATGTTATTGCGCCACCCCCGGTACCGGTTATGACAAAGTTTGCCTATTTTGTCACAGACGGACATTTTAGAGAACTTTATACAGATGTCAGGCCTGAGGCCGGATGGCAGCTATATATACAGTCTGATGAGGAGATCTCCGTCACCTGGGATCAGCCACCTGTCTCCCTCAATCTTACACCGGTGAGCGTGATTGGCAGTGACGTCATCTCCCGGCAGGCGATAGACATGAGTCTGCAGCAGAGTCTCTCTCTTGTGCCCGGTAGACATTATATCATGATCACTGCGGCAGCAGCCGGCAGTGACCCTGTGGATGTGGGTAGTATCACCTATCGTCCGCCCATAGTGGTGACCGCAACATCAACCCAGGTACCGGGGGATACGCCGGTGCCGCCGACACCTGTGTCAACTGCGGTGCAGACGGAAAAAAACACTGCAGCGACCGCAGCAGCCACAGCAATACCGGTGCCAACCGGAAACGCTGAACCGGGTATGACGGTGGCAGTACCTGCAAATACCACAGCCACGCCCACCCAGTCTCCAATTTCGGCAGCAATTCCGTTTGCAGGGGCAGGAATATTTCTGGCAATCTATTTAAGGAAACAATAGATTTAAATTAAAATAACACCACTAAATTTCTTATAGTTGACATTCACTTATAGTGAAATGGAGAGGTTTTGAATGAGAAAACAATTATTAATCCTTCTGGTCGTACTGGCACTCCTCGCAGTGCCGGTTGCAGCAGAGGAAAAGAACTGGAATTACACAATTAAGACCACTTTAGATCCAGTGTCCGCTGGGCTAAATTTTGGTTGTAATCTTGTGACAACAGATTATGTCGACAACAGGATATATGATATGGTGGGTCCGCCAGCAAACCCGGATGGCACTACATATTACGCAAATCTTAAGATTTATGAATCTGAGGGAGTTTTTAATTCTACGAGATTCATTCAGGCTCTGAATGCACCTCTTACTCCGGGAAACGATGTAACCGTATTCAATCTGGCTATGAGACCGGATGATGATGCTCCAACAGTACCTTTTACCATTACATGGGATCCGGTTGCTGATGCAGACTATCTGAGCACCATTACCTCCATCACACTGGTGAATCTCTCTGATACCAGTGATACCCATGATATGATGGTCGCAGGGAGTGCAACAGGAACTGGGTATTACGAAGTACCGAACTATGGTCCAGTTCCGCTTATACGTTCATATTCCATCACAGTCACCTATGACCTGCCCGTGCCGGTTGCAGCATTCAGCGGTGCACCAACAACAATCGATCGTGGTGATGCAGTCACCTTCACCGATGCATCCACACCCGTCGGACTCATCGACAGCTGGGCATGGGACTTCGGAGATGGGGGCACTTCAGCCGACCAGAGCCCGGTCTATACCTACACTACATCCGGCACCCACACCGTCACCCTGACGGCAACCAATGAAGCCGGTAATGATGCTGAAGTAAAGACCAATTACATCACCGTGCGTACTGACCCACCGGTGGCAAACTTCACCTTCGACCCTGCAGCTCCCCTGGCTGGTAATCCAGTCACCTTCACCGACGCATCCACGGGTATTGTTGATACCTACTTCTGGGACTTTGGTGACGGTGCAACGGCAACCATCTCAGTCCCGGTACACGCCTATGCAGTCGCAGGCACCTACACCGTGAACCTCACGGCAACGAACAGCGGTGGTTCAGATTCCTTCCAGGACACCGTAACCGTCTCTGTGCAGGACGCACCGGTGGTGTTATTCAGTGCTGCTCCCCGCTTCCTTGAGGCAAACAATACTGTTGACTTCGTCGATTTATCCAGCGGATACAACATCACCGCCTGGGCTTGGGACTTTGGTGACACAATCGGCACGTCAACCGAACAGAGTCCATCCTATGTGTACCTCCTTTCCGGCATCTACAATGTCAGCCTGACGGTCACCAACGCTGGCGGATCGGACACGATGACGATGAATGACTATATCACGGTCACCGGACCCGCACCCGCTGCATCGTTCACTGCCAATGTGACGACCGGTGATAAACCCCTGACTGTAACCTTCACCGACACCTCACAGGCATTTGCCGGTGCAAACATTGTCACCTGGGCCTGGGACTTCGGCGATGGCGGTACATCAGCCCTTCAGAACCCAACCTACACCTACTCGGACTCGGGCAGTTACAATGTCTTTCTGACTGTGACGGATGACGCGACCACCCCGGCATCCGACACCTCTGCACCGACCAATATCATGGTCTCAGGTCCTGCACCTGTGGCAGACTTCAATGGCACACCAACCCTTGTCAGCGTG
>NZ_JAAAWJ010000020.1 GCF_009914725.1 Methanogenium sp. MK-MG
GAGCCATAATAACCTCAAAGAATCCGTCATTCAGGATTCCTTACATATATCTCGGGTTTTTATAGGTTAAAGTACTTTTGGGGTTGTGTCCCAGCCTGTTATTCCTTTTTTCATTTTCATTTTATCATCTCTTTACTTTTTACGGCAGGCAGACCAATCCCCCCCCATTTTCAGGAAGAATCAGATCCACCGAAAAATCATTTCACTTCATCATACATAACCTCTTCAGGCCAAATCGTCTAAATAGAAATACCCATTTAGATGATGTGGCCAGAACAGCAATATACCATAAATTTATAATCTCATAGTCATGGCAGGAAAGAGTTCATTTTTACTGGCAGTCCTTCTCCTTGCGGCACTGTTCATTGCACCTGCAACAGCGGGCGATGTGATGGAAAAAGTTGAGACGGGTGATATTATCGTCATACCTTCGGTTGACGAGTACAATCCCGATCTTTCAGGTTCAAAAGTACAAAACCAGATCACCCAGGGAGAGATGATCGTCCATTCAAGGTACGTTTGGCCCTTTACGTCAAAAATTGACGTTACATTGACCTGGGATGAACACTTTGGAGATCTTGAATTGTATGTATATAAACCGGGTGACAACTTTGTCGGACACTACACTGACCTGTACGATAGTTCGGTAAAGGACGGCGTGATTGACATTGACATAAAACCGTCCTCAGGCTTTCTTCCCATGGGTGACTGGGAACTCAGGGTATATGGGAGAGAGGTTTTTGGATCATCTGTCAGTTACTCATTGTTGTAATACCGGCAAACTAAATACCTCGTTTTTTATATAATATATTATGGATCTGAAAGGGACAATCATTACAATTGTATGTATTGTGATCATTGCCTATGCCAATCAGGCTTCAGTACACTCAAATATTATTGTCACACCAAGTGCAGACCCACCGGATCTTACCAGAGAAGATGTGGTGTATGTTGTCGAATGGTGGGAACTTCCGTTAAAATCTCATATCACCTCATTTATTGCAATAAATATCCCGATTCTAATACCGTTCGGCAGTCTCCTCGCAATACTATCAGGTGCTTTTCTCGGTGTTCGTCAGATTGAAAAGAAAACTATTCTGGAGAATGAACGGAGAACAAAAATTTATGAGGAAATACAGAAAAATCCCGGCATAATAGCAACCGAAATGGAGACGGTAACCGGAATTAACCGCAGTTCCCTGCGGCACCATCTGGAAATCCTGGAACGGGAAGGGATCATCATTTCCCAAAAAATAACGAAACAACGGCATTACTTTGAAAATCACCATAAATACAGCCCTGAATGCCAGCTCGCCATGTCTGTTCTGGACGGTGAGACCACCCGTGATATTTTTGGATATATAACTGCACATCCCGGCTGCACGAAAAAAGATATCTCGGAATATACAAAAGTATCCGGACCCACAATATCATGGCACATTGATAAACTCCGTTCCGGCAATCTTGTACATATTGAGAAAGAGAAGAATTACAATCATTATTTTCCAGAGGAGACGGCGGAATTTTTTGTACATACGAACTCCGTCGGATAGGAGAGGGTGAATATCTTCCCATTATATGACTCAGTTAGTGACTGAAGACAGATGCACCAATCTGATGAAAACTCCACCGGGTTCATATTCCAGATGACGGACACAGGATGTGCCGTTCGTTATCCCGGTAACGGCGGTGCAGTATACTCGTCATCGGGGCAAATGCCCGGCATCTGGTTAAGCAACGCTTAAATAACCCCCAAAAAGGGCCTGTACTCCGGAAAACGCGTCCACACAGAAGCCCGGAGAGGGCCTTTCTCAGCCGGAGACGACATGCACATCCTCTCAAAATATTCGCCAATAGCGACCCCTTATTAGTCCGCAATAAATCTTCATTTTAGCAAATAACAGGTATTACAGCCGTCATTTCCCGGCAGTAAAAAAGAGCAGAAAATACGTCCATTCCACCCCCCAATTCCCCAAAACAGGGGGTAAAAAACAGAGAGTCCGACACCGTGGGGTCAAAGAGGGTGAGCAGAGGGTTACTAAAAAAGGATTGATGTGTCAGTACAGGATTTTAGATTTCCATCCTCTTCTGTTGACATTACTACAATTACTCTGGAATCGCTCCGCACTTCCAGCCATCATGAATCGTTCCACCAGACACGGGTAATCACCGTCTTCCCGTGCCGCTTATCTGTTCCCTTTCACCACGCAGACTTTTTCTTTATGCCATCTGCCATCCCCTCTGTTTCTGTGCATAAAACAATCGTGCACAGGAGATTCTCTCCATGAAAGAGAACGAAGAAATCGAAAAAACGAAACAAAAACCGGCCTGAATTCCCGCCCTGACCAGCCATCAGTGCGTGTCCGGGAGAATCGAATCGCAGAAGGAAGATCACGGCTGGTGATGCCGAACAGGGAGGTGCGGACATGCGACCCGCAGCGCTGACAGGAGAGGGCAGCCCCACCACAAAATCCTGCGCCAACAGTGGGATGTCGGGAACTGCCGATGAACGGTCGGCGGCAAAAAATATAAACACCACGGCTGCTGCAGGGAAGAGCATCAGGGCCGGGCCTGTTCCCCTCTGCCTCATCCCGCGGACGCTCTCGTCAGAGATTCACGCACACGGTGGGGATATAATCCGGGATCGTAATCAAACGAACCGGGCAGCACGTCTATGCGATCACGCTGACCTACCATCATGGCCAAACCCATTCATTACCTATTTATTTCCACCCGTGTACTGAACTTCTAACAATGAAAAATACCGAAAATAAGAGAACCAATATACCCGTAATTCTGGCACTCCTCCTCATCGCAGGATTAGCAATAATAGCCGTCCACCCAACCCTCGCAGCCACTCCCGGCCTCACCGCCGTCCCCGCTGAACTGAATGTCACCAAAGCCATTGCAACGATGGACGCGGCATTCGATGAAGGCAACTGGCCGCGGGCCGCTGCGTATGCAGAACTGATCACCCGGAATGCTGAGAAAGATGAGATTGATGAGACAGACGATCCTGTGCCAGCCGATGTCTGGTGCAAATGGGGATACTCCCTCAGGAAGATGGGAAAGTATGACGAGGCACTGGCTGCGGCATCCGTTGCTGTTGAGAAAGATCCTGACAATGTCGCGGCATACCTGAACCGTGGATATACCTACCTGGCGCTCAGCGATTACCATAATGCACGAATGGATGCGGAAGCTGCCCTCAAACTCGAATCGGGTAACGCCAGTGCATACAATATCATCGCATCAGGCCTCCTGGGAGAAGGCGACCCGAAAAATGCCCTGGTTGCCGCTGACACCGCTCTCATCCTCAGGCCCGATCACATCAATTACCTCAATACCAAGGGCATGATACTCATACAACTGGGAAAGTATTCGGATGCCGTCTTCATACTCACCAAGGCAACGGAATCACAGGACGCATATATCGCCCCCTACCCTGATGCAATACCTCCCGAAGAAAACCTGAAGACCGCCCAGAGACTCTATGATGAAAACAAAGCACCCGATGCCCTGATCATCATTGCCGCCGTAGTGATTCTTGCAATAGGGGCTGGCGCCATATTCCTGCAGAGAAAGAAATAAGAGAATAGGGGATCAAAGAGGGGGGAATAAGAGAGGAGGAGATCAGAACAGATGCTTCACTTCGAGAAAAAAGGCATCCGGATACTGGGAATCGCAGAGAGCTACCGCGGACGGGAACAGTCCCTCGTCTGTGGTATTGTCATGCGGCGGGACAGAATCATCGACGGCTGCACCTTCTCACATGCCACCGTCGGAGGCATGGACGCAACAGACGCCGTCCTTGCCATATGGAACCGCCTTGCACGGGACGACATACAGGCCATCATGCTGGGTGGCACGGTCATCTCCTGGTTTAATGTCATCAACATCATGCAGCTGCACCAACAGACAGGGCTTCCGGTCATATCGGTCACATATGAAGATTCACCCGGCCTTGAAGATGACATCAGCCACCACTTCCCCGGAGATGAGGAAAGACTTGCAGCATACCTCTCCTTAGGAAAAAGAAAGACCTGCCAGCTCTCAACAGGTGAGACCGTATATCTTCGTGCAGAAGGCATCTCCCTTGCAGATGCCGTCCATGCCTGCAATATCTTTACCGCTCAGGGAAAAATACCCGAACCCGTGCGTGTGGCACGTATCATTGCACGGGGTCTTCTGCCGGAAGACCCCGACAGAGCGGATTAAAACTCAATACCCCTGCGGGCCCGCACACCGGCCGCATAGTAATGTTTTATCTTTTTCATCTCCGTGACAAGATCGGCTGCCTCAATTAATTCAGGTGGTGCATACCTTCCGGTGCAGATCACATCAACATGAGGAGCCCTGCCGGTGAGAGCGGCCATCACATCTGAGAGTTCAAATAGCCCGTAGTAGAGTGCCACGTTGATCTCATCCAGGACGACAAGGTCATACTCACCCGACCGGAGTATTTCAGCACAGACATCCAGCCCTTCTCTGGCAGCGATGATGTCACTCTCTTCCGGCTGCCCCTCGATAAACCGCCCCTCCCCGTACTGTACAATAGTAAATTCCGGGAAATGCGACGGAAGAGAGAGCTCCCCTGTCTGCACCCCCTTGATGAACTGAGCGAAATACACCCGGTAT
Organism: Methanogenium sp. MK-MG; assembly: GCF_009914725.1. Classification (GTDB taxonomy): domain Archaea; phylum Halobacteriota; class Methanomicrobia; order Methanomicrobiales; family Methanomicrobiaceae; genus Methanogenium. The sequence goes on from NZ_JAAAWJ010000020.1 coordinate 4,639, forward strand.
CCGGCAACAAGAGACCGGACACTAACACCAAGAGCCGCCGTTGTCTTTCCTTTACCCTCTCCCGTGTAGACCTGAATATATCCCTGTTTCATGCGTTAATTTTCTCTTAATCTCCTATGTCAAAAGCATTTCCGGTATGATACCACACAGGCATACACAAAAAAAGTTCAGAATATATTATACACATGCTTTTCCAGGGCTTCCCTGTCACGTTCAAGATCCCTGAGCAGGTCGTCCCGGACAGTTTCATATATGGTCCCATCATCCGCCAGATGCCGGACGATATCCTCTTCCCTCATAATAAGGGTCATACGCAGGTAGTCAGATCAGAGACAGGGCAATACCCCCGCACAGACGATCCCTGTGTGCAATCAGTTGCATTATGTCTTTCTTTCAGCAAAGCCCGGAGTCAACTATTTTTTTTCCTGTGCATGTATGCTCGGTCTGCAACATCGAGTGCACTATATACAATAACCAGAACAACTACGGTCGCAAAGAAACCGGCAATCCCGTCACCAGAATAATTCCGGGCAACATTCCCTGCGATCATTCCGGCACCAACAGAAACCAGAAGTTTTACACATTCAATTCTGTCGAGCCTGACCATATGTATCAGTTCTCTCTGTTATCAGAAGTGCATTTCTCTTCGGGCACACACTTTGTGCCCGGTATAAATGCTTCAGAAATTTCATTGCCATCAGCAGCGGAAGGAACCGCACAAAAAAACACAGATCTTACGAAAAAAGCGGGCAGGAAGCCCACGACTTTAGCCGTGGGCAGTTGACGGCAGGTATATATGTTAACGGCGTTAATTATATAATATGCAAGCCATTAACAGCGTTAACAAAGTGCGGCTCCCCCCATCTTCCCAGCGGGTATTGGCTCTTCTGAAGGACGGACAGGCAAGGACATTCAAGCAGGTGACGCAGGAAATAGATATTTCACCACGAACGGTCAGGTATGCAATAAAAAAACTAAAAGAGAGCGGACTTATCATCGAGAAATTCAACTTCAGAGACGCCCGTCAGGTTCTCTATCAGATCAAGGACGTACTGACTTCTGAAGAAACGCAGAAGGCAACTGCATGAAGCAGCCGTCCTGTGACATTTTGATTTGTGATGAGATGGTACGTCTGTATCTGCCACAGATACGGGCCGAAGTCGTATCCAGAATGGTAATCCAGAGAGGACTTACCCAGAAATGCGTTGCAGGATATATGGGCCTGACCCCTGCTGCCGTATCCCAGTATGTCAGCAGAAAACGCGGATGCAAATGCATCGAAATATCAGAGGATCTTAATGCAGTAATTGACCGGTGGGCCTGGTCACTCATCAACGGTGACAGCAGTGTTACCATCTGTGACATATGCAGATGCGTCCGGAGAGAACTTAAAGAATAAAGGTCCTTTTGACGACAATTATCCACTCAGGACATAACTGAATTCTGCAGCAAAAACACGATCAGACTCTTTTAAAAATAAGATTACAGACAAACAACACACCCGTCCGGTAATCGAATTAAATATCTTGTTTAACAATACACCTCTGAACATGAAGGACAAGTCTGCTGTAATATACACTGACGGCGCCTCGCGCGGGAATCCGGGAAGATCAGCGTGGGCCTACATTATACTGAATAATGGAATAATCGAAACAAGGAATTCAGGGTACTGTGCATATGCAACAAACAATCAGGCCGAATATTACGCAGTGATACATGCACTCTCAGATGCAGAAGAGCAGGGGTTCAGAAATATTCTTCTCTACTCCGACAGTCAGCTGATTATTCGTCAGCTCAGAGGTGAATACAAGGTCAGAGATCGCTGCCTGAGAGACCTGTATATGAAAACAATTGCAATCGTCAAAAAATTTGATTCGGTCTCTTTTGAAAATGTGCCGCGCTCAAATAAAAACATCAGCATCGCTGACAGGATGTGCAATGAGACGCTTGACAGGATGCAAAAGAGCGATACAACACCATTTGACGAAGATATCGTCAGCATACCAGAAATAAAGCTCAAACCTGTAGGAATTGTCAGATCACCCTATACAACGCCTGGTGATGCACCCCGGCAGGGACAGCTTTCGGATCAGTTATCTGAGATTCATATATTCCCGGAATACAGGGATGCATTATACACAATTGAGCAATGCAGACAACTCGTTGTTCTCTGCTGGTTTGACAGGGCAGAACGTTCATTGCTCAGGGCAACACCACCGGGACAGACTGGAGAACGGGGTGTCTTTTCCATCAGGTCACCGGGACGCCCGAACCCCATTGCCCTTGAACTGGTCGATCTCGTTCAGATCAGTGGAACGGTCTTAACCGTCCGTGGACTGGATGCAATCGATAATACCCCGTTCTGGATATAAAACCCTTCATCAACCCTGACAGGGTTCGGAATACAAAAACAGAATAAACCCGTGATGTTTCAGACATCATTTTAATGACAAAAAAATAAGCAAATATATCAGTCTGAGTATTGAGAACATATATAGATTTATGCAGGTCGAATGAAAGAAAATCATTCATGAATACAGTAAGGAGAATATTATGACAGAAAATACCGAAAATTCAGAACAGGCATGCGATGGAAACTGTTCATCATGCGCAACCGCGTCCACGTGTACGGATCCAGAGAAGAAGACCAGTGGCATACAGCGGGTAGAGATCAGTGTAAAGCACATCATTCTCGTTCTTTCAGGCAAGGGAGGAGTTGGAAAGAGCACTGTCGCAACAAATCTCGCCATGTCACTTGCCAATAAGGGATATGACACAGGGATTGTTGATCTTGACATTCACGGACCAAACATCCCTAAGATGCTGGGTATTGAAGACAAACGCCTTGAATCACGTGACGGAAAAACGATTGAACCAGTACGCCTCACAGGAAAACTCGGTGTCGTCTCAATGGCCTTTTTACTCCCGGACACCTCCAGCCCGGTTGTCTGGCGCGGTCCAATGAAATTTACCGCAATCAAACAGTTCCTGGAAGATGTGAACTGGGGGGATATGGAATATCTCATCGTTGACCTCCCGCCCGGTACCGGTGATGAGGCACTTGCTATTGCACAGCTCGCGCCCAATATTGATGGTGCGGTCATTGTCACAACCCCACAGGATGTTGCCGTGATGGATTCGACAAAGGCTGTTAAATTCATTCAACAGCTTGATCTGCGTGTCATCGGTATCATTGAAAACATGAGCGGGATGGTCTGTCCGCACTGTGGTGATGAAATTGACCTCTTTGGAAAGGGAGGAGGCAAAAAAGCTGCAGAGGAACTGAAAGTACCGTACCTCGGTTCAATACCAATCGATCCTGAAATGCGCAAGGCAGGCGATGAGGGTCGGCCATTCATTCTCAGAAAAGCAGGGGATGAACAGCATCAGGCAACATGGGAAAAAGTTGATGCGGTAATGGACAACATTCTCAAAGAACTGAAAGAGTAATACATTTTTTTCTTTTTTTCCCCTGACACTGCAATGCGGATATTTATCAATATCAGAAACCAATAGCACCGTCAACAAAGGAGTAATATTTCATGGACTATATCGGGATCATTTCCGGAAATGGCGAGGTACTTGACATATACCAGATGATTATACCCTGTCTTGAAAATATTGAGATATTGCCCCAGTCAATTGAACCAATATACTATAAAGCCATTAAACTGGAAGGAGATGGACTGGACCATTTCCGATTCGGACTCGTGCGCCTTCAGGTGTATGCAGATATACACCGGTATGAAGACAGCGATGAGATGCAGAAGATAAAGTATGCTGCACAGATCCTTGAAAAAATAATATTTGGGAATCTTATGCTTGAGACAGAAGCATTTGCATCAGAATGATCTTTCAGTTAAATATTCCCTCCTTTTTGAAGAACCGTCTCTTTTTTATCTGGTAACGGACGGTTAACCGGCACACTCCCGGGGGATATGATGTCATCATGGAAATGCAGCATATGTGGATACATCTACAGTGAATCTGGAATAAAATGGCCAAACCATTTTATAAGATGACCTGAATCACTATATATTTACAATATCCTCCATCATTCATTTTATATGGCCAAAGTTAATAAAGTAACAATCATAGACATAATAGTCAGGTTACCGTATCTTTGATGCATAAACCCATTCCTTTTTCCATTGACCCATATCTAAAAATCAGGTGAACAGATGACGCATACCAGATACATAACAAAAATTGATGACATAAAAGAAATCTCAGAAGATGATGCCGAAAAACTCAGACAGGTTGAAGAAATGTTTCCATTCAGGGCAAGTGAATATTACCTCTCACTCATTGACTGGGCAGACATAAATGACCCGATACGACGTATCATTTTTCCGGAACAGGATGAACTTGACAAATGGGGAGAACTTGATCCATCAACTGAAAGCAGTAATACGGTACTTCCCGGTGTCCAGCATAAATATGGTCCGACCGCATTACTGCTGGTGAGTGAGGTCTGTGGCGGGATATGCAGATTCTGTTTCAGGAAACGTATCTTTATGGATGCAGAGTCAGAGTCAGAGATGATAAAAAATCTTCCTGAAAATATTGAATATATAAAAAATCATCCTGAGATCTCAAATATTCTGATGACCGGCGGAGATCCCCTGATGCTGGCAACATCAAAACTGGAACCGATTATCCAACAGTTACGGGAGATTGAACACGTAAAAATCATCAGAATCGGAAGCAAGATGCCTGCATATGATCCATACCGCATCACAGGTGACCCTGCCCTCCTCGAAATGATTGAAAAATACAGCACAAAAGACAAGCGTATTTACATAATGACACAGTTCAACCACCCGAGGGAACTGACAGAAGCCGCAGTAGAAGCAATTGATCTTCTGACAAAAGCAGGTGCAAAACCAACAAACCAGACACCAATACTCCGTGGGATAAATGATGACCCCGATGTGCTCGGAGAACTCCTGAGTAAACTTGCAGCTATCGGTGTTTCACCATACTACATCTTCCAGTGCAGGCCCACAACAGGCAACCAGCATTTCTCCGTTCCGGTTGAAGAAGCATACCGAATAATTGAACAGGCTAAAATAAACTGCTCCGGGCTGGCCAAGAGAGTGAAATATGTTATGTCCCATAAATCCGGTAAAATTGAGATCATTGCGACAGACAACAAATATACATACATGAAATATCACCAGGCAGAGAATAAAAACAATATTGGAAAACTGATGGTCTTTAACAAAAACCCGGATGCAAAATGGCTTGAAGATTATGGAGATCCTGTTTCAGAATCTATGCCGGATTACCAAAAATAATCGTATTTTATTGTGTCTGTCTCACATAGAGTTCATCAGGGCAGATTAACTTAAAAAAATATAGTTTTCACCTGAAGTAGACGCCCACATCACGCATGCTGTTGTATTTTGCGATGTTAATCACAAGCGGGGTTATTGCTTCCACTGTTGCTGAAACTGCAAGGGGTCCTGCATCAAGGGCCTCTAATTCAGATATGGAGTTCACCAGTTCCATAACGATTTTTTTACCCTCTTCATCATCACCACAGACACAAACAGAATAATCCAGTATTTCTGACATCTGGCTCCATTGTTTTGCCGGAATATTGTTAAATGCGGAGATTACTTTTGAATCCGGCAGTATCTTCTGGAGTTGCATAGCAGCAGATCCTTCTTCAGGAGGTGCATACCTGAAGTGATCCTTTCTTTCCATCGGATTCATCAGGCTGACAACAAGTTTTCCTTCAAGCCCGGTTAATGAGTCAATCGTAATCTGTAACGTTTCCAAAGGAATTGAGAAAACAATAATGTCAGAATTGTCAACAACCCCCTGGTTCGTTGAGGATGTAAGATTAAAGGGAAGATTAAGTTCTCTCAGACACTGACAACATGCATCACATGACAAAGTGGCCTTCTCTTCTTTCCGGGAACCGATGATCACCTCATGGTTTTGTGAAAGACGTAAGGCCATTCCTTTTCCAATATCACCAGTACCTCCAATAATACCAACTTTCATACATCTTTTATAACATATTCAGATATACTAATTTCGATACAATATTTATGGCCAAATTATAAGTCCGGTCATTTACCACATCATCTGTACATCCCTTAAGTGCATAATTTTTTAAAACGTCAAATGAATCAAAATATTCCAGAAGTTATAAGATGCAAAAAAACAACCCTTTCGAAATGGCACAGGAACAACTTTATGCATGTGCCAAATTACTGGATCTGGAAGATGATGTTGTAAGGATGCTTGAAAATCCCATGCAACAGGTTCAGGTATCTGTTCCGGTAAAGATGGATGACGGAACGACGAACGTGTTCCAGGGATTCAGGGTAATGTACAACAATGTACTTGGCCCTGCGAAAGGTGGCATCCGTTTCCACCCTGAAGAAACAGTCGATACAGTGAGAGCACTTGCTGCCTGGATGACATGGAAATGTGCACTGCTTGACCTGCCACTCGGAGGCGGTAAGGGCGGTATTATCTGCAATACAAAAGAACTCTCAGAAGGAGAACTTGAACGCCTGAGCCGCTCATATATCGACCGTATCTGGAAATTCATCGGTCCCGATGTTGATGTCCTGGCACCTGATGTATATACCACCCCGCAGATCATGGTCTGGATGATGGATGAATACTCAAAATTATCCGGAAAAAACCAGTTCGGCGTCCTTACAGGCAAGCCGATCATAGCAGGCGGTTCAGCCGGTCGTGGCGATGCGACTGCAATGGGTGGCATGTACACCATTCGTGAGGCATCAAAAGAACTGGGCATTGATCTTTCAAAAACAACCATAGCAATCCAGGGATTTGGAAATGTAGGTTCATCTGTTGCAACACTGTCACAGGAATTCTTTGGTGCAACAGTTGTGGCTGTCAGTGACTCGAAAGGCGGTGTCTACAACCCGGACGGCCTTAACATCCAAGAAGTAATAAAACACAAGGCAGAGACCAAATCTGTCATCAATGCTCCAAATACCCAGACTATCACCAACAACGAAGTTCTTGAGCTTGATGTTGACATAATTATCCCGGCTGCGCTTGAAAATGCAATTACAAAAGATAATGCAGGAAATATTAAAGCAAAAATCCTTGCAGAACTTGCAAATGGTCCGACAACGCCTGAAGCGGATGAAATCCTGTACAATAACGGAGTGCATGTCATACCCGACTTCCTCTGCAATGCAGGCGGAGTGACAGCATCATACTTCGAGATGGTCCAGAACATGTACATGTATTACTGGACTGCTGAGGAAGTGTATGAACGCCTCGACAAGAAGATGACCAAGGCATACCATGAAGTGCTCTATGCATCAAAGAACCACAATGTAAACATGCGTATGGGAGCATACGCTGTTGCAGTAACCCGTGTTGTTGATGCAATGAAACTCCGTGGCTGGATCTAAACCCATCATACCATACACCAATTTTTTAAAAAATCTGTTATCTGAACGATAACGGATTCACCTATACCTTTCCACTGCACCCACACCATCGATTCAGTTTAGCAGACATTCTTCTAATTAGTCAACATAGTAGTATGCAGTAATTTTCAAACAGAAAATGCATACCACCGGGAACACCCCGCATGGTTGCCTGAAAAATCAGTGTAGAGAAAACCGGTGTTATAACCACACACAAAAAAATGAAAAAACGTGAATAATCTATGTTCCTTCCAACGACCAAAAAAGAGATGAAGCAGCGCAACTGGGATCAGTGCGATGTAGTCATTGTTACACCGGATGCCTACGTTGACCACCCCTCATTTGCCATGGCTACTCTCAGCAGAATGCTTGAATCCAAAGGATACCGGGTCGGCATTATATCCCAGCCAAAATGGAGAGACCCGGAATCGTTCCTTGCATTAGGAGTGCCAAAGATCGCTTTTGCCGTCTCCGGCGGAGCGATGGACTCCATGGTGATGAACTATACTGCATCGAAAATCCCCCGCGGTGATGATGCATACTGCGAAAAAGGAGTGCCATATTTCTCACAAAAAGGAGACGGGAAAAGATACCGTATCCGGCCTGACAGAACAATCAATGTCTACACCAACCAGATCAAAAGTGTCTGTCGTGAAGTGCCCATCATTATCGGCGGTATTGAAGCCTCGATGCGAAGAATTGCGCACTATGACTGGTGGTCAGATTCGGTGAGGAGAAGCATCCTCTTTGATGCAAAGGCCGACATCCTGATATACGGCATGGGTGAATACCCTCTCGTCGACTGTATACGGGCCTTGTCAGATGGACAGAGCCCGGAGACAATGGAGATACCGGGGACAGCAGTCATCAGAAAATCCGCTGAAGGCGTCCCGAAAGCAATTACGCTTCCCTCATTTGCCGACGTGAGAGACAAGGAGAGATCATTTAAGATAGCATTTGCCCTGTTTTACAAAAACCGTGATCTCAATCCCCTGATACAGCCACAGGACACCCGTCACCTTGTTCAGTTCCCCCGGAGACTGCTGACGCAGGAAGAACTGGATGCCATCTACGCGCTTCCGTTTGAACGTGCACCCCATCCGCAGTACACCGACATCCCGGCATTCCGGATGATAGAGAATTCCATCACGTCGCACCGGGGCTGCTACGGGCGATGTTCATTCTGCTCCATTACCGCACACCAGGGCCCGGAGATTGTGTCCCGCAGCAAACAATCCGTTCTGAAGGAAATCAAAAAGATCGCAGCAAAACCCAAATTTTCCGGCACGATTACGGATATCGGAGGCCCTTCGGCAAATATGTACGCCTCATCCTGTCACATAAGAGGGTGCCGTGACCACAACTGCCTAAAGGAAGAGAAGGCCTGCAAAAATCTCGTTTCAGGAACAAAGGAATATCTTAAGCTCCTGAATGAGGCCAGAAGTATCAAGGGCGTAAAACATGTATTCATCAGTTCAGGGCTCCGGTTTGACCCGGCACTCATGGATGATGAACTCATCCGTGCGTGTATCAAATACCACACACCCGGAAGAATGAAGGTTGCGCCGGAATCAGGCAGCGCACGGGTGCTGAACCTGATGGGCAAACCATCCCCTGAGGTATTTGCAGACTTTCTGAAACGGGCCCGGAATATATCCACAAAAGAGGGTATTCCGCTGAAAGTAAATCCATATATCATCGCCGGGCATCCGGGTGAAGAAAAAGCGGAAACAGAGGAGACCATCGAGTTTCTCAATAAAAATAGTTTATATGAAAACCAGATTCAAATGTTTACCCCGACTCCCCTGACCCGCTCTACGGCGATGTATTATCTGGGATATGATCCCATTACCGAAGAGATTACGCCTGCAGAACATGATGTAAAACGTCTGGAAGAAAGAAAACTCCAGATCATCGACCGGGACATCAACAAAAAGAGGCTGAGTGCAAGGGAACAGAGCGCAAAAAAAGAGATCCGCAGCAAGTATCCGAATGCAGTCAGATCCACAAAGAGCATGCCATCCCTGATGAAAAAAAGAACCGTGGATGAGAAGACCCCTGCACGATCAAAACCGGCAAAAAAACCCAGACGTTAGGTGAGATCTTCAGACATACGGGAACATAATCATACAACCCAATGATCGCCTGTTACCGGGCGATCATTGGCAATGCTGAACGGTTTCGTTTCCCCCCTCACTATTTTTTCCATTTCCTGATTTAATGAAACGAAAAGAAAAATCCCGTTTTATTGTCTTCATTACGCAAATATCCATTCCATCAACATAATACGAAGGAAGGAAATTTCCATCGATCATATGATAAAGCTATGGTATTATTTAGGATCGATCACATACAGTAGAGAGCAACCAAATCCCGGTCGGAAAAAGTTTAAATCAGATCCCACAGATCTCTAAAAAAATATGTGATAACAATGTGCGGAATAATCAGCGTCATTAACAGAAAGAAAAATCCAATGGATGGCAGAGCAGTCAGAGAAGCACTCTCCATAATGAATGAAAGGGGTAATGGCGAAGGGGCAGGATATGCTGTCTATGGAGCATTCCCGGAATTTGCGGATTACTATGCTATCCACGTATTTTATGATGATTTAATCGGGCCAAAAACAGCGGTTGAAGAAGAACTGGACAAACTGGGCACCATAACGCATGATGAAGAAATTCCAACGTTTGAACAACCCAACCTGAAAAAACGGCACATACCGTGGAGATATTTCTTTAAACCAAATGTCTCAGCTCTCGGTACAACGGCATCCGAAGAAGACATCTTGGTCTACCTGATGAAAAAGGTCAATACCACCATTCCCGGGGCACTCATCTACTCCACCGGCAAAAATATTGCCATATTCAAGGCGGCTGGCTGGCCGGAGGAGGTGGCCGATTTCTATCGCATTCAGAATTATGAAGGATATATCTGGCTCGCCCACAACCGCTACCCGACCAATACCGCAGGCTGGTGGGGAGGTGCCCACCCGTTTAATCTGCTCGACTGGAGTGTCGTACATAACGGTGAAATCACATCATACGGGACAAACAAACGCTATCTGGAGAGCTTTGGTTACGTATGCACCATGCATACCGATACAGAAGTGGTCGCATACTTAACCGACCTCCTCCAGAGACAGCACAAACTTCCGGCAGAACTGGCGTTCAAAGCACTTGCACCCCCGTTCTGGGATGATATTGACAGAATGCCTGAAAAGGAACGGACATTCAATACCGCTCTGAGAATGACATACAGCCCCGCCATGATGAACGGGCCGTTTGCCATTGTTGTGGCAAACTCAGCAGGCATTGCAGGAATTACTGACAGAATCAAACTCCGTCCACTTGTCGCTGCAGAAGCAGGGGACTGCCTGTATCTGTCAAGTGAAGAGGCGGCCATCCGTGTGATGGAACCATCCCCCGACCGAATCTGGATGCCACGCGCCGGAGAACCGGTCATCGGGAGGATACAATAATGCCCGTCGGAAGCGTTCCCCCCAAGTATAAAGTAACAATTGATATGGATCTCTGCATGCTCTGTGAGCGTTGCATTGAAAACTGCCCCTACGGAACGTTCCGCCGTGAAGGCAGCAAGATCCAGATTATTTCACGTGCATGCACCGGTTGCCACCGCTGTATCGCCATGTGCCCGCGTGACGCAATCAGCCTTGAAGAGAAACCAGTCGATTACCGCTCACACCCGGTATGGTCAAGAGAGGCCCGCGAAGCCATCTATACGCAGGCACAATCGGGGAAAATTATCCTGACCGGAATGGGAAATACCCTCGATGTACCACAAATCTTTGACCGTCTCCTTCTTGATGCCTGCCAGGTCACAAATCCATCCATCGACCCGCTCCGCGAACCAATAGAACTCAGAACATATATCGGGAAAAAGCCCCGCAAGATTGAAATCAAAAAGACATCTGAGGGAGATACAGACCTTGTTACAGAACTGGCACCAAACCTGAAGTGTGAAACACCCATTATGATAGGGCACATGAGTTATGGTGCCATATCCCTCAACGCCCAGCTTTCAATGGCACGCGGTGCATCTGAAGTGGGAACATTTATGGGCACAGGAGAAGGCGGACTGCACAAATCCCTGTACCCCTACCAAAAAAACATGATTGTCCAGATAGCATCCGGCCGTTTTGGTGTTGACATCGATTATCTCGAACGTGGTGCGGCAATTGAAATTAAAATAGGACAGGGAGCAAAACCGGGAATCGGCGGTCACCTTCCTGGAGAAAAAGTAGACGAAGAAGTCTCAAAGACACGAATGATTCCGCTCTACAGTGATGCCATCAGCCCCGCTCCCCACCATGACATCTATTCCATCGAGGACTTGTCCCAGCTCGTCCGAAGCCTGAAGGAGGCAACGGAATGGAAGAAACCCGTATTTGTAAAGATTGCGGCAGTCCACAATGTCGCGGCCATTGCTGCAGGCATTGCACGATCATCTGCCGATGCCGTCGTCATTGACGGGTTCCGCGGAGGTACAGGTTCAGCACCCCGCGTATTCCGCGACCATGTCGGGATACCCATTGAAGCGGCCATCGCTGCCGTTGATGCAAAACTCAACGAACAGGGCATCAGGAATGAAGTATCAGTCATTGCATCAGGCGGTATCCGTGACAGTGCTGACGTGACAAAAGCCATCGCACTCGGTGCGGATTCAGTCTATATCGGTACAGCTGCACTGGTGTCCCTTGGATGCCGGGTATGCGGGAGCTGTTACCGTGGTCTCTGTCCATGGGGCATTGCGACACAGCGCGAAGACCTCACCGCACGGATTGACCCTGACATCATGTATAAAAACGTGTCAAACCTGATACACGGCTGGACGCTTGAAATATCAGAACTGATGGGTGCTGCAGGCATTAACTCCATTGAAAGCCTGCGCGGAAACCGTGACCGCCTCAGGGGCTACATGCTTGATGAAAACATCCTCTCGGTCCTTGACGTGAAGACCGTCGGAGCTGATGCATGATGGAAAAGACCCGGACAATCGATGCAAAAGGCATGCACTACACCCCCCTCAACAAGGAGATACGTGCAGCAGTAAAGGATGGTATAACAGAAATAATTCTTGATCATATCAATGGCCAGCGGTTTATCGGAGACGGCCTCCGTGGCGAGGATGTACGCATCATCATCAATGGCGTGCCCGGCGGTGACCTCTGCATGTTTATGTCAGGCCCGACCTGTATTGTGCATGCAAACGCCGAACACGCTCCCGGAAACACCATGGACAGCGGTACAATTTACATCCACGGAACCGCAGGCGATGCGGTTGCCCATTCCATGCGTGGCGGAGAGGTGTATGTGCGTGACAGCATCGGATACCGTGGCGGCATCCACATGAAGGAGTATAAGGATAAATGTCCGGTCGTTGTCGTAGGCGAATATGCCCGGGCATTTCTGGGAGAGTATATGGCCGGAGGTATTATCATTGTCCTTGGACGTGGGAAGCAGCCCCCTGTTGATGAACGGGGAGTGGGAACAGGCATCCACGGGGGGGAACTCTACATACGGGGAGAGGTGCCCGACCACCTCCTGGGCATCGGTGCAGAGAAAAAACCCTTTACGGAAGCTGACCGACAAAAAATCCGGCCGTATATTGAAAAATACTGTAGGGAGTTTGGTGTGGATGAGCCGGAACTGTTCAGTGATGAGTATGTACATATCGGGCCTTCCAGTGCCCGGCCGTTTGCAGGAAAATATTGCTGGGAGTGAGAAATAAAATGCCAGAGAAAAATTATGAGAACCTGAAAGAAGAGGTCTGGGACACAGGCATCTGTTCAGGGTGTGGTGCCTGCGTTGCTGTCTGCCCGGCAGACGCCATCATATTCACCCATGATGAAAACGGAGACTCCCCCGTCCAGACAGGTTATTGCAAGGAAGTAACAGACAGTGTGCCATGCGGGGCGTGTTACGCCGTCTGCCCGCGAACCGCGACGCAAGATAAATTCCGGGTGGAAAAGACCGGTCTGGGCGAATACAGAGATATCTTTGCTGCCCACGCGGGATTTGCGGTAGAGAAACGACAGAGCGGTGGCGCAGTAACGGCAATTCTGGTAAACGCCCTTGAGGAAGGACTCATTGATGCAGTAGTAACCGTGACCGCAGACCCGTGGACACAGAGACCGCAGTCAGTTGTGATCACACAGACGGAGGCATTGGTCGCAACGGCAGGCAGCAGATATGCCTGGTGGGTGCCCACTCTGGCAGCGCTGAAATCCGCGGTGATTACACAGAAGATGGAACATATCGCCATCGTCGGCGTTCCCTGTGCCGTCTCTGCAGCGCGGATGATGAAGACGTCAGACCATGACCTGCTCAGACCTTTCGGCAGAGCCATTCGCCTGATCGTCGGGCTCTTCTGTACGGAAACATTCGACTATGAGATGCTCATCAGGGATAAAATAATGCGTGAGCTGGCAATTGAGCCCTGGCAGATATCAACACTGGATGTGCGGGGTAAACTGATCATCGAATGCACAGACAATACAGTCAGAGAAATACCCCTGCCTGACCTTGAAGACTGCGTGCGAAGAGGATGCCAGGCATGCGGGGATTTGACCGCAGTTGATGCTGACATATCTGCAGGTTCAGTCGGAAGCCCGGACGGCGAAACGACCCTCATCGTCAGGACTCCTGCAGGAGTTGGATTTATTGATCATGCACTACAGACCGAAAGACTGATCATTGAAACAGATGCATGCAGTCTTGATGGCATCATACATCTGTCACAGAAAAAATCAGAACGAATCCACAAATAATCTGTTTTGTATGAGAATCCAAATTAAGAAATACATATTTTTCCGGACGATGAAATTATACAGTATCATACTATGGATTACCCCGTATCAACCAGAGGTCTGACGATACTATGGAACAACTAAAATTTGTCAATCATCGCATCGATGAATATGCCCTTCAGGTAACATACGATCCGGCAACCGACAGCGGCAAAGTGATCTTTAATCTCACCCTGATTAAAGAGGAAGACCGCAGTTATGCGGTTGATATCATTCACCAGTCCCATAAAGCGGGCATCTGCGTCAGTGACCGTATGCTCATCGCTGACGCGGGTGAACAGATTGGGGAGAGGACAATACCAAAGGGATACTGCGGCATTGTAACGATGTGCAGCATCACCCTCGATGCAATACTGCTGAGAAACGGCATTCCGATCAATCCCATTGGCGGAGGTCTGCTGGAGATCAAAGATCACGTGCCCCGCAGGTTTACCTCTCTGATACGCTACGATGCAACAACCATCGATCCGACGCAGGTGATGATCGACCATGGCTCCACCGGCATCAGCGGAGTTATTCAGTTTGGGAAAGGCAGCATCCTTGCAAATATACGGGAATCACATATGGAGGCAGAACCGCTCCTCTTTGAAATTCTGGACCTGTTTGGAACGGTGGGCTTTACCGGCATTCTGGACGTGGGTAGTCCAAACAGATCCATGTTTGGCGTCCCCGTCACAACGAACTATCAGGGCATTGTGATGATCGGTGGAGCAAATCCGGTGGCGGCATTTATCGAATCGGGAAGGTGGGCGGAGACGACCGCGATGAAGGGGCTGATTCCGGTGTCAAGGCTGGTTCACATCGACGATATTGAGTAGATGGTTTTTTGCGAGGATTCCATCTCTCCTTGCTCCGGTTTTGGCGCATACTGCGACAAAACAGGGTAAAATCCAGACATCAGAAAAATGGGATCACTGACAATCTAAAAATTCCCAATTCTGGAAACTATTATTTCATCTAAAAAAATATCCATGATTATTTGATAATATATTCATTCTGCCACATATCAATCATTGATGACCACAACCGTTCAACCCGCTCATAGGTTTCTTCGCCATCCTCAAGCATCTCAACAGCACGGATATTTTTGCTTAACATTGTATGGACGCGTTCGGGTGCAGACGCCTTATCAAAAAGGTCATCCAACGCCCGCATCTTATCCAGAAGCAGATCATATTTCCGCTGACTACAGCACTGATCGATATCACGGATATGGGTGAATGCATGCAGGAGAACACGCGTCGTATTGGGATCAAAGGATCGTTTCAGAACATTTTCAGTCAGGCTTTCCGCATTTTCCGGATTTGTTGTCAGGGCTGTCTTATAGTTCTGCACATCACAGGCAAAGGTAAACTGTTTCTCTGGAATTTCAATGGATTCAAAACCCTCAGCAACAAATCGCCCGGCAATTCTTAGATCAGTATTGCAGGCCTTTGAATAGATTTTGATGTAGAGTCTCAGTGAACCATCACGCGGAATGACAACACCGTCATGACGGGAAAAACCAAAGTGGAATGACTTCACCCAGGGTTTTTCTATATCGATAGAATCATCCACGCTCACATAGGTGTCCCTGTTTTCAATAACGATCTCAGAAATCCCCGCAGCCTTACCCATCTCAAGGGAAATCCCCCATTCGTCAACGGGCTTGTCCAGACAGTTTTTGAGGCAAATAACATACCAGTACGAGGAAGGATCATGGGTCAGGATCCACTGCTGCACATTCGGTAAATTGCGCTTCGAGGAGAGGAGGAAACCGGTCGTTACCGGATCGAAGATTGTGCGTACTATAAGGAGAGATTCATCCATATTGGAATGAAGAACCTTTCTTTCATCGGGGGAAGATCTTTCTGATGAAAACCCACGGGATATTTTTTCAGAAATCTCAGCCTTTAATTGTTGAGCCCTGCTATTGTCTGGATCCAATTCAAGTGTTTTTGCACAGCAGGTTTGAGCCTCTTCGTATCGTTGCAGACTAAAAAGGATCTTTCCTTTATTATACCATAGATCCACTTCATCAGGATCAAGCTTGATAGCCTGATAATATGCATCAAGCGCCTCATCAAATTCATCTAGACTAAAAAAGGCATCTCCTTTATGCTTCCAGAAACGTGAGTCAGTAGGATCAAGATCAATCGCATGGCAATAAGCATCAAGTGCATCATCATATCGCTGCAAAAAACACATGAAGAAATTTCCTTTCGTATCCCATCGATCAGCATTATTTGGATCAAGAGTGATCATATGATCATAAGCATCAAGTAACTCATCATATCGCTCTAATTCTAACAGAGCAAGTCCCTTGTGAGCCCATATATCCACGTCATTAGGATCCAATTTAATCGCCAGGTCATATGTTTCGAGCCCCTCATCATATCGACCCAATTCACATAGAGTAGAGCCCTTGTTAGCCCATGTATTCATTTCATTAGGATCAAGAACGATCGCATGGTTATAGGCATCAAGTGCCTCATCGTATCTACCTAGAGTCTGCAGGGCAAATCCTCTGTTAGCCCATAGATTCGCATCATTAGGATCAAAATCAATTGCACATTGATAGGCATCAAGCGCTTTATCAAATTGTTCTAAATCATAATAGACATGTCCTCTGCAAATCCATTTCTCCGCATCATCAGGATCAATCTCAATTGCCTGAGTATATGCTTCAAGTGCCTCATCATATCGTTGAAGCTCAGACAGTGCAATTCCAATATTTTGCCATGCAGTTGCATTATCGGGATCAATCTCTGTGGCCTGATCATATGCTTCGAGGGCCTCTTCATATAGTTCCAGTCCAGTCAGAGCATTTCCTCTGCAAATCCATTTCTCCGCATCTTCAGGATCGAGCTCAATCGCCTGATCATATGCTTCGAGGGCTTCTTCATATAGTTCCAGTCCAGTCAGAGCATTTCCTCTGCAAATCCATTTCTCCGCATCTTCAGGATCGAGCTCAATCGCCTGATTAAATGCTTCAAGTGCCTCATCATATCGTTGAAGCTCATACAGATCATCACCTTTGCCAATCCACTTTTTTGCTTTTATTGCCCCTAAAAATCCCATTAAAATCCAGCCTCTCCATATTCATTATTCCAATTCATATAACGCTCAAGATCCTCTTTTCGCACCGGTGACCGTATCTTCTCAAATGCCTCGTCAAAATCAGTGGCACAGAGATCTCTTGTCAAAAGCACCCGCTCTTTGAGTTCATCAAACGGAAGGTCTGCAAGCTCATCCATACGGGGATTCTCCTCATGAATCATCGTCCATATCGCCTGCTGGCAGAGATTCTGAACGTCTCTGCCCGAATACAACTGTTCCACACAACATTCTGCAAGGGCAGCAGCATCAAGCTGAACAGTTCCAAGACCTACCGTATGGAGCCGGATGATAGCCTCACACGACACAGCATCCGGAAGCGTCACATAAATCCGCCGGGGGAACCGTGAGAGAACCGCCGGGTCAAGATCCCATGGCGTGTTTGTCGCTGCCATGGTGAGAAGAAGCCGATCGGCCTTTTTATCCTGCAGGCCATCCATCTCTGTAAGAAGTGAGGAGAGAAGTTTCCGCGTAGCTTCACTCGTGCCCTCTCCTCTGGCAGAACCCAGAGCATCAAACTCGTCGATAAAAACAATGGACGGAGCCTCACTTCGGGCAGAGTCATAGAGCGAGGCAACCAGTTTTGATGACTCTCCAAAATACTTTGAGAGGACACGGTCAGCCTTCACATCATAGAACGTGGCATGCAGGCTTCCTGCCGCTGCGGCAGCAATCATCGTCTTTCCCGTTCCGGGCGGGCCAAAAAGAAGAATTCCTTTCCATGGCCGGATGGCGTCCGGTTTTTTCAGACCAGAAATCACTACGGTCTCTTTTACCAGACGTTTCACTTCATCCAGACCACCAATATCATCCCACCGGACGGATGAGGACGATATCAGGGACGATGCATCAAAGGAACCATCCGTTTCATCCGGAGACACACGATTTTCTGGATTTTGCCTAGGTTTTACGCCGGGTTTCTGTCCGGATGTCTGTCGGGAATTGTGTGCTGATGAACTCCCCCTTTTTTCTGCTGAAACAGGTATTTCTCCCGATGCAATGGCACCCCACCTCTCTGCATCAGAGAGATATTTTTTCCGCAAAGAAGGCATCTGCTCAGCAAGCTGACGGCTCAGAACAGCACAGGCATGCGCTTTTTCACGAACAGTTGCATTGTCATTTTTCCCTCTTGCTGTCTGAAACTCCTGTATCGTTTTTTTCAGTTCTGTTGCAAGAAATCCACTGAGATCCACGGTCATATCATCACTTATTCCATTGTTTTGACAAGGATCATTTCCTTCGATATTTCTGCCATATTCTCAAATTCCTCTGGAATTCCCTCAATTTCCTGCTTGAGATAATATTCAAGAATGCCCCTCTGTTTCTGCACATCAGACAGAATTGACCCTGAGACCAAATGTTCCAGATGAACAACCGATTTACAAGCATTTTGGAGCTCATTCCGGTGTAACTCATCTACATACCCTTTTGCGATAAAATACGCCGTCTGATAATCACTTTTTGACGACTGTGTGGGAACGGGACGTGATGAATCAAATTTTTTCAGAACATCACCAGCGATACCACCAATGGAGCGTTGTTTCCAATTTTTCTCATTGTGATAAAAGACATGGACTTTGTGCTGATCGTTGTAGCAGGTTTTCAGCAGATCTTTTGCTCCATTCCGGGTGAATGTCTTAGAAAGACCTGCATCAACCCACCTTCCGATAGCCCAGACTGAAGCCCCCCGTACACGATTTCTTTTGGAACCAATACCAGTAATGAGAATCCGTTCCAAATCCTTGTTCTCAAGAAAAGATTTGTCAGTAACTGTTGAAAGTTCACCAATGATTGAAATTGCTGCCTTGCGAATTTCAGGGTTTCTGCTTTGAGCACATAGCTTAAGATCGGTAATCAGCATATCAATTTCGCACAGGCTGTTCGAATATCCACGGCTTGCTACAGACCAAAGGGCCCACAGATTTTTTTCCCGAACAGAAGTTTCTCCATCCATGATATGACGGGCAAGTGCCACAATCCCGTTTTCGCGGACAAGTGGTTCGGGGCTTGCATAGAAGGAGACTTTATCCAGAGCAAAAGCGGCCATTTCACGAACTTCTGCATTAGGATCATCTAACAGTCTGATGCAGGGACTAACCATACCTGTCTCAGCTACATGTATACCCTGCCCGGACTCTGCAAGAACTGCCAGCGACCATGCTGCCGCACTTCGTACATCCTCCGACGGGTCATGAAGACAATCAACAAGACGGCATAATATTTCTGATTCAGCCACCTCATGTGAGTAGCTATTGCAGGCAAGGTTTCCAAGAGCCCACAAAATATTCTGTCGCACATCTGGAACCGGATCCTGCAGTGAGCGTTCAAACAGTGAAAACGGTCTTTGTCTGATAATCTGGCCTGCAAGATTATTTTTCACACAACGATCCAACGAATCTGATGCATCTGCCCGTTCCTGATTTGTTCCTGTTGAAAGGAGATGCATAAAATGTGCAATATCAACCTGATCTGGAGCGACATAAATCCGGCAATTCAGTTTTTTGTGGTTTAAAGAATCCTGAATTTCAGTCGAATCCAAATGTGTAAGCGAAAGGGCCTTATCATACCTTTTAAGGGCGTCATTGTACGAGCCACGATCAGAGAAGATGTCCCCTTCCAGAATATCAGGGAATACAAAAGACGGACGCATTTGTATCACTTCTTCGGCCAAGCGGAACGCCTGGTCTTTCTTACCAGTTTCGTACAGGCAGTGTGCTTTTCCGTTGAGAGCCCAGGGATGCCTTTTTATCTTAATTGCCCGGTTATATTCAGTAAGGGCCTTTGGAATTAATTTTTGTTTGAAAAAAATGTCACCTTTCCCAATATGGGGAAAAGGGTAGGAAGATTTGTCAAGAAAAATGGCATGATCATAACACTTTATTGCCTCCTCATATCGGCCAAGCCTCCGGAGTGAACTCCCCTTCCAATTCCATGCTACATACGATTGTGGATCAAATGTTATTGCTTTTTCAAAGAATTTTAATGCATCACGATATTGCCCGGATTTGTATTGTGAATGGCCCTTGTCCATATTGTTTTGATATTTTGAATGAGTATCCGTCTTCTTAAAAAACATCACACACCCCCCAGAAACACCTTAAGTTCCTCATCAATCCGTCCTGCCACAAACGAAACCACATCACCAAAACCACTTACATAGATTGTTACCTTCGTCTTACCTGAATCTTTTCCCCATACCAGGCCAATTTCTGCCTGACCTTTCCGGGTATATGCAGTATAGGATTCCACGCCATCACGGGTGCCCTCGATACTGGCATTTATTTTATTCAGGATGTATCGCAAAAACTGCCGGACTGTTTCGCACTCCATCCCTGTTTCATACTGCAGTGTTTGTGAAATCTCCTCTACTTCCGGAGCACATTCTTCTGCAGTGTACATACGCACACTCTCGGTGCCCCTGTCCAGTCGTGCATAGAGATCATGCAAAAAATCTTCAATACCATCATCACTGACCCGGATGACAACACCTTTCTCTTTGCGCACGTCTTTTTTGCTTTTCCAGCGGTCAATGGTGGCATCAATCCGTTTGCGTTCGGCATCAGAGTGATAATCCACAACAAGGAGATATTCCATTCCTGTTGAATCTGTATGAACTCTGCCCTATAAAATATTGCCTCCATGACGGAGTATCGCAAAATGCCCCCAAACAATATCCTCCATTTTGGAGGTACCTTTATTATGGATCAGAGATTATAATCGATCAGTGAAGTAAGATGGGAATTATAGACCGATTTCGAAGAAACCCAATTGGAAAATTAAAAATCTCTGAACTGCAGGAAGAAGAATTCAAGCTGAAAAGCCGTATCAATCGACTTCGCAAAGAAATTGACCGGATTGAACGCGACAAAAAGGAAAAATTTGGAGAAGGTGTTGGAGCGGATCTCATTAAAAAGAAGATGCTGGCACAGGAACTCAAGCAGATGGACATGGCGGCCAAACTCAAAATTCGCAACTTTATATCATTGCACAAGCAGTATATGTTCATCTCGAATCTTGTAGTGATCAAGAAATATCAGCGTGACCTCCAGAAGACACAGGTTTGGGAAAAGATTCAGGGAATTTCACCTGATGCTTTTGAAAGTTCACTTATTCAGGTAAACCTTGCAGGCAAAGGATTCGAAAACGTTGTTGATGACCTGAACCAGATCTTCACGCTGGACATTGCAGATTCAGACAATGATCTTGATGAATCCGAAAAGCAGATGTTTGAAATCTGGAGCAGTGTTGAGACAGGATCTCTTGACCTTGAAGAAGCAGGCGGACTCTTCTCCGTAGAAAAGGACCTTGAGAAGGCCATTGCAGAATCTGATAATTAATTACAGGAGTGTCCGACAATGAGTATCTTTTCCAGACTCCATGCAAGAAATCCTTTAGATTCGATGAAACTGGGGGATCTAAGGAAGGCAGAAGCACAATTACGATATCAGATTCAGACTACCCTGAATGACAGATCAGCGATGGAGGAGCAGATTACTCTACTCTTTTCCGAGTCTCTGGCTATCGCTGATGATGTGGGAACAGCCATCTGTGCCATGCGGATACAGGCAATTTCAGAATCCTGGCAGTTAAAAGCCCAGACCTGTCTGAACCTTGAGCGGGATTTACAGGTGCTTTCGAATATGATTGCAATTAAAGAACAGGAGAAAACTCTTCAGCGCTCCGGTGTCTGGAAAAAGCTACAGAACATTGACCCGGATACCCTGGAAGAATGGTTGGCAAAATCAAGTATCAGTACTGCAGGTCAAAGGGCCTTGGTAAACGAACTTTCTGAGATTACTTCTGAACATATTTCGCAGTCCGGAACAGGTTCAGTTGATGAATCATACATCAGGTCTCTGATTTCTGAGATGCGGACGGGGAGTCTGTCTTCAGATTCTGCAGGTACAAAATTGTTCAGCAATTTGTCCTCAGAACAACTGGATGGATCATCCCATTGAGGGAGATAAACAGAACAGATATTATAGTTTGTTATGGCAACATTCAGATGAAAAAAAGGGTATGGTAATATAATTGATGTGCATCTGACCAATTCGGAATACATGCCCATTTATTATCCTTATTTTCAATACAGCGGCAATTATGAAGATTCAATCAGCGCGAATCCTATCTTTACGGTGATTGGCCCTCAAAACCTGAAAAACAAACTGATACCGGGTCTGGAGAAAGGTATATCTAATAGTATGAAGTGGTGAAAAAATGGGTTTTTTTGGTAAGAAAAGTGACAATGACATCCCGGCAAACAGGTCTGCCGAAGGATACAGAAGAGAGAAAACATGCCCGAAGTGTGGAACAACCCTTGAAGAAGATGTTAAATTCTGTCCTCACTGTGGAGCAAAAGTTGCGGACTTTACCTGCAACAAATGTGGAGCTTCTGTTCCAGCGGATGCAAAGTTCTGTCCCGGGTGTGGGTATGATGCACGGACATCCCGGCTTGGTAAACTGGTAGGGTCAAATCAGGAAGATTTCTCACGGAACCGTGAGTGGATACGAAAACCAGAGGATTTTGCCAGCCGGTTCGAAATTGAGGACCTACGCGGCATTCTCAAAAAAACGGTTACTGTTGCCGAAGGAACCCGTGCTCTGCTCTTCCAGGGCGGGGCATTTGTAGGTGATCTCAGACCCGGACATTATAATATTGGAAAATTTCTTGAGACTCATCTGCCACTGAACCTTGATGACCGTGCATCCGTTGTGCTTGTTGACGATGGTATTATTGCCATTGATTTCTCCCTTAACAGGACACAGGTCCGCACTGCTGATTCAATCCCGGTCGGCATCAGTGGCACGCTGACGCTCAGAAACACTGACTCAAAGAAATTCATCGACAATCTCCTGAAAGGAAAGAGCCGGATTCTTCTGAGTGATCTTCAGAATGATCTCACCTATGACATTCAAAGCGTGGTTCATGCAACGCTAAGCAGGTACACCATGGATGAACTCTATGGGAATCTCTCAGTCAAGCAGGAGATTGAGCAGCAGGTTCAGACACATGTTGCTCCGACACTGAACACTTACGGCTTTTCCGTAGAGCACCTCAGGTTTGTCCGGTGTGATGAAACAGACTGGAAAGACATCATTGAGAAACGTGGCACACGGACGAAAAAAGTCGCCGGGGCGGAGCTTGATATCGACACCGAGCAAAAAATCAGGCAACTCCTCTCAAATGACAGAATCAATAAACTTTCAACCGAAGACACCGTTGAAGCCTATGTTCACGAGCTTGCAAAGGTTGGAATAATCCGCACCAATGATATCCAGGACCTGAAAATAGAACTTAACAATAACCGGGACGACAAGGAATACATCCGCTCTCTCGTCAGGGATAAGGCCCGGCAGATGCACCGCCATGAAACTGCTGATGCAGAGCTTGATCATACTTTGAGTCAGGATGATCGACAGCAGGCTCACGAAATAAAAACTGACGATGCACAAAGAGAGCACGGAGAAAAGTGGGCAGAACGTGAACATGCCCGTGATGTCAAAGAGATGGAGAGTCTCATCGGCATCAAAAAGCAGATGAGTGAGGCAAAACTTCAGAAGCAGACCGGCGAGCAGGGACTCCAGCACAGAGACCTGGAAAAAGAGGCTGAGATTGAAGGGATTAAGCTCTCACAACGTACCAATGCGTCAGCTGAAGCACTCCTCACCATGACAGAGGGAAAGACGGCTGAACACCTGACTGAACTGGAGAAGATGAAACGTGCAGCTGTTTTGGATGCAGATCAGATTGTTGCACTCTACGCAAAAGACCCGGTTGCCGCTGCTGAGGCAATGAAACAGAAGTTTGGTTCAGCTGAAATGGAAAAAATGCACGCGGCCCGCCTTGGAGATCAGCAGGCATTCATGGAGATGATGCAGAAGAATTTCGGTGAGAATTCTGATCGTATGGTCGATGTGATGAATCAGGCCCTTGGTGCAATGGGCAGCACGGCAACAGCACGAGGCAGTGCCCATCAGGCACAGGGTTCAACTGTCGTTGCCGGTGGAGGTATTGGCCAGCCGGTTATCGTGAACCCGGTGCAAAATGAAAATACACGGGCATGTCCTGAATGTGGAGCTGAGAACAACGCATCGGCAGGATTTTGCAAGGAATGCGGCCAGAAACTTTGATGAGGGGGAATACTGTATGCAAACCCCCCACTTTATTCAGTATGTTCAGGTCACGCCATTTGAATATGAGGTCGTCTGATAGCCATGTTTGGAGATGGAGACCTTACCTGTATTGAAAATCTGCTGAAACCGGCAGAGATCATCATTGACAGTGGCACCGGAATTTCAAGAAGATCGTATGAGGAAAGAGTCAGACTCTGGAATGAAGTTCGCAGTAACTATTCACGGTTTGAAAACCGTGAGTGTGGATCTTTTGACAAAACGCTTGACCTGCACTTCCGTTCAAAGTTTGAGGCATCCCTTCTCACTCTTGCAACAAGTTTTCGCAGAAACAGAGAAGATCCTGTTGAAGCCAACACCTTCACTGAAGACGAACTGTTGCTGTATGAACTCATTGAACGGTATCACGTTCTCCCTTCAAAGAAGGAACTGATGACCGTTCTTCTCTCAGGTGAAGGGAAAGGATCTGAATTTTTGAATGTGCACTACCGCTACATCGATGGTATGATACTAGATGCCTGCAAACGGCCCGGTGCTGCCAATCCATATCTTCTCCATTTTCTGAAGAGCAGATGGAACAAATATGACAAACGCCTGCAGGATGTTGTAACAAGTGCCATCGAAAATAACGGTCTCCGATGGTTTGTCACATTTATCGGGGATGGAAACAAGCGTGCAGAGCAGATAGTCTACAACATATCCGGAGGTTCAGTGAATCTTGGCAACGGTGTGCAGGTTGTTGACAGTATCCTGAGTCGTGCCGGGATTACCAATGAAAATGCCAGTGATTCAATTTTCCCGAGTGAAAGGAAAGGTTCACCGGGTGGCGTACAGGTGCAGGACAGTGTGGTAAACAGGTCGACATTTGGAGATACTGGCAATGGAGATGCCCGGACAAAGAGTTCCGAAAGATTTTGTGCGGCATGTGGAACCAGGTTACCTGATGGTGCACAGTTTTGCACTGATTGTGGTAACCGCGTGGAATTCGAATGAATATTCATATGCTTATGCCTGTCAGACATACCCTTCACATAATTGCAATACATAATCTCTGCCCATATAGGACAAGTATGTGGTTCAGATATTGCTGATATGATGCGACAATGACCACAATCCCACTTCGGAAATATGATACTATCAGATTGATGAGCAATACGGTCTGAATATTTAAATGAATGTGAAATCGGTGAATTACTCAAAGGGAAACAGACGATTACAGAGATCTATGAAGATGTTTATACGTGGGCACGAGGCAGATCAGCATAGACTCTTTTTTTCAGTTTTTGTCTGAAAGAAACTCACCAAAAAATCATCCGGATTGGTAAAGGGATTAGTAAATAGGGGAATAAATATTGATGTCTGCTAAAAAATCAGTTTTGATAGGATTGTTGATTCTATTCATATCGAGTTTCGTCGGTGTGGCTGCGGCATACGATGGATATGAATATCTAACGGAGTGGGGGTCTTTCGGTGCAGATAGTAGGGAATTTTATAACCCATTTGGCATTGACATTGACAGTTCAGGTAATGTTTACGTTGTTGACAACTTTAACAACCGTGTCCAAAAATTCACATCAGAAGGTACATATCTCACAATGTGGGGAACCGAAGGAACGGCCAATGGAATGTTTTCTTCACCATTCGATGTTGCCATTGATGATTCTGGTAACGTCTATGTTGCCGATTCAAAAAATAACCGCATTCAGAAGTTTACCTCTAAGGGCACATTTCTCACAAAATGGGGATCAAAAGGTTCAGCTAATGATGAATTTTCAAGTCCATGCAGTGTTGCCGTTGACGGTTCAGGTAATGTTTATGTTGTTGACTTCGGTAATTCCTGCATCAAGAAATTCACGTCTATTGGAATGTATCTCACAAAGTGGGGATCTGTTGGTAAAGACAAGGAGGATTTTCATAGTCCATGCAGTGTTGCTGTTGACGGTTCAGGTAATGTCTATGTTGTTGACTCCGGAAATAACTGCATTAAAAAGTTCACTTCCGAAGGCACGTATCTCACTCAGTGGGGATCTTTTGGTTTAGGTAATGGAGAATTTCATAGTCCATACGGTGTTGCTGTTGACCATTCAGGTAATGTTTACGTTGCTGACTCTGGTAACGACCGCATCCAGAAATTCACCTCTAACGGAGAATATATCACATCGTGGGGATCAGAAGGATTAGGCAATGGGGAATTTTCGTTACCATCTGGTGTTGCGATTGATAATTTAAATAACATCTACATTACTGACTCCAATAATAACCGCATCCAGAAATTCGAAAAGTCAATTGCACCCCCAATTACCACTACCAGTAGTGAGCTTCTTTCTTTCTCCATGCAGGATCCAATCCTGTTGGTCATACCGATAGCAATTATTGTAACAATCCTTGCTGACGTGATACTTATCAGAAGAAAGAGAAATCTTCAAAAGAAGAGGAAAGGAAACATTTGCGGAACAAAAAAGCCAAATCCCAAAATGCAAAATGAATCCGACAAAAATTGGGGAACAGCTGACACACCCAATAAAAACCAAAAAGCTATGATCCATTCTCCGGTAATGTCAGAAGATGAATTATATCTCAAATCACCGTCAGATGATGTCACATCAAAGATGATTCAGATTAAAATATCTCTCAAAAACAAACAATTTATCAGAGGCAAAGAAATGCCTCTTTCCCTGGTTATGAAGAATACAGGGACAGTCGCTTTAGAGAATATTCACCTGAAAATATCTGGTGAATTTGAGATTATTGAGAAACAACAATTCCACCTTTATTCAAAAGAGTCCAGAGAGATATCTCATCTGATCCGACCTGTGCGTTCAGGGGATTTCTCATTGACTGCTACGATTTCTGCAACCTTTGCGGGAATCCGTAGATATGAGGATGTACAACATCTGGAAATATCGGTGACTGACCCCCCTGAGAAACGGAAGGTTCCTGTCCCTGAAAAAAATAATGTGAATCTCACTACTATAACATCACCAGCGGGTAAAGAATTCCCTCCATTATTACTGAACACAGTACTTTAAAATCCGGCAGACCCTTTCTCTCAGACTCACCCCTCAATACCAATCTAAAATGCCTGCTATGCGAGTATTTTACCTAAATTCTCCCAT
>NZ_JAAAWJ010000021.1 GCF_009914725.1 Methanogenium sp. MK-MG
ATCCCGGTAATGATCAGCCTTATCGGGAGTCAGCGGCGCCATCCCGGTATCCCCCCGCAGCAGTTCGTCGCACATCAGAATAACCGAGACCTGGTTTAAGATATCATGCCGGGTGACAGACGAGAGCAGTATGATCTTCTTCTTCGCTTCAGCAAGGGCATCGAGCATCTCATGCTCCTGGGTGATGTCCATATGCAGCCCTGCCACCCGCTCCGGGCTGCCATCAGCATCATACGCGACGACACGGCAGACAGACCGGACCCATATCCACCTGCCGTCCCGGTGCTGCATACGAAACTCTGTCCGGGCAGAGGGCGTGGTTCCGTTATCAAGACGTGCAACGCATGCCGTCACCTCCGGCCGGTCCGCCGGATGAATCCGACTCATAAATATATCATCAAACGATGCGCCCAGCTCCCCTGCCTCATAGCCGATGATATGCGCCCAGCCGCTGTCAACCGACAATGCCCCCCCTTTCACAAAGGCATCCCAGAAACCGATACCTGCACCCTCCTCTGCCACCCGGATATGCTCAAGTGCCCGGCGCAGCCGGGCGGATTCTGTCGCATCAGAGAGGCCCCCAAAACCAGCGCCCGAAAAAAAGGTCGGGGATATTGTCTCCGGGCCGGATGTGGCACCCCGGAAATACCCCGTTGAGACCCGGTTTACAGAACAGAGCCTCCCGTCATCATTGATAATACTCATCGGCACAGCATTGTTCAGAAATGCCGCCCGGCAATCCGGTATATGTTCCCCCATGTATACACCCCCATGTGCCCCGCCGGCACCATACTGTAGTGACTGATTTTTCATTAAAAATGCAGATTACCGTCAGCCGCAGGACATCACACCAGCACCCGATGACCCCCCGGGGTCAGGCCTGGCAGATGGTAGATGGGGGGCTGAATACATATATCTTTCATCGGCACCTGCCACCGTCCCCGGACACATACATCTCAAAAAAATTGAAATACCGTCACTATGCGCACGTGTTCACGCAGCCTCCGGCACCGCTGCCTCTTCAGGGCTGCCATAATACCGTCTTTTCTGGTATATCCCGGCATATACGGCAATAATAGCGAATACAACGGCATACCAGAATGCCGTATTCAGGGACATCGATACCGGAATCTGCACCGTGAAGCCTGATGCGGTGATCGTTCCCACTGCATCACCGACTACAACCGGCAGGGAGACAGCAATCCCGGTCTCCCGGAGGGAATATTCTATTCCAAACCCGCTGATAACGATGGAGACGACAAAGAGCACCACCAGCCAGAACGGTTTATTGGCCGCCATCCCGACCAGCCGGTCTGACTGCTGCCGGTAGCGGGGGCTGCAGCGGAGCATCGACCCGACGAGAAGCAGGGCGCCAAAAAAGACAATGCTGATGATAATCGCCGTATTCACCGCAGCAATCAGCGGTGAGAAGAACTCTTTTCCAAACCCGTGCATGCCCAGCATGAACGGGGAGACTTCGAGGGCAAAGGCACCGTCTCCAAACCGCACCGACCACCAGTAGCCAAGGAACGGGAGTGCAATCAGGCAGATGCCTGCGACAAGACCCGGGATGTTGCAGTCTGCCACCGTCCACTCCTTCCCGGTACCGGTCATGCCTCCACCTCCCATGTCCGGGGTGTCTCGGTTGTGATACTGACACCCAGTATCTCGATTTCATAAGAGAGTATCCCTTCGGCACTGCCTGCATTCAGGGCAAAAAGAGCATCCGGTGTGGCAGCACCGGTCAGTTCAACTGTGACACGCTCCCCGGGAGGGACCGTCACCGGCGATGCAAGAATGGCGGTAAACCCCCCGTCTTCACCGGGAATCCGGTACTCGAGGTGCTGCAGGCTCAGCGGATACGCGGTCGGGTTCTCCACACTTCCCTTCAGGGTGACCGTGCCGGCAGCAGCATCAGTCTCCACCGCATTGCCGGTTACCAGCGGCTGGTCTGCCTGCATAAGGGCAGTAAGGGTCTCTTCCAGCGGCCCGACAGGGTTTTCCGGCAGGGCTGCCATATTCACATCAAATCCTACATTGTAGAGAGCGATCACAAGGGCCAGAACAAGAATCAGCAACGGCAGAGCCATAATAACCGTGCCGGTCCGGGAATCCTCCATGCTCCCTCCTTGGGAGCAACCCAGATAAACCTGTCTCCCGGCAAAAAAGGGCCTGCCGGGAGAGGGAAAACTTACTTTTCTGATCAGCGCATCAGGGGCATCCGGCGGGCCATTGCATATCCGCATATTACCTGAACGGAATCAGGAAACCGGGAGCTGATCAGAGGATCCCCGGCATCCAGATACAGGGTCGGGGTGTGGGAGAGTTTGGCCTCGGTTGCAATCACAACAACATTCTCCGGGCCGATACGTTCGATCACGGCAGGGGAAAACTGCTGGGTCCCCCTGCCCAGCACAAACCCCTGTGCCCCGATGGGCGAGACAACTGCCTGCACCCGTGGGTATTGGTCCAGAAGGTGGAGGATTCCTGTCTCATTGAGGTCACGGGCGATGACATCCCCGTCAAAAACCGCGTCAATGCCCAGCAGTGTGCCGTCTTCCCCCAGTGCCCGGATGACGGCGGCGGTGGTGCTCCCGGCACCGATCAGGTAGAGGGTGTCATCCCGCATGATATCGGTGATGAACCGTCCGATCTCCGCCTGTGCCCGTGCCTCATGCCCCGCGTCAGTCGCCCATTTGGATGAAGGCAGATGCCCGGTGAGGGCAGGCGAACGGGCAATCCCGGTGAGCGTCACCGCAAGTCGGCCGTCCCGGTAGGCGGCTTCGTCGATATCCATCACCTCCACATCCGTCATCACTGTTTCTTCCAGCCGGTTTACACATGCGGCCGCCGCCGCAGGGGTCGCTGCAAAGATGCCGGAGTACATCTTCACGCCGGAGGGCACACCGAGGAGAGGAACGGTGTCACCAACCACGGCAAAGACATCACGGGCCGTCCCGTCCCCGCCGCAGAAGAGAATAAGACCGCAGCCCCGGTCAGCAAACGCCCGGCAGGCCCGGCGGGTATCCTCTGCTGTGGTATCTGCCCCCTCCGGGACATAGACCGTCTCTGCCGGGTGCCCGGCCTCAGCCAGCAGTCTCTCCCCCATCGAACCGCCTGCGGTAAGAAATGTATGGACGCCCGGCGTAATGAGACCGAGCAGCGTGCGGGCCCGGCCCGGTGCGACCGGGACTGCCCCCCGCAGTTTCGCCTCCTTTACCGCACCGTCCGTCCCTTTCAGTCCGACGGCACCGCCCATGCCTGCAACCGGGTTTACCACAAAGCCAATCAACATCAGTGAATCGACGGCAGATCTTTGAGTGATGCTGCAATAAGGTCTGCGGGATACTCATAGTCTGGCAGGGCGCCGGCAAAGTATGCCTCATACGATGAGAGATCAAAGTTGCCGTGGCCGGAACAGTTGAAGACAATCGTCTTCGCTTCACCCGTCCGCGTGCACTCGGCCGCCACATCCATCACCGTCTTAATCGCATGGGCAGACTCCGGGGCCACGATGATGCCTTCTGTGCGGCAGAACGCGACTGCTGCGGCAAAGACCTCGTTCTGGTGGCAGGAGACGGAGTCAACCAGACCTTCGTGGTGCAGGAGGGAGACAAGCGGCGCCATGCCGTGATAGCGCAGACCGCCCGCATGGATGGAGGGCGGGACGAACCCGTGGCCGAGGGTGTACATCTGCATAATCGGTGTGTAGCCTGCCACGTCACCATAGTCATAGGCATAGAGGCCCCTGGTGAGCGTCGGGCAGGCCGCCGGTTCGGTGGCAATCATCCGGCAGTCAGGCATTCTCCCTGCCAGCTTTTCCCGTATAAACGGGAACGCAAGACCAGCAAAGTTAGAACCGCCGCCGGCACAGCCGATGACAACGTCTGCTGTCTCCTCGCCTGCCATCTTCAGCTGTTCCAGTGTCTCCAGACCAATCACCGACTGGTGCAGACAGACGTGGTTTAAGACCGACCCGAGGGAGTAATTGGTGTTCGCGTGCGAGGCCGCATCCTCGACTGCCTCAGAGATCGCGATTCCAAGAGAACCCGATGTCTCCGGATCCTGTTCCAGCATGGCCCGCCCGGCATTGGTCTCAGGCGACGGGGACGCGATACAGTCCGCCCCCCAGCACTGCATCATCATCTTGCGGTAGGGCTTCTGGTCATAACTGCCCCTGACCATATAGACCTTGCACTCCATGTCAAAGAGCTGGGTCGCAAAGGCAAGGGAAGATCCCCACTGCCCGGCACCCGTCTCGGTTGCAATCCGTTCGATGCCGTCTTTCATATTGTAGTAGGTCTGGGCAATCGCCGTGTTCGGTTTGTGCGAACCGGGCGGGCTGACCCCCTCGTACTTGTAGAAGATCTTCGCAGGCGTCTTCAGGAATCTCTCCAGCCGCCGGGCACGGTAGAGGGGAGACGGCCTCCAGAGGGTGAGGATGTCACGCACTTCAGGCGGTATATCGATGTAGCGTTTGGTTGATACCTCCTGCCGGATGAGCTCATTTGCAAATATCGGGGCCAGATCTTCCGGGCCAATCGGCTTTTTTGTCTGCGGGTTATAGGACGGCGAAAGGGGTACGGGCAGATCTGCCTGAATATTATACCATTGTCTCGGCAGGTCATTCTCGTCGAGAATGTACTTGGTCTCCATACAGCACCAGTATGTCAATGTACATATATATGCATTGCCGTCATGCATGTGTGCATCGCCGGAAAAAAAGAGAAAGAAAAAAAGAGTCGCCGGATTACCGGCGCCGGAGAAGCGCGATGGCACCCAGTATGCCAAGGGCACCGATGGCCGGTATAGTTCCCGCAGGGGTTGTGGTTGGTACCGGGGTGGAGACTGCTTCTGTCCCGGTGGCTGTCGCTTCTCCGGCTGCAGGAGCAGATGTCAAATCCGTGCCTGCATCAGCTACAGGAGTTGTCTCCGGCGTTCCCGTGTCATCGTCTGAACCATCGCCTGATTCAGCCCCGGGAACATCGCCGGTCACCTGTTTGACAACGGACGTGCCAATGCCGGAGAGAGGGCCGGGTGTGGAGGCAGACAGAGAAGTGGTGTTCCCGGTTATCTCCCTGCTCGGGTCATCCCCGCCCCGCTCTTCAGTCCAGAACGGTGCAAGGAACATCACATCGCTGAAGACACCATAGGTGTCACCGGCCAGGTTGATTGGCACCTGCATTGTTCCGACGGTCATCGTAACCGGATCGTTGGTGACCGCATTGAACTGCCAGTCTTTCCAGGGAGTAGTGGCATTCTCGGCCCACTGCGGATAGAGACCTGCACCGGTAACCGGCGGGAACCCGTAGCTGTAGTCATACGTGACGTTCACGGTCGTGTTAAACCCACCCAGGCCAACCACACCAATTCCGCATCCGCCCATATGATGCCACGGTTGTGGGTCCGGCAGTGCCGGGGCCCAGGACCCGGACGTGCTGTAGACAACAAAGGGACCGTCGCCTGAGATGTCCGCTGCGATCAGCCCTGCTTCGTCAAGGAAGGTATCATCGAATACATTACCGGAGGAGTTCGGAAGGATTACAATGCCCGCATCCACGTCAGTATAGGCAAAGACATTATCACTTGACCCGGTCGGGTCGGTGAGTATGTCATTTGAAAGGAACACACCGGTCGGGACGAGACTATTGACCTGACTTCCCCCACAGAATACCGACGCAATCACATTTGTTTCAAAGGTATTATCTGAAACCATGAGATGGTCTGAATCGCCAAGGAGTATGCCCACACTATTGTCGGAGCCATAGACATCCATCACGTCTCCGCCGTTTGCCCCGGAGACAGCAAGGCCTGCACCACCGTTACTCACGGTATAAAT
The DNA here is from genome assembly GCF_009914725.1 of Methanogenium sp. MK-MG. GTDB lineage: Archaea > Halobacteriota > Methanomicrobia > Methanomicrobiales > Methanomicrobiaceae > Methanogenium. The sequence continues at coordinate 5,840 of NZ_JAAAWJ010000021.1, forward strand.
GTCCCTGACGCTCAGGCGTTCGGCTCCAACCGGTTCTGCGGGGTGGACAAACCCTGTAGCATCGACCGCTTTCCACGGACTGATAACAGAAACACCGTGATAGCCATTGCCGTCTGCGGCAACATCAGCAACTGCAATGGAGGGGGAGAGCACCACAATACCCTGCCAGCCGTTGTTGTCTGCGGTTACATCAGAGACGGAGAGTCCGGCACCCGTCAGGTAATGAGTAAGGACAAGGTCCAGGATCTCTGTTTCATTCAGTTCAGTGACATCTCCTTCATACGAAGAGATGTGTGCAATCCCCCACTCAATGAGTGTCCATGCAGTCTCGGTCTCACTATCGTCACTCACGGACGATACCGTGTCCGTGCTGCCGGAGAGCTGGCTCAGAAGGGCAAACGTTTCGGGCGAGACTGCATCTGTCTCATACTCGAAAGAGGCATCCATGCCATTCGTCGATCCCACCATTACAGCCGGTTCTGCTTCCGGAGTGAAGACAAGATACATGAGGGCAGCTGCCACCGGGTCAACACAGACAATGCCGGGGCCGGCGTTTTCTGCTGCAGCAGAATCAGTGAGGGTGCCGTTGATGCCGGCGAGGACAATACCGGAGAGGGCATTTTCGTCGGCACAAATCTCTGCATAGTCTCCGGCAATGAAGAGGGAGACCACGCCCACGTCGTTATCATCCGCTTCACAGGCGGTCATATCCGTGACCACACCCGCAGCAGCAATCCCGGCACCGGAGTTGCCGTTTGCGGCAATATCCGTGTATTCACCGGCGATGGAGAGACCGACGATGCCACTGCCTGCAGCGAGGCCAATCACATCGGATTCATCGTCATTTTTCGCACCATTATGGTCTGCCGTGACACCGTCCATCACCACATTCGGGGCGATGGCAACAAAACCCGGGTAACCGTTGCCGGATGCAGAGACATCGTATGCATAGACACCCGCATAGTCAAAGTAGAGTTCGATATGCTCAAGGAGAATATCCATCCCGTCGTCCGGAATGCTGACGGCATCCATGGTGATGCCTTCAGATGGCGTGCCAATGTAGTATGTGGCAATAATCTCCTGCACGACCGCACTCTCTGCGATATCTGCATGCATATCCAGATCGGTTGTGTCTGTTGTCATACTCACCACGGTGTCGGTGTCGTCCAGCACAACAAAGTAGCCGACAAACGCTGCGGCAAGGGTGAGGGGATCAATCGTGACGATGCCGGCATAGCCGTTGTCATCAGCAATGACGCCGACATATGCTGATACCACACCGATGGTGACCATCCCTGCCCCGGTATTCTCAGAGACCGAGGTGTCAATGAATTCCCCTGTCATATAGAGACCGGCAATACCGGTCCCGGCAAGGGCCTCGGGGAATTCAGCGCCATCATACCCGTTGCCATCTGCACTGAACCCGTCAGTCATGACATTCGGATATACCACTGCCATACCGAAGAGCCCGTTCTCATCTGCGGCAGAATCTGTTATAACACACTCTGAAATGGCCAGATACTGGTGCAGAAGGTCAACCAGGAATGCAATATCTTCATCGGATATGCTGTCCATTCCGGTGTCAGCGACGGCTGACGGAACAAAGGTATCCGTCGTGCCATAGCATGTCACAACATCCTGCATCGTCTGTGACGAGAGACCGGTCAGGTAGAACCGGTCTTCTTCAGAAAGCCCATCCGCTTCAGAAATAAAGGACGGGCCGAAGTGTACAATGGCTGCGGCAATACCCAGACTCAGGGGATCTGCTGCGACAATGCCGGCATACTCATTCCCTGATGCCGTGCAGCCGTCGCAGTCGGTGATAACAGATGTCATGAGCATACCGGACCCGGCATTCCTGTCAGAATGCACACCTGAGAAGGTGTTTACCGCAGAGACCGTCAGCAGCCCGGTCTGAAAGAGCGGGCCGTGAATATCACTGTAGGCATCCACACCATTTCCGGTGAATAACGAATCATCAATGTCGAGGGCGAGGGATGCTGCGGCCATGCCGGCTCCACCGTTATCTGCCGCCGTAATATCAGAGTATTCGCCGACAAAGGACGCCCCGACAATACCGGCACCGGTAAGGGTGCCTGCGGTGTCTGTCGGGCACGCACCGTTTTCATTTGCGGTGATATCCGATGCAATAACATACGGGGCAATAACCCCGATACCGGCATAGCCGTTATTGTTCGCCGTAACGGAGGAGAGTGTCACATCCGGGCCCTCTTCTATGATATCTTCAACAAAGATGGAAACACCTTCTCCGAGTATGAATTCATCTTCAGAGACGACTGTTGCATCTGCCACAGACGCAGTCATTCCGGTAAAAGCGGTTTCAAACGTGTTTTCCGTGGCACCTGATTCCATGTCCATGCTGGTATCCGACAGAAGACCGCCCATAGGCACACTGAATTCGTCAGATAAAGACATGGTGAGAATCCCCAGATACCCGTTCGCATCCGCGGTACAATTGGAAATGACAACATCGCCTGTCGCATCAACCAGGATGCCCACAGACGGGTTGTTCGTGGCTTCCACATCGTCAATGAGACCATCAACGCACTTCACCACGAAGAGACCGTTCCCCTCGCCGCGAAGGTCAGAGGCCACTGAATTTGTCATCACCGCAGTATCACAGTCTGCATGGAGCGTGGACATGCCGGAGCACTCCTCTCCATTCCCAATCGCTGCATTCCTGCAGTCTGCATGGAGCAGGGGAGCAAGGTCAAGGTCCTGCTCCTCACCATTCCCATCGAGGAACAGTCCACTAGCAGTAAAAGTATCAAAACCATTCAGAACCACTCCGTCACCGCCATTTCCGGTGGATTCAACACGGGAAATGTCGGCCGTGGAGAGGCCAGATCCTTTTACAAAGAGGCCATCATTACGATTGTCCGTGACCAGAATATCGGAGATCAAAGCCGTGGATGACTCTCTCAGCTGCACATTGACGCCACGCCATCCGTTCCCGGTGGCCTCCACGAACGAAAGATACACCTCGTCACTGCCGCATATCTGCAGGCCATCATCGTTGTTGTCATAACAGAACAGATCTGTGCCTTCGACGTAGTCAGTACTTCTCGTATGGATACCGGCCCAACCGTTATTATATGCCGCAATCCCGGTCAGGACAGCCCCATCATATCCAATGATATTGATACCATGCCTGCCGTTCTCTGCGGCTTCGACCTCTGTGATCTGCACGACGTCTCCGGAATGCACCACCATACCGTTATTCGAGGCATTCGTCACCAGCAGATTGGAAACGATAAAATTACCGTCAAAGAGGTACATCGAACAGGCCCCGCAGCCATACGAACCCTGATCCAGGCCGGGCAGTTCAACGGCGCCGTCCATACCGTCAATCACCGGCAGTTCACCCGCCGGTGAGGGGACGCCTGCAATCGTGAGGTCCCTGCCCCCTGCATCCACCGCCACCGGTTCCTGATAGACCGCATATGCAATCTCTATCGTGTCACCGCTTGTCCATTTGCTATCAAATGCCGCCTGAATAGTGGTGAAGTCACCTGTTCCGTCGGGATTTACCACCCAGGTAGCGGCCATCGCCGGCGCCGCCACACACAGCACCGCGAGTATTACTGTCAGGACAGATACTATACCCATCCTTTTTATTAAGACCATACGTATTAACTCCTGAAAAGAATAATATAACGTCTAGTATACACTATATATTAGTATATCTCCCATAAAAAATAATTTTAAATAGTTAAATGCGCCAAATTCTGAATTTAATTATAAATCAGATGCCCCATGCATGTATTCAGACCAAACATCTTTATCTGCGGCCCCACCTCTCCACAGAGGTACTGACAGAGGCGCCACAGGTAAGTATGAGTACAGGCAACGGATATGATATCTGAATGGCATGAGCGACCAGACTACATTCCCACGGGTCAGCTTTGGCGAACCCGACATCGCCGCAATCAGGAGGCGTGGCCTTACCGGGGTGGACATGCACTTTCACACCAATCACTCCGACTCCCCCACCCGCGTCCGCGATGCCCTGGCCCTCGCAGAGAAGAAGGGCATCGGGCTTGCCATAACCGACCACAACGCCGTCAGCGGCGTCATCGAGGCAGAACGCCGCAAAGCCCCCATCCTCCTCATACCGGGCATCGAGATCAGTGCCTGGGACGGGCCGCATATCCTCCTCTACTTCTTCTCGGTGGGCGACCTCACGGATTGCTATGAGAAACAGATCGCACAGAAGAAGAGCAGCAGCCCGTACCTTGCGACAGCACTCTCGACCCCGGAGATTGCTGCATTTGCAGACGACTATCCCTGCCTCATGGTCGCCGCCCACCCCTTCGGCTACCTGCTCTTCAACAAGGGTCTCGCAAAGTGCATCGAACGCCGGTATTTCTCCCCCCGGATGTACGACGCATTCGACGGCCTGGAAGTGATCAGCGGCGGCATGTCACGATCCCTCAACCAAAGGGCGGCAGACGTGGCAGACTCCCGCGGCATGTGTATGACCGGCGGCACAGACGGCCACCTCCTCTCTGACCTCGGGCATGTCCTCACCTGTGCCCATGCAGAGACCCCGGAGGAGTTTATTGAGGCGGTGCTGCGCCGAAAGAACTGTGTCATGGGCCGGGAAAAAAATCTCATGGAAAAATGCGTGATGGCATCTGCCATGCTGCCGCAGTATCTGCCCTACACCTGGCCGTCCCTGCAGGTGCACTACCGCCAGAATCTGCCGCGGATCAGGCATTTTATCGAAAATTACCGGAAAGAAACCAAAAAGAGAAGATAACAACAGCAGTCCCGCAGCCGTCCGGCAACACAAAAGATGGAATTCCCGCCGGGACAGCTCACAAAATCCCGGATAAGAGACGGGAGAACGATTCTTTAAACCGCACCGTGAAGGTCCGGTTTTTGTACATCTCAGGAGTCACTTCCGTGCAGGAGGCAATATCATCTGCAAATATCTGTTTCAGGGTGGCCGGGATGTCACCTTTATACAGAAAGGCATTCGCCTCAAAGTTCAGGCAGAAACTCCGGATATCCCAGTTTGCACTGCCGACCGAGGCCGCGATGCCGTCAACGACGACGGTCTTTGCGTGGATAAACCCATCATCATAGAGATAGGCCCGCACGCCGGAGTCCATCAGTTCCCATATATACGAGAAACCCGCCCAGTAGACAAACGGATGGTCCGGTTTACAGGGGAACATGATGCGCACGTCCACACCGGATTCCGCTGCCATCTTCAGGGCATCCATGATACTCCCGTCGGGGATGAAGTAGGGCGTCTGTATCCAGACACTCTCGCGTGCATTGCAAATCAGGTTCAGATACCCCTTCTTAATCGCCTCGCCACGTGAATCCGGGCCGCTGGATACTATTTGCACCAAAGTTCCCTCCCGTTTCTCAGGGGACGGGAAATGCCGGTCTTCAAAGCCGAGGTCTGCATCTGCGGCATGGTTCCAGTCCATGAAGAACCGGACCTGCAGGGAATGCACCGCAGTGCCGGTGATCTTCAGGTGGGTGTCACGCCAGTGACCGAGGGGGCCTTTGCCCAGATACTCATCCCCGATATTAAACCCGCCGATAAAACCGGTCCTGCCGTCAATAATGGCAATCTTCCGGTGGTTGCGGTAGTTGATCCTCATATTGACAGGAAGATATTTTGAGCGGAAGAACCAGGCAGTCTCCCCCCCTGCATCAATGAGCTCGCGGAAGAAATCCTTCGGCAGGCCGTGGCATCCGACGGCGTCCCCCAGCACCCGGACAGTCACCCCTTCCCGTGCCTTCCGTGCGAGGGCGGTTGCAATCTGTCGGGAGAGCGTGTCGTTTCTGATGATGTAATATTCCAGATGGATAAAGTCCTCTGCATTGTCAATCACATCCAGCAACGCATCGAATTTGGCATTGCCGTCGGTGTAGACCTCCACCGCATTGTCATTTGATATGACCGCCCAGTCGTTATGCAGCAGCATTGCAATCATATTGAGGTAGTCGCCGGCCTTGTCTTCCGGGGGCACATGGATGCTCTCCAGCTTCTCCTCCTGTCGTGCAATCACCTCTTTTGCAATATGGTCGTCCTCTTCTTTGAGCCGGAATATATGCTCCTTGTATATCGTCTGCCCGAAGACGAGGTAGAGAAGAAACCCGAAGAGGGGCAGAAAGAAGAGTACCGACACCCACAGCAGGGCTATCGAAGGCTTTTTCCGCTCAACAAAGACCACAGAGATGGCAAAGATGATATTTGCCACCAAAATTATACCCACCAGACTGAGGCCGAATATATCTAAACCAGACTCCGGAAAAATCATATAACCACCACTCCCTCCCGTTCAGGTAGATCTCACGGCCACAAACTAATATACCTGCCTGTTTTTACCGGTATGTCGCCGTAAGCCGATCAAATTGCACCAGAACACGTTATTTCATCTGACATATGCCCGGAAGAGATACACGACAACAAACCCCGCCACCCCGGCAGCAGGGGAGAGCGGCACTGCCGCGGGCGATGCGGTCGGCGGCAGGGGGGATGATTCCGGCATATCCGGGGAAGTCGGAGACGGAGATGACAGGGCAGGCACCTCTGCAGTCTCCTCAGCCGGGAGAAGAGTGAAGGTGCCGGACTCTACGGTCCCGGTCTTTGGCGCCTCCACGCTGACCAGGTACTCCCCCGGCGTCCATCCGCCGGTGGAAAAGGAGAATGACCAGAAGGCAGGCGGCCCCTCCTGCACCACCACAGTCCCGGACGTGCCGGAGAACGCCCCTCCCTCCCCCTTCTCTGTGGGGAGGAATGCCACCGCCTCTACCGAGATCAAAAAAACAGTGCCGGGGGCGAGGTTCGTCACACCCCCCAGTGTGATCTCCTCACCGGCGGTATAGTGTGCAGGCGTCCCCGACAGTCCGGGAGCAATGGGTTCCGCAGAGACGGCACCGGTGCAGAGAATGGCAACCAGTACAAGGACAGAGACGAGCGCCGGAAGGCACCAGACATACTGCCGGTATGACCGGAACGAAAAAAGGCCCATATGTGGTATCCCGCAGGACAGGCAGAAAAATGTTGCGGCAGGGACGAGGGTCTCCTGCCCTCAGTGTGTATCAGGCAGTGGTTCAGCAGAGGTGACTACCCCTGCCGGGGTGCCGTCCTCACCCGGCAGAATCGCATTCTGCCAAGCCACCGGGATCAGCCTGCCATCGGCATGGAGGAGGTAGCCGCTCTCGGATACCGCAGGAAAATTGCCATTTTTGAGCACGCCAAAGAACCGCTTCTGCAGAATTTGCCGCGAATGCGGCGGCACAACGGTTTCAAACCAGTTCCTGCCGATGAGCGTATCCGCCGGGTAGCCGAGCATCTCACTGCCCCGGCGGTTCATCGTCCTGATGGTGCCATCCGGGGTGACAACGGCAATCAGGATGCCGGCCGCATCGAGCGACTGCTGTGCCTGATCACGTTCGGCACGGATACGCTGTTCATTCCTGACCGTATCGGTCATATCCATATAGATGCCCAGAATGTAGCGGAGATGACCTTTGCCGGAGAAGATGGGGATCTTTTTGACCGAGAGAATCCGTTCACCGGCACCGGGAACAACCGCGACGACCTCCGGCACATTCACCTCCTCACCAGACCGCAGAGTATCCTCATCCCCGCAAAGAAGCATACGGCAGAGGGCCGGCGTAAAAATTTCATTGCACTGTCTGCCAGCCGCCTCATCAGAGGATATACAAAATATCTCCTCAAAGGACCGGTTCACAAACACGAGCGACCGGTCTGCTGCGTTTGTCACCATCACCTTCGCGGGAATATTCTGAACAATGGAGAAGAGGAATGACTTCCACTGCAGAAGCCTGCGTTCCTGCGCCCGGCGCTCACTCACATTCCGGCATACCGCCTGGTAGCCCGTGAAGTCGCCCAGAAGGTCATACTGCGGGGACGCACTCACCTCCACGTCAACGGAGTAGCCGTCTATATACCGCATGGAGATGGGGATCACCACATCCCCACGGTGAGATTCCCGGCATCCCTCAAGGGCCGCCTTCACCTCTGTGTGATCCGTCTCAGGGATGTATGAGAAGAGTGACTGCCCCTCCATGCGTGCCGGCAGATACCCGAGGATCTCCTCAGTACGCGGACTCACGTATGAGAATGTCCAGTCATCCCCGATGATCCATATCGCATCACTGATATCCTCGACAAGGGTGCGGAACTTCAGTTCGCTCTCACGGAGTGCCTCCTCTGCCACCTTCTTACCGGTGATATCCTCCATGACGACAGCCACGCCCGGCAGACCGGAGTTGAGCACCGTGGGAATGGTCTTGACCCGGAAGTAGACCTCCCCGTCCACCCGCATATACCGCAGTTCGTCTGTCGAACCCTTTCCATCCATCGCATCGGCGATGCGCCCCACGATCAGGGGGTGATCAAAGGCACCGAGTGCCGACTGCCGCATCGGGTGGCCCACGATATCATCACGGCACCCTCCCAGAAAGGAGCAGATCGTATCATTTGCCTCGACAACCGTAAGCGACGGGTCCAGAACAAAAACCATGTCAGCCGCACAGTCAATCATTGCAGATATGGGCATCCGCTGCGATATGTAGAAGACCTTTGCCTTGCCGTAGGTCTTCATCTCCACCTGCCCTGCCACGCGAAGCATGTCCAGGTAGCGTGAGGCCGTGTTCCGGTTCATCCCGATGGCGCCAGCGATGTCGCGGACTGCCATCCCTTTGGGATTCTCTTTGAGAACCTCACAGATCCGGGTTAATTCCTGAGGAAAGGCGCCAAGCATGTATGAATAGGTTTTTTTGGGCCATGACATATAGGTTTCGTTAATGCATGACTCAATGCCATGGCCCAATGCACGGTTCAATGCTCGGCATTAGACAATACATTTAAATAATCCACCACCCAATAAGTAGATAGTACCAGCTTGGCACAAGTTGGGAACCAATACGCCGCTCCCGCTCTGGTCTTTCACCGAGATACAGAGGGGCTGCACCCGGCCTTTTCCGAATAGGGATACCGGATAAGGCATGGTCGCACCCGCCAGGGAGACCACGAGATACCGGGGAAAAGGGGCGCAACACACCTTAACCATACCATACCTCTCAACACACGTACCACAAACAAAACCGATACCACACCTCGCGCCCCTGATACCAGTCCCCAATACATCTCACATTTTGATTCCTTTTAGAAAAACACGGTTACTTTACCTGTTTCGTTACATTATCTTCATCGCATACACCCTTCTGCACAGCCATTGCCTGAACAGACCCGACGGGAACGGATGGCGCACACACATCAATTCTCAGAACAGATCAACATCCCCTCATGAAGATGTTGCTGTACCTTGCGGGATGATATTTCCAATCAAAATAAACAGAAAAAAAGAGGATTATGGGCCCGGATTCACTTCCACTGCACCCGCTCCTGCGGAGTGCCCAGAATCGCATAGCACCGTTCCAGCCTCCCCTGGGCATCACCGATAGCACTGTCCACTCTGCTGCGCAGTGCAATCCATTCATTTTCTTCTGCATGCTCCAGAAGGTCAATTTCAACCTCTGCCTGACTGATGTACATATCAATGTCCAGGTTACAGGCTCTGATATCTTCCTGCACCGTGTCTGGTGCACTCTGTATCCGCTCATGGGCACCTGCCTTCAGTTCCCGGACTTCATCCAGCCGGGCACGTGCCTGTTCAATAAATACTTCCCGTGTTGTGTCTCGGTGAATTAATTCACTCTCTGGCATTCCAATACCCTCCCATGGGTTGCCTGCCCCTTGAACCTCATCCTATAAAATAATTTCCTCGGGCGGCCCAAACCCACGGAGAGCAAAGACCTCAGGAGTTCCATTACATCACTTTGATCCACCGGAGATCCGGTATCCTGAACATTAACTACTAAAGAGCATATCTCTACAATGCGGATCATTCCGGCTCATACCCGACGGTTCTTTTCAATCTCAATGAGCCTGAGGTCAACATCACCAAGGATCCGGTTCGCCTCAGCCAGCTGTTCATTTGCCATGTCATGAAAGGCCGGCCCCTTCTCATAGGCCCGTGACATCGCAAGAACCGTCTCTTTGAGGGCAGCACACAGCTCCCCGATTCCCTCAATCGCGGCATCCGTGTTTCGTGACTCCCCCAGCGCACGTTCACACTGCCGCATCGCCAGGGTCTCTGCGGTGACATCGCGGATATGCAGTGCCACGCAACGCGATGACCTGCCCGTATCGCCACCCACCGGAAGATACCGGATGGCATAGACAATGCTGCCGGTCGAGTATTTCACCATCTTTTCACGGGTCACCGCCTGATTATCGGCAAGGATCTCATGGAAGAATGCCGGGCTACCGATAAATGACTCAGGCAGCACCCTGGTGATGGGGGGGGCCACACCACTGATGCCATGTCCCAGACGCTCACAGAGTGAGGAGAAGAGATCATTAAAGAGAATCACCCCCCCGTCTTCTGCCGCACAGGCAAAGGGATCAGGGATCGCCTGCACAAGTGCCGCCGCACTCCGGTAGCCGCCTGCCCGCCCTTCAGTATCGGGAGTATACGGTTCAATAAGACAGGCAATATTCTGGATCTGCAGACTTTCCTTCTCCTGAATAAGGGCAGTGCTCAGATGGGCAAGCATATCCCCGCCGGATTTCATCCCGACCCGGATAGTGGAGGGGAAGGAGATCATGGAGCCTGCGCCATACTCTGAGGAGACGAGCAGTTTCTCAATCAGGAGGTCGCGGCCGGGCACAGAGACCCCGAAGGCCGTGAAGAACGGCACACCCTCCACATCAGAGAGCTGGTAGCCTGTCAGCCGTTCGGCCTCAAGGTTGAGGCGTTCGATGCGGCCCTGCGGGTCAGTGATCACCATTGCCCCGGCAATCATATTGATGGCGGAATCCACCATCTCCGGGCTGCCATCCAGCCTGTTCTTCACACGATGTTTGTGCAGGGCCATCTCGATATTGGAGTAGAGATCACGCTCATTGAACGGTTTAATGATATACCCATAGGGCTGGGTGCGAATGGCACGTGAGAGGGTCCCCTGATCGGAATGAGCGGTCATGTAGATGACCGGAATGTCATAGCTCCGGGCGATGAGATCAGAGGCCTCGATGCCGTCCATCTCACCCTTCAGGTGGATATCCATCAGCACAACGTCCGGCCGGAGTTTTCCGGCGCTACGGACGGCATCCTCACCGCGAAGTTCATTCCCGACGACCGTATACCCCAGGTGCTCAAGCGTCTCCCTGAGCTCCATTGCAATGATCACCTCATCTTCCACAATCAGAATGCTCTGCCGACCCATGTCATATCCCCGGAACCGATATGCTGCCGGCCCCTTATATACCTGAACTGTCGGTCAGCAGAGAAATAATAATTGGCATCATATGTTGCCTGTGGTGGTATCATCCCGCAGCGGGCAGAGACGTGGGGAGAAGAGAAGGCGGGGCAGCATCTCTGCCCTGTCCGTCACACGGGCGGCCTCCTCAAGCATCAGGTTGACCCGTTCAGAGGCACCGACCTGCCGAAAATCGGTGCGCAGGCCAATGACAGGAATGCCCTGTGCATAGGTATACCCCATCTCCCAGGCAGTGCCGGAGTCTGCATCTGCCCCGTCGATGATTGCCACCACCACATCTGCTGCAGCGAGGGCCGCCAGATTCTCCGCAAAGATGTCTGATGTGTGATCAGACGAGCGTTCGGCAGACGAATCGCCACATTCCTGCGGCAGGTGCACGGCAAAGAAATGCTCCCTGAGGAGGGCGGCAACCGAGCGATTATATGCCAGTTCGGCCTCTGAGAAGAGCGGGGCTGCGAGGTAAACCCGGTAGCGTGCAAAGTCACAGACGTCCAGTGCAGGTATCTCCGGGAACCGGGAGAGAAATACACCACGGCCCGGCTGACGGAGATCAGTCCGGTACCACCGGTTCACCCCGCAGACGGGGGACGAGTCCACACCCACGATACAGAGAGGCTCCCCCCGTTCCCGGATGACGGCACGGACCGCCTCCTCAGAACGGCCCATGACTGCCGCAAATGCCGGGGTATCAAGCCGGCCCACATAGGGTCCGGGCGGGTGATCAGGTCCCAGGTATTGAGTCTCAGAACAGGGCATCATCACGGCATCAATGCCAAACGCACGGCAACGCTCCTGTGCCCGGGCAAACGCCAAAAGATCCGCGTCTTTCGTGATACCCACCGCACGGAGGGACGGCGCTGCGATGCAGGGGCACATAAGTACATACATTGATTATTCACTATGGGGACATCCATTAGATAAAGGATGATTCCTCTCTTTGCCTACCGCGACAATTCCTGCGATCCCCGGCGTTGTTCGGTGAAAAAACTCGAGCGGCGCGGATGCGTGCGGGTCTACTCAAGGGTGGACAGAATACCCCGCTCAAGCCTGATCCTCGACCCCTCGGCACCGCAGGCACTCTCACCTGCCGACAGAAAACCAAAGTCCATCACTGCCCTCGACTGTTCCTGGGAGGTCTTCGAGAAGATTCAGGTCACACGCTGGCCCCTGCGCCGGGCACTGCCGTTTCTCGTTGCTGCAAACCCCGGTCACTTCGGCAGGCCGTTTATGCTCAACTCGGTCGAGGCGTTTGCAGCAGCCCTTGTCATCCTGGGAGAAGAAGAACAGGCAGAGCAGATTCTCTCGGCCTTCAGCTGGGGCATCAGATTTCTTGAGGTGAACCATGACCCGCTCACCGAGTATGCGGCCGCAAAAGACTCCGCAGAGGTCGTTGAAATCCAGTCCTGTTATCTCTGATTACTGTTTCCGTGCTGAATAGACATTCCAGGCGTTCCATAACAGGAGGAGGCCCCAGAGCAGGGCAATCCATAATACCCAGAGAGAATCGGGGGCAGTCCTGAGGTTCACCGCCAAGAGGACGAGCACCACACCCAGGTAGAGCACTGCGTGATACACCAGCCCCCGCACAGGAGGGTCTGCAAGCATCCCGCTGCCGCTGTTTTCTGTAACATTCTCTTCCTGCATAGATATGTTCTCATTCACCGTCAGGGTTCAAAGAGGCTGTGGAAGAAGAGAGAACGAGGCATCTCAGCAACACGGATATGGGGTGTAGAGAAACCATATACCACAATACTGCCTGCGGGCGTTATGCTGCCGGGCAGGAAAGGAAGAGACAGAGATGGAACCATGGGAGAACAATTACCGGCAGAGAGGCGCCCTCTGGCAGGGAGCAGCCACCGGCATACCGTCCTTTTCGCCCGGCACACGGGTGCTGGAGACAGGATGCGGCAACGGCAAGACGCTCTCCACACTCTGCCGTGACGGATGCGATGCAACCGGCTGCGACATCGCCACATCCGCCCTTGGGCTTGCACGGGCGGCCGTGCCCGCCGCCTGCCTCGTGCAGGCAGATGTCCGGTCTCTCCCCTTTTCCGATGCCGCATTTGACGCCGTCCTTGCCGTCCACATCATCGGTGCACTCGGAGAAGAGGACCGCTGCCGGGCGGCAGCGGAGTTCGGGCGTGTGCTTGTTCCCGGTGGCACACTCTTCTTCCGCGAATTCTCCGTATCCGATTTTCGCTGTGGTAAAGGCAGGCCTGCAGAGAAGAACAGTTTTCTCCGCGGGGACGGCGTGCAAACCCACTACTTCACCCACCCCGAGGTCCGCTCCCTCTTTCCAGAAGAGATATGGGAAGGAGATATACAGGCCGACAGATGGGAGATGCGGGTACGCGGTGTCAGCTACCCGCGGGAAGTCTTCTCCGGCCTCTTCCGAAAAATCAACGCAGAAGACGACTACTAACCGCTCACTTGCTCTCTTCCGGATCTTCCGGCATCTCTTTTGTTCGCCGCTTCTTCAGCGACAGGTACTCCGTATGCTCCAGCATCTCATAGCCGCGTTCCCTGAGAATGGAGAGGAAGAGGACCAGACCAAGGGCATTTGCAACGGCCATCGGCAGATAGGTCTCCCGGATGATCTGCCACATCGCAAGCGAGTCCCAGCCACCGGCAAAGAGGGGTATGAGGATGAATACATGCAGGAATTCAACCCCACACGCGAGGACAATCAGCCGCCAGTAGGTGAGATGGTTCCGGAACATCCTGGCGGCGTATGCCGCGATGACACCGGCACATATGGCGGATACCGCACTGCCCACGGCCCCCAGCCCCCCCTCGCTCAGCCGGAAGAGAGCGGCGATGAGACCGACACACCCACCGACAACCGGCCCGCCGAGGATGCCTGCCACCATCGGGCCGAGGTCAGCGAAATCGATGATCACCCCGTTATAGAGAATCCCCCGGCATATCCCATAGAGGGCCAGCACCCCAAAGCTAAGAATCATCCAGCCACGGTCTTCCAGCGTCCCCCTGCCGGTGACGAGGCGTTCAAAGAGGGAGGTCTTCGTGAAGGCATAGATGAGAATCGCAACCACCGCCACATGTTCCACCAACGGCAGGCCGAAGGTGAGGAGTGACCGTTCGGTGATGAGGGCAATGCCAAGAAAGAGAACGCTCCCACAGCCGACGGTGAGCACCCAGAGGGATGAACCCCTGGCATAGACCGGGAGGCGGCGGTCGAGGTATATGAGCATAAACCCAAGCAGGCCGAACATCACCGACGATACGGCCGCCACCGCCCGGATAAGAGATGTCGTCTCACCCGAAAGGATACCTGCCGTAATGATGAACGCAAAGGCAATAAGCACCATCCGGTAGAGGGTCCGCTCATCAAACCGGGTGGCCGATGCCCGTGATACCACCGAAGAGACCGCCCGTGCACGCCCGTCCATACCCGATATCAGAGCACCGGTGAGGATGACGAACGCCACAAACATCACCGTATTCATCCCGCCCGGGATCTTGCCAAACGATGCATAGAGCACTTCGGTGACCACCCCCACACCGACCTCGGTGAGATGTTCATGCACAAATCCCCAGAATCCGAGTGTCATGAAGATGAGGGCAACCACACCGACAAGCAGGAAGGCCAGGACAAGATCAAGGTTCACGCTCTTCATGTGGCTCGCGAAGTAGGCCTCACCATGCCGGTCTCCCATCTTCTCGTGCAGCCAGACCGAGTAGAGCAGAAGGTTCAGACCTGAACCCACCACACCAAGAAGGGCCATCGTCTCGATGAGGGCCCCGTCCGGGACGGAGGGGATACAACCCTGAGCAATGGCAGCCAGAGGAAACGGCAGTGTGAGAATGAGGGCCGCAAGGCCTGCAAACATCACCACCGATATGAGGAGGATGATATGTTCAAGGCGTTCATAGGAGTCTTTCCAGAGCACAAGCAGGATAAAGATGAGGAGGGCAAAGGCATACGCCGCAGGTGCCGCTGCCGGGATGACTTTTGCAAGCATGCTGCCTGCAAAGAGGGCGATGCCTCCGAATCCCACCATCTCAAAGAAGTAGATGGCCACAATGAAGGTGACCTCCCAGTTCTTCGGGCCCGGAATGCTGCGCAGGCCGTCAAATATAGATGTGCCGGTCGCAACCGTGTAGCGGGCAATGCCGTTTGTGAATGCAAACTTGAAGATGAGGGCCGCAGCAATGACCCAGAACAGGGCAAAACCGTGCTCATACCCTGCCGCGATGAGTTCGGTGATGCCACTCTCCCCGGACGCCTCAATAGCGAGAATCAGGCCGGGGCCAATGAAAAAGAGCATTGCTGCAATCCCTGGCGGGATGCGGCGCCTGAGTCCGGAGATCATGGTATTGTTCCTGATAAATATCAGTAAGATAGGTTCAGGAGAGAGTCAATATCTCTTTTGAATTTATTCTGTGTACGGAAAGACGATGCTGAAGGTGAGACCGCCCTCTTCTGAGACCGTGAGTGTGCCGTCAATCTGGGTGATCAGGTTTTTCACAAGCTGCATCCCCAGCGTCTCATCGCTCTCCAGATCAACACCGGATTTTGTCGCAGACCCGCTATCCGAGACAACCAGACGGATCAGTCCCCTCCGGCAGTAGTCCATGGAGACGACAATCTCGCCGCTTTCCCCCTGGACAAACCCGTATTTCAGGGCATTGGTGATGAGTTCATTGATGATGATACCGCAGGGAATGCAGGTATCGACGTCCAGGCAAATTTTTGGGTCACAGCGGGCGATGATCTCCACCCGTTCCATACCGCAGGGCTTCTGAGCCGAAAGACTCCTGACAATGGAGGGCACATATTCAGCCATCCGTATCGTCACAAGATCATCTGAACGATAGAGGTATTCATGGATTAAGGCCATTGATGCGATACGGTTTATACAGTCCTCCAGGATCTCCTTTGTCTCAGGATCTGCGGTACGGTAACTGTGCATCCTGAGAATGCTTGATATCAGCTGGAGATTGTTTTTGACCCGGTGATGCACCTCCTGGATGAGGATATCCTTTTCATCGGGTCTCCTCTTCGGTGACCGGACAACGGCAGCGTGAGACCGCTGCTGCCCTTCCTCCTGCTGTTGCCGTGCGGAGGCAGCATACTTCCGGGCAGCCTTCTTTATCGTGAGACTGAGTTCGATATAGAACTTAAACCGGTTCTTTCCGCGGTTCAGGAAGGAATCGGTGCCCCGGTTGATGGCTTCAATGACCACCCCTTCGGTGTCATCCCCCACAATGATGAACGGGATCTGCTTTCCCTGCGAGCGGAGAATGTCCGGAAACGAGAGGCCGTCGGTCCCTTTCAGGTGATATTCCCAGACGACGACGTGATATTCATTTTTATAGAGCAGGTCCAGGGCCTCCTCTGTGGAGAAGGCAAAATCAATGGATATCTCCCCGGACTTCTGCAGAAAATGGTCAAATCCTTCACATGCCCTGAGGTCATCAGCAACATACAGCACTGGAATAGCACGTTTCATCATCATTCGCATACACCCGGACACGCCCCTTTTGGGCCAGCTATCGAATACCTTTGCATTCTCATTGGATAAATATATGGAAATCTGCTGTAATGCAGGCATCCGGCCACAGATAGGGCATAAAAAGCATATTATCAGCCAGAATTGATCCGAATCAGATACGGCATTCAAATATATCCGGATTATGAAACTGAACAGATTTTTGCTGAACAATTCTTTTTTCAGAACAGGGGGTGCCGGTAGCGGTTTCCCAGTTTCTCATAATACTGCTGGTGGCAGTCCTCAGCAGGCCAGAATGTCACCGCGGGCAGCACGGCAGTCACAACCGGACCGGTATACTTCCCGGATGCCTCCTCTTCACGGATGAATGCCCGTGCCGTCCAACAGTCCTCTTCTGTGTGGCAGAAGATGACCGACCGGTACTGGGAGCCGTCAAAACCGGCCTGCGACTCCTCTGATGCAGGGTCGTGCAGACCAAAAAAACGGCTGAGAATTGCGGCTAAAGATATGATCGCCGGATCATAGGCAACACGGACCGCCTCTGCATGGCCCGTCTCTCCGGTGCTGACGCTGGTATAATCCGGGTGTTCCTCATCCCCTCCGGTATACCCGACCACAGTGGCAAGGATGCCAAAAACTCCGCGGAAGCCTGCCTCAATATTCCAGAAACAGCCGCCTGCGAGGGTGACCTGGCATACCGCCGGGCCGGTGTCAGTGACAGCACTCTCCATGTACGTGAAGATTGGTTGTCTCCTGCAAAAAAATCTGACTATTTTTTTTGAGAAATTTACGGGTGAAAACAAAAGAGGGGATGATCAGGAGAGAACCTGGCTAAGAACCTTATACATGTCCACCCAGATGATCAAACGCATTGTATCGGTGGCATCATCTTTCACCTTGATGATGCCCTTCACATACTCGGTCAGATCACTGGAGAGACTCTCTCCCAGTGCCTCCACATCCTTCTCATCCACCTGCATCACGCTGCACACATCATCGACAGTGATGCCGACATTTGACCCCTGAGATGCCTCCGGCATGAGGACGATTATTCTCTGCGTCTCAGATGCAACCGCCTCAGGGAGTCCGATGAGCCTGCTGAGATTGAGGATATTGGTGACCTCTCCCCTGAGGTTGGTTACACCGGTGATATAATCCGGTGACCCGGGGATGGGGGTGATCGTCATCATATCGACGATCTCCCTTGCAATCTGGACATCTATTGCATAATACCCGCCTGCAATCCTGAATTCCACAACATCGGTGAGCTTTGACATCCGTTGCCCCCCTCATTCTGTCCGGAATACGTCGACCATCGTCCGCAGTTTTTCTGTCATCTGTGTCACTTCATAGGTGCCGCTGCCAACCTCCTCAGTGGAAGCCGCCACCTCTTCAGTCACCGCTGCGACATCATCGATGCGGGCCATATTCTCCTTGGTGAGGGTCGTTGTCTCCTCTATCTTCTCCATCACACGGTTCGTTGCATTCGCCTGATCATCGGTGGCACGGGCAATCTCATGGATACCCTCTGAAGCCTCCTGGGCACCGCTGACGATCTCGTTTAAGGACGCGATGGTCTGATGGACACTCTCCATGCTGGCCTGGATCTCTTTGTAGGCAGACTTCATGGAAGCTGCTGTGGTATTGGAGTCATGCTGGATGCCTTCGATAAGCTCTTCAATGGAGCCGGTGGCAGCCTTGGACTCAGCAGCCAGATTTTTCACCTCACCTGCCACCACAGCAAACCCACGGCCGTGTTCACCCGCACGTGCGGCCTCAATCGCGGCGTTCAGGGCGAGGAGATTTGTCTGGCTGGAGATATCATTGATGAGTTTAACAATCTTTGAGATCTCAGCCATCTTCTTGTTGAGCTGCTCAATCTGGATGACACTCTCTTCTGAGATCTTCTCCACCGCATTCATCTTATTGTTGGTCTCTTTACCCATGGCGGAGGCCTCATTGCCCATCCGTGAAACATGATCTGCCTGGGACATCACTTCCTGTGACGTGGAGGCGATCTCCTCAATGGAGGCAGAGAGGTCAGAGACCTCACGTGCCACAACCTCGACTGCTTCAAGCTGGCGGTGGGATGCCTCTGCTAAGTGCTGGCTGGAGACTGCCACATCTTCCATTGCCTTTGCAATCTCCTCAACACCGCGGGAGGCATCGGCCATGTTTGCGTCCACATTGTCAACGCCGGTCTTCACATCACTGAGTGCACTGCCCACATTGATACCCACATTATTGATGGCATTCTTCAGTTTGAGGAAGTCCCCTTCAGCTGTAACAGCATCACTGAACCGTTTTGAGAAGTCCTTATCTGCATACACCTTCAGGACGCGGTAGGACTCATTGACCGGCCCGAAGATCGCCTCAAGGACATTGTTTAAGCCCTCGGTGATGACCGCATAGACGCCTTCAAACTGCTCCGGGTGTGCCCGTGCCCTGCTGTTGCCTTTCTGCATCGCCTTCATGGTACCGACGAAGTCCTCCACCATGTCCCCGATCGCCTGCTGTGCCGCGGCGAGGCTCGCATTCATCTCCACGAATAGGAGACCGGCATCGGCGGTGTAGTCATTGGTCTCTCCGACCGTCAGGTCGAACGAACGGGTGTCACCATGGGCGAGGAGGCTCAGATTTGCCGCCTGCCGGGTGATCTCATGGTCAATGAACTGAGAGAGCGCCCGTTCGGGAGTGAGATCCTGATAGATGTAGTAGTTGACATCAATCTCGCCGTCGTCATCGAGAATGGGCGTCTGGAAGAGCCGCAGGTACGACTTCTCACCGTTCTCCCATGCAATCTCCATGTCGGTGACCGCCTTCTGCTTTGTCTCGTAGGAGGCGTAGAAGTCGTCACCGCCGACGATGTTGATATCAAAGTCGTAGAGTTTCTTGGCCATCAGATCATCGTAGCCCCCGCGCCAGATCTGCTGATACTCCTCGTTTAAGTCGAGGCGGTGCTTGTCGGGGGCAAGCACGGTGATGCCCTGCGGGTTCTGCTTGAGGAAGGCGTCCGCACGCTTCTGCAGCCTCCGTAAATCTTCCTGCTCCCCGACGATCGCGGTCTGGTCCATGAAGATGTGGTAGACCACACTGATACCACCTTCACCGTCACTGACAGGGATCTGATAGAGTTTCAGGTAGTTCTTGCTCCCGTCATCCCATGCGACCACCAGATCACTCTCTGAATTCTTCTTGGTCTCATGGGAGGCAAAGAGGCTGTCACCGTCAAGAATTGTGATATCAAAGTCAGACAATGACTTTTTTATCAGGGTCTCACATGAATCGCGAAAGAGGTCACAGTAGTGATCATTGAGCATCAGGCAGGTGCCGTCTGCACTATATATGGCCAGAGGGTGGGGATAGTTTGCAATGAATTCGTCAACCCCCCGGAGCATATCCTTATACTCGGCAGACTTCTTCATCTGCCCGATTGCATTCTCTACAAGTCCGACAAGTTTCTGTGTATCAGGGTCTGTGTCCACCTGACTGAGCTGACTGAGGGAGGAGGTAAAATCCCCGTCCAGTGCACGACACAGTGCATCTTCTATTATTTGAACTGACATGGTAACCACTAAGGTTCACTTGTGTATCTGCATGGAACAGGGAGAGACATAATCCGTCAGAGGCATACAGATACGTTAGGTATATTTATCCTCTCATTCAATCCATCAAAAAGTATTCTATTTGGCACCAATTGAGATACAGGCAGAAAATATGGGTTATACTGAGAATGACAGGCAAAAACCGGATTTCTGGTTTGCACACCAATAACCTGCCACCGGAACAGAATAAAAAAAGAAAGAGAGAAAGAAAATCCTCAGCGCTGCCGGTAGATCAGGTATCCGGCACCGAATGCTGCGAGAATAACAAAGATAAACATCCACGCGTCAGAGAAGTCGGTCTCCTTACCTGTCTCATGGAAGGTAAAAAAAGAGATCTCACCGTTCTCTCCTGCGGCAGCAAACCCGTCACTGGTGGGGATAAATGCCCGGACAGGGATGTCTCCAAACCAGTGCATCCACTCCTCCTTTCCGTCCGGGGAGACGCCCATCGCAAGAAACTGCGGGTCACCGTTCACAAGGCTGGCATCATAGCCCAGCAGATAGTAACCGCCGCTGGGGGCCGCATCCGCATAATATATCAGTTCCATCCGTTTGGGATAGGAAAAGACCTCAGTCGCGGCACCGGTGGCATTCAGGATGAGCACTGCCGCCTCATCTGCCGTGGTGAGGGCAGGGGCGATATACCCGCCGTTGGGAAGGGGATTGATGTTCACCACATACCCGATACCCTCCTCACCATACCGTTCTTCCCAGATGACATTGCCCTCTTCGTCCAGGTACATCACCAGCCCCGCAGAGTCAGCAGAGGTGATCAGGGGTCTGGCATAGCCGGCCGCGATGTATCCGCCATCAACCGCCTTCACAGACTGGATACGTCCGAGACCGGCACCCGAGGTGTCAGCATAGGACCTGTTCCAGAGGGGTGTGCCGTCTGCGTCCAGCCGGTAGATGGTCGGGTTCAGGTAGTTTGCGGCGGCAATGATACCACCTGCAGGGACGGCATCCACCGATGACACTTCACCGCAGGGCACATGCCATGTCCACAGGATCTCACCTTTCGGACTGACTCCCGCGAAGTCATGGGTATCGGTGAATACACTATACCCGTCCTCATTCTCCTGAACATAGCGGATGACCGAGGCATTTCCTATGGCAACTGTCATATTGCCGGTGACTGTCCCGTCTGCTGCGACAAACCAGACGGCCGGGCCGTCCTCTGTGGCACCCGCGGCAATAAATCCGCCTGCAGCAGGCGATTCGGTGAAGGCCGCCAGCTCCGAGGCACCGTCAATCGTGACTGTCCGGTTCAGGTCAGGCGGCTGGATTGCCACAGCAGCCCCGCAGACGAGGAACAGGGACATACAGACAAGTAACGTCAGTCTCGCATACACTCTCATTATGAGAATGGTTGTCCGCCGGTGCTAATAGCATTCTCCCTTTTTCCCCTCCCTATCTTCATCCTGCCGGTGCACTCCCATTCATCAATCCCCGATACCGGGGAAAAAGGAAAGACGTGGGAAGAAAAGGGAAGACCGCACAAAAAAACGAAGAAATGAGTGAAGAATTGTTCCTTTCGATTACTGCATCTTATCTTCGATTCTCTTCAGAACCACTGCAATCTCCCGGAGTTCCTGCAGCACGGCAGCATCCGCTCCCTGCCCTGTCCGGGATGCTGCTGAGACGGATGCGGGGCCTGCGGTGGTCTCCGCACCGGTGACGGCGGCAACAGGGTGACCGGACCGTACGAAGTCCATAATGACGGCACGAAGAGGTTCGGGATCACGGATGCCCTGGAGTTTAATCTCTGCAAGCTGGTTTGCCGAGTAGCCGGCGGTCTGGATGCGCAGGTTTGATATACCAAAGAGCCGCATCACAGGGCCCTGGATGATGTCTACGTTGGTGATACGGTTGTAGGGAACGATGCCGGTCTGTTTCCAGAGGACGCCGCGGCCCCAGGTCATCTCAGTCGGGGTGAGAAGGTAGCGGATCGTTTCATAATAGAGGTGGGCCCAGAGGCTGCCCGCCACGGCAAAGACCGCAAAAATTCCTGCTATCACTGCGAGGACACTGCCCCCTCCTTCCTCCATGATGACAAATGCCATCAGGCCCAGGAAAAATACGGGGATCAGCATACTGCATGCGGTCACTACGATCAGGTAGGGCCGGAAGGACGGGTCTGGGGTAAACGTGGTGTCAATCTGAACAGACATGCATACCCTCTCTGCTACCAGACGTAATCACGGTTTGCCTGAACAACGACGCGGGCACAGAGAATATCTGAGCCACAAGTCATATTTTGCACAACAATGAAATGATCCCGTAATTTTGCTGCAACCCCCCAATTATTGCGTAATTTGTCTGAGAATTCACACAATCCATGACAGACAATTTCTGTATGCCGATGCCAGCGGAAATTTCATATTTACGAGTGGTATTTTCATGTGGTGAGATGATATGACAAACAGACCCAGCTACCGGGCAGATGCAGCAGAACCCTGTGATATCACCCTCAGCTGATATCACTTTTCTATCAGATCACTGTCAGGAGCAGGAGCAGCCCATATGGCCCTCCATACATCACTATATTTCTGATTGTAAAATAAAACGGACAGAAATGATATATCCCCCAGCCATCCCGGGAGGTATCGGATCAGACAGATCTTCACAGAATATTCACCGAATACGGGTTTTTAGAGAGAGATACGGCAGTAAAAAGAGTATTATTTAGGTTCCGGTGACCCGCACCACTGTATGAAAATAACCCCTGAAATATACGGAACGGGAAAAAACAAACTGATACGGGCGAAAAATCTTAATCATACCCTGTTATTTGCAGGATTTCCAATATATTAGCACATTTTTCAATAAAAAAAGATTTTATACGATAAAATGCTGCAATATAAAGTAATGGGTTAGATTTATAGCATCTGACATGTCGTAGTAGACTGGGGTGTGCCTACATTGAGGTATCAAAATTTAACATGGTATGTTGTCCTTCTGCTTACAGGAGGACTTTTATTCACACCGGTATCTGCCGGGGAGATATGGGACATAACGACTGCCGACGCTACAACTGATGTCGGCCGGTTTTCATCGCTTGCGATAGGAACCGATGACTGCCCGGCAGTCAGTTATCAGGATTATGAAGCAAGGGTTCTGAAGTATGCATGGAACGACGGCAGCGGGTGGCAGACGGACACCATCGATGCGGATAAAAGTGTGGGGTATCACACGTCACTCATCCTGGACGCTGAAAATCATGCGGCCATCTGTTATTATGATGCGATAAACGAAGACCTGAAGTATGCCCGTCATAACGGGATAGACTGGCAGATCACAACCATCGACACGGCGGGGGCAGTGGGATGGTATACCTCGCTTGCCTGGGACAATGACGGTCACCCGGCGGTCAGTTACCAGAATTTCTCCCAGCTTGATCTGAAATACGCCTGGAACGATGGCGCAGGCTGGGAGACTATGACCATCGATACTGCAGGAGATCTGGGGCAGTATTCTTCACTTGCCTTTGATGCAGCAGGGGCTCCCGCCATCAGTTATTATGATGCCACCAATGCTGACCTGAAGTTTGCCCGCCGCGACGGGACAGACTGGCAGATCACAACCATCGATGCTGCAGGAGAGGTGGGGCAGTATTCTTCACTTGCCTTTGATGCAGCGGGTGCTCCCAGCATCAGTTATTATGATGCCACCAACGCTGACCTGAAGTTTGCCCGCCACGACGGGACAGACTGGCAGATCACAACCATCGATGCTGCAGGAAATGCGGGTGAGTCTACCTCACTTGCATATGACACTACGGGTCATCCGGCCATCAGTTATACTGACACGTCCGCCGGTGATCTGAAGTATGCCCGCCTTGACGGGACAGCATGGCAGATCTCGACCATCGATACCGGAGAGGGGAAGTTCGAATATACATCCCTTGCCTTCGACACTACCAGTCATCCGGCCATCAGCTACTCTGATGAGACCACGGGAACTCTGAAGTACGCATCCTGTAGATTCACCGGCTCCCTGCAGGTCACATCAGTTCCGGCAGGAGCCGCCATATGGATTGACGGTCTGGATACAGGAGAACTGACGAACAGCACAATTACGCTTGCACCGGCTGACTATAATGTGACCGTTCTGCTTGCGGGGTATGAGGAACCGGCCATACAGACCGTCACCGTAGCAGACGGGGCAAACGTCGATGCTGTATTTAACCTCGTAACCATTCCTGAACCGCAGGGAGACCTTACAATCACATCAGTTCCCGCGGGGGCTGCGATATGGATTGACGGTCTGGATACAGGAGAAATAACAAACTACACATTTGCCCTCGCACCGGCTGACTATAATGTGACCGTTCAGCTCGCGGGGTATGAGGAACCGGCCATACAGACCGTCGCCGTCGCAGACGGGGCAAACGTCGATGCCGCATTTAACCTTGTAACCATTCCTGAACCGCAGGGGAACCTTACAATCACATCAGTTCCCGCAGGAGCCGCCATATGGATTGACGGTCTGGATACAGGAGAACTGACGAACAGCACAATTACGCTTGCACCGGCTGATTATAATGTGACCGTTCTGCTTGCGGGGTATGAGGAACCGGCCATACAGACCGTCACCGTAGCAGACGGGGCAAACGTCGATGCTGTATTTAACCTCGTA
>NZ_JAAAWJ010000022.1 GCF_009914725.1 Methanogenium sp. MK-MG
AACGGGGCGGCGCCCTCCCCCCATGAAAAGAAACCACCGCAGACCTCCTCCCCTGTAGAGCCTGACACCCCGCCCGATACGCAGGAAGACCGCAAAAAAGCCATCGAAATCCTTGAAGACGGCGACCCGCTCCGCTTCATCCTCGACTGTTTCCACCGGGAACACATCGGCGACCAGACCGTCGCAGAGTGCCTCATCATGTCGGTCGCCTCCCAGTCCGTCGAGAACACCTCCGGGCTGCACGTCGCCATATCCGGCAACTCCGGCAAGGGCAAGTCCCATGCCTGTAGCACAATGATCCAGCTACTGCCGGAAGACTACCGGCTGACCGGCACCGTCTCCAACAAGGCCCTCTTCTACCACGACTCCCTCCAACCCGGCACCGTCCTCCTCTTCGACGACATCAGCCTCTCAGAAGAGATGCGGGAAATTCTCAAGTCGGCAACGGCAAGCTTCCGGGAATCCATCCAGCACCGGACGCTCACCCGCGAACGGCAGCTGAAGCTCTGCACCATCCCGGAGCGCTGTGTCTGGTGGCTGGCGAAGGTCGAGAGTGTCGGCGACGACCAGGTGATGAACCGGATGCTCACCGTCTGGATCGACGACTCAGTACAGCAGGATCAGAAAGTGGTCGGTCACATGAAACTGGCAGATGCAAAGCGCCACGGGGAGAGACAGACGGATACCGGTATCGGTGTCTGCCGGGAGATATGGAGGATCATCAAGCAGCAGATCGTGTATGTGCTGATACCCTTCTCACCCCGGATCTGTTTCCGGACAACCGCCAACCGGCGCAATCCCGCAATGCTCCTGGATCTGATCAAGTGCCACGCCCTGCTGCACTGCTGCCAGCGGGAGCGGGATGATGAGGGGAGCATCATTGCCAGTCATGAGGACTATATCTATGCCCGCAGGCTCTATCTCTCCATAAACGGAAATTTCGGGGGGCAGGAGACGAAACAGACCCGCAACGAAGCGGCGGCGCTTGAGACAATATGGAAGATGGGCCTTGAGATATTCACCGTCAGGCAGTTGCAGCAGGCGCTCGGACTCTCCTATCAGCCGACCTACCGGCTGCTCCATGGCTATAATAACAATAAGGCGACGTATACCGGTATCCTTGACAAGTGCCCGGCGGTCAGTCTCATCGATGCCACGGTGGCAGAAGAGATCTGCGGAATTGCACTGAAGAGGCGGGATCATTACTTCTTTTTCGACCGGGAGGTCTACCGGGAATGGATGGAGAAGGCCGATGTCTGGATTGGTGATTCTGATTACGAGGAAGAGGATTATTCCGACCCGGATGATTTCACCCCTTCACCCGGTCTTCACCCCCGGAGTGAAACTGACGGGCCGTCCAAAAAAAACCGTATTGACAATCATTCTTCTAAAGAGCTACAATATAGAGATATATGTACAGATAGAGAGAGATTATTTCATGAGGGTGGGGCCTCATTCACCAGGGCGGATACGGGTGGAGGTAGAGACCTGTCCATCTATGATTCAGGAATGAGTGAAGATGAAAGTCAGGATGGTGAACGCACGCCACCATTGACATCGATTGGCAAAAACCGAGATATTTCCGGATATCCTCACAAAAGTAAACCAAAGAAAACGGGTGAAGAGGTGAAAATCAACCGAGGGGAGGGACACACCCCGCCTCTCCCCGGCATCCTCGACCACCGGGACTTCCGGCGCAGCCGGGTATCCCTGGGGCACTGCACGCTCTGTAACGAAGGACCGGCCGTCTATCATTCGCGGGAGCAGCGGGCGAGTGTCTGCGAAACATGTTATGCCCGGCTGGTCCGGGAGGCGAACCGGGGCGAAGGGGTGGGCTGAAGAGAAGGAGATCCCGTTATTCCGGGGTCTCGCACACCGCCCTCATTTGTCCGGCATCATACCGCAGCAGGATCTTGCGGGTATTGCCGCGGTTCGGGGGCCGGTATATATCGATCAGACCCCGGTTCCGGAACGTATTGAGGCGTTCAAAGAAGAGCGTATAACACATCGGCATCTGTTTGTGCAGGGCCCGGAAGAGTTCGCCGGATATCATGTCCCCGCCTCTGGTCTGGTGCAGGGCGGCAATCCGGGCCAGCATCAGCCGTTCATCCTCCTTGAGCGTCCGGACGATGGACACGAGGTGCAGGTCTGTGATCTGCTGCACGGCGGCGGCAACATCGCTCCGGGTCACCGTTGTGCGTCCGTCGTTTTCGGCCTGCATCACCGCGTCCTTTAACAGGCGGATGCCGGCCCGCAGGTTCGTGCCTTTCACGGTCTCTGCAGCGATGCAGTCCAAAACCCCGGGAGAGATGACGTCCGGGTAGAGACCGGCCCGGACGCGGTCACGGAGTATCGCATGCACCTCCTCCCTGCCGTAGGGCGGGAAGTAGACTTCATTGGGCCGGAAGACGGAGACCACCGACAGGCTGAGAAACGGATACAGGGAGAGACGCGGGTCACTGATGATGACGATGACACCGATCCTGATGCCGGGGTACTCCTCGTGCAGACGGAGAAGAGAACGCAGCACCTGATCCAGGACATGGTCATGGAAGAGGAGGTTTGCATCATCGAGGCAGATGAGAAGCGCCGCGTTGCGCCGGGAGAGTTCCCGGCATACGGCTTCAGTGAGGGATGCGACCGAGACGCCGGAGATGGGCGGCTGCTGGCGGAAGACGGTCTGGTATATCCGTTGAAAGACCCGGAACACGGTCAGGGCGGTCTGGCAGCTGACAAGGACAGGGATGATCCGGGGCATCTCCTCCAGCTCGGCAAAGATCTGCCGGACGCAGGTGGTCTTCCCGGTGCCCGGCGGCCCCCGGATAACGGTGTTGAGGGGGCAGCCCCCTAAGAGGGCGGGCCGGACGGCCTCGGCAAGCTGCTGCAGCTGGTTGTCGCGGTATCTGATGGTATCAGGCGTATAACCGGATTCAAAGATGCTGATGTCCCGGAAGAGGGTCTGGTTGTCCATGAGAGTGACAGGTGTCATGAGAGAGGAGTCGGGGTGACGGTTATTATGGGTTCGGCGCACGCGGGGCGAAAGTGAAGGGGGTTTTGGGGGGAAGGGGAGTCAGTTACCCGCGGGCTGTTTTTTGAATGTGTTCCTGAAGGGGAGAAAGATGCCACACGGGCGTGAGTTCTACCCCATCCCCAGCCATTGCACCAGCCATGCGGCAAAGGCCCCCACACAGCCACTCGCACCCGCGACAATGCCCCCGTTCCGCTTATCATTGCCTGCCCTTTCGGCCTGCCGGCCTTCGAGGTTTCTGAGGCGGGACTCGAGGTCTGCGTCGGTCTCTTTCATCTCTTCAAGCGTCCGGCAGATCCATTTGATGTCGCGGTGTGTCTCGATGATTGTCGCGGTCAGGTCATCCTTCATGGTATTCAGATACTCCGTATTGTCTCTGCATAGTGTCTGGGGGTGCAGGGGCATAAGCATTACTTATGGTAATATTCTGTCGGGCAGCATCTTCAATCCGGGAAGGAGTGAGGTGACCCCGCGTGCCCCCCTCCGGTTCTCCCGGACACGCTTCCTGCACCGGTTCGTGAAAAGATGTTTAGATCCGTTGTAAGGATGAATTGTCCCTGTTGCGGCGGTGAAGTCGTGCCGCAAACCCGTCTGTTCTGCTGGTGTATTTCCTTCATGTCCCCCCTCATGCCCGCCTCATTTTCTGTCACACCGCCGGATCTGTTCTGGCATTTTTCAGATGTTAAGGCAGGTTAATATTACTCAAAGTAATAGTATAGTATGTCAGTCGTCACCCGGGAAACGGCTGGCAGGAGTGTGTATATCACATGGCCGACTTTATCCAGACCACCAACACCAAGAGTGCGGTGCGGGACCTCTCTGTTCCCATCGCCGATATCACTGCCTTCAATGCCCTCGTGCAGGATATCATCGACACCAACCCCTTCGGCTGTACCTCGTACGTCGAGAAGGGTGTAACAATCGACCCGGTCGTCCGTTCCCAGGAGCGGTATGACGCCAAAATTGTCTATGAGAACCTCGAGGCGGACACCATCGGTGACGTCTCCGTGCAGGTCAGTTCTGTGGCCGCCTTCGGAACCGCAGCCAGCCACGTCATGGACGACGACACGCTTGCCACCGCCATCGGCGGGACCCAGTCCCGCGACACCGGGAAGGACACGTTCTACTGCAAACTGAAGTGTCATGACGCCACCGGCGAGACCTACTATGTCACCCTCTCCCGCAGCAATGTCCGCATATCATCCTATGCGGACGACGCCATCCGGGAGACCGTTGAGACATGGGCCGACGGTAAGGCGGAACTCGGCTGAACGGGCCGACGGATGCCTGAAACAGGGCTGCCAACCCCCCTGTTTTTTTGATTCTGTGTGCAGAACATTCTTTTTTTCCGGACGGTTTTCCTTCATGAAATGCATGCATGGTCTGCGTCATATGCGGGAGCTGCACGTCGCTGCCTGTACGGGCAAGCGCACTACGATACAACCTGCCTGTCGGGGAAGAAATAATGAAAACTAACAGAGCAGGACACTTCCGAAAAAAGCCGGGAGGATACCAGGCAACAATGTATTTATTTGAACAGATATACTACAACCAATAATGAAATTTAATTGCCTTATTGAGAAAGATGAGGACGGCTATTACTATGCGTCTGTCCCTTCCCTGCCGGGGTGTTTCACACAGGCAAAATCATATGATGACCTGATTAAGCGCCTTGATGAGGCGATAACGCTATACCTTGAAGCAAACGAACCACCTGAACCCGATGAGCAGAGGGAGTTTGTGGGGGTACAGGCAATTGAAATTGAGTCCTGTTAAGGCTGAAAAAGTCATAAAAGTTCTCGAAGATTCAGGTTTTTTTGTTGTCCGGCAGAAGGGCAGCCACATCATCCTGACCACGGTGGAGACCGGGGCCGACGGAAAACCTGCCCTGGCCTGAACGGTTTCTGAGATATCAGGATCTCAGGACAAATAACAGAAACGTGGGGATTTCCCCCTGTTTTTTGATAATTCTGGAAAATATTTACTTTTTTGGACGCTCTTTTGATTGACGGTGGACTGGGGCAATAAAAAAAGGAATGAGGTTTTTTTATTCACCAATCATCTCCGCCTGAAGACGTTCCCACCGGCAATGGCCAGTAGCGCAATCACGATAAGCACACCCACCACCGGGAAATCCGCCCCTGCAGCCGTGGCAGTCGGAACCAAAGGAGTGGATGAAGGCGTGATCAAAGGTGTGGCCGGAGCGGCTGTCGGAACAGTCGCCGGAACAACGGTGGATGGCACCGGTGTCTCCGCCTGCGTCGTCGTATGCATCAGCGCAAAGACGCTGAAGTGGGTGACGTGTGCAGTGACCGTCCGTTTTACCGAGTTGACCGAGGTCGAGACCCCCTCATAGGCACCGGTCGTCTCATTATAGTACATGACCATGAGCGGTTGGCCGTCTGCCATGAGAACGGCCCACTCCTCCTCGGTAAAGCTGAAGACGAGCGCAATGTCAGGCGAGAATGTCGCACCGGCAGGGCCGCAGGTGTAGGCGTAGCCAGAGAATACAAAGTTGGCGCCTGCGTCAGGTGTGGGTGCACCGGATGGTGTTATTGTCACTTCACTGAGCGGTTCCCCGTCTCCGTCACGGGCCACCACCCCTTTCGATATGACCAGTTTACCGATGTTATCCCCGGCCTCCACCTCGACCTCTGCAAGGACAGTCCCCTGCGAGCTGGTCACAAGATAACCGGTTTCATCGTAAGACATCGCTGCAAAACCACCGTCATCCCCGTCGCTGACGGGCTTTCTCACGGAGATGATATCCGGACGTGTCAGCTCACTCTGTCCGGTGGGGCCCGTTACGTTCAGTGTCACCGAATAGCGGCCGACCGTCCAATACTGGTGGGTCGGGTGCTGCAGGTCAGAGGTCTGGCCGTCCCCGAATAACCAGTGCCAGCCGGTGATGTTCCCGGTCGATTCGTCCTGGAACCGGACAGTCAGGGGGGAATACCCCGAGGAGGGGGCGGCAGTGAAATTGGCCACCGGGTCCGGATCGGGATAATAGACGAGCGGCAGGAGATCGGTGTTGCCTCCGTCAAGGACAAGCGGCGCATTGCAGAAGCCGTCGCCACGGTCAGGGGTGATCTGCGACCAGCCGGTGCCGTCCGGTTTCGCCCAGTAATTACCGCCAAAGAAGGGGCCGTTCACGATATTGGGGCCGGGAGCCTTTGATATATTCCAGGAAGACCCGGTGACAACCCCCTGGGAGAGGTCGACATTCTCCTCATTTAAGAAGTAGTTGTTCCAGCATGTGGCGTTGGTCGAATCAAGCATACCAATTCCGGGACCTCCGTTGCCGCGGATATAGCACCCGGTGACCTGAATGGTATCTCCCCCGAGGATCAGTCCGACGACATTGTTGGCATCAGCGGTCACATCCACAAGGTATACCTGTTCGCTGTCTTCCACATCAATTCCGGCGAAGTTGTTATCACTGGCGTTCACCTGCTGAAGGAAAATATCCCGGCAGTTTTCAGCATATATTCCTGTGCCCTCCTCCATTCCCCCCACGTTCCTGACGGCCTCCAGGCCGGTAATCTGCAGACCGTCTGAGGCCTCTATAGAAAATCCGCTGTGGGTGTTATCGCTGGCAGCAGACATTTCGATACGGGCGTCATCACTCTCCCGGATAAAAAACCCGATCGTGTTCTCCGTTGCGGTCACGTTCGTGATGGCCACCCGGTCGGATGCAAACAGGAATACACCGTTCAGATTGTTCTCAAGGCTGAGGTCCCGGATAATGAGATCAGGACAGGATATTCCATAGACCGTTCCCGCGCCGGTGGCACTGTCAACGATTGCACCGGACTGATCTACAAGGTAGTATACCGGCCGGCCGTTGACGGTATTGGAGGTATCGACCTGATGAAGGAAATGCTCATATTCGTTGCCGTCGACGCCGAAATTCAGCTCGTTGTCATGCATCACATTGCCGGTCAGCGTTGCATTCCGGCTCATGTCGAGCAGGATGCCGTAGCCGCACCCGCTCACCGTGTTGTTCTGGACCAGGTAATCGTTTCTCATGACCCATATGCCCCACCCGCTCCCCGATATGGTGTTATCCGAGATGGTGGCGTTCATCACCGGGTCCCCGGTCGGGGCCGTCATGAAGATCCCGCCGTTGCCCCCGTTGTTGTGGAACTGGCTGCCAAGCACCTGTGTGTCTTTCGCATACTCGTTCCAGATACCGGTGTTCACATTCCTGTCAACACTACAGCCGGAGACAAGCAGGCCGGTGTTGTTCGTCGACAGGATGCCATAGCCGCCGACGGCAGGGAGTTCTTCGCCCCACCCGTTGTGGCTGACATTCGTGTTCAGGATGCGGGTGCCGGGGGAATCGCTCACTTCAATGCCGGTACCCCCAAAGAAGACGCCCCCATCTTCCAGCGGTATGTTGTCAGTCACGGTGCAGTCCAGGACGGTGATACCAGCGGATTCGCCAATGTCAATCCCGTCCTGATTACCGATTGTCCGGATCTCCCGGAGCATAGCACTCTCCACCCCGGTTATTCCGATGCCGGACGCCCAGCCGGTGACGGAGAGATTGGTGATGGTGACATTGTGGAGCGTTTCGGAGATATTTTCTGCCAGGACACCGGTTGCGTTCAGGCTCAGCACCCCCCCGAGGTGATGCCCCCCGCCGTCAAGGAAGACGTCGGATGACTGTATCCATATGGCCGTCTCCGCACCTGATTGGGAGAGATCGTTTGTGAGCAGATAGGCGCCCGGACGGTCAATTACGGCCGGGGCGGTGATCGGGGTCAGCTCTTCCGGAACCTGAACCAAAAAGGAATCCGTTTCCGTGGTCGTATCATTCAGTTCCAGAGGGGGTGGGGGCAGATCATCTGCTGCCCCGCACCCCACCAAAAGGAAAGAGAGACATGCGATCATCAGCACAATGCCGGTGATCGGTCTGTGACTGGACATGGCGGTATCATAGAGTATACTCGTATAAGAGAGTTTCTGCGAGAAAGCAGGGGACGGCGGACGGATGTTGTGGGGGTTTCGGATGGGAACTCCCGGCACTGGCTATCTCTGTTTTGGTGCTATGCCTGATCCGTCAGACCGAGCAGGAACCCGGTTATCGGGATTATCCGGATCTCCACGCCATCTTCAATGACCGTCCGGGTTGTGCTTTCCGTTATGACATATCCCTCTTTCAGACTGAATTTTCTGCATGCCATAACAAGACCGGAGACCTCCCGTTGCATATTCTGTTCATTCAGTTCATAACAGACCTGGTATGCCCTGGTGATAGTGTTGCCCTCCTTTACGATAAAATCGCATTCACGGTCACCCTCATTCAGGAAAAAGATCGTTTTACCTCTTCGTATCAGCTCGTTGAAGACGACGTTCTCATACAGCCTCCCGATATTTTGCGAAAATGAGAAAGAGACCGCATTGACAAATCCGGTATCGATGGCGTAATATTTTGTATCCGATAAGAGTTGCTTTTTGAGGGAATAGTTGAAGTTTCTCAGTTCGGAAAACATGTAGACCTGCCTGAGATAATCAAGGTAATCTTCAACAGTCTCATAGTTATAGTTCAGCGCCTTTGCCACACTGTTTATGCTGTTTTGTCTGGTATCGTTGGTGTGCAGGTATTCCACCAGTTTATTCAGCATGTCAACGTTCCTGAGCCGGAACCGTGCCAGTATATCCATCAGGAGTATCGTAGTCAACTACCCCGGCCTAAAGACCGGGGCTTGGGACTCTATCCATAGATAGTTCCCGTATGGGTGGTTGACTGCACCCCTGCACTTCCAGGTTATACCTGACAGTGCGTGCTCTGGACTCAATGTTCCGAGCACCAATAAGATCGGCGTGAAGAGCAAATCCACAACATTCACAAACAAATGATTTCCTGTGTCTGTTGTTTTTGCTAATATGTTTACATCGAGGGCATGTTTGTGACGTGTAAGCCGGGTCAATGTAGACTGTCGTTATGCCTCTATCTTTTGCTTTATATTCGACAAAGGTCTGAAGTTCGTAGAATGCCCAGGAGTGGTGAGTATATCTCTGTTTTTTGTGGGTTATTGTAGTATCCCGAATTCCCGTGAGTTCCTCTAACCCGATCACATCGACATCATTCTGAACAGCAAACTCAACAATCTCCTTTGATACACGATGATTCATGTCTGTCATAAGCCGTCTTTCCCGACCAGAGAGATGTTTCAACATCCTCCTTGCTGATCGGGTGCCCTTTGACTGTAATCGTTTTCGCATATTAGAATAGATGTTTCGGAGATTCTTGGCTTCACCGCCACAGAAAAACTTACATTTCTTATCGGTTGTCGATGCAACGGCAAGGAAATTCTGACCGACATCGACACCCATAAAGTTTGAGGACTCTGTAATCGCTTTAGTGTCTGCTTCTTTTTCACAACAAAGATGGAAGTAATACGTTCCATCCCGATGTTTCACCAGTTTGGATGCCCCGAATTTCCAGGAATTGTCGAGATATTTTTCCATGTAGGGATACCGGAAGTATCTGAATATCTTTCGACCTTCAAGAGTGGTTATGCCGATCTGATCCCCATTTATCGTAAAATCCCGTTTAAATGAGCACGTCATGGAGGAGGGGGTAAATTCAATTTCCTGCCATTCAGATTTCTTAATCTTCACTTGTTGCTGAAGTGTCCGATATGTCCCTGTGACTTGTCGAACTACGTTGCAAGCCATCTGTGACTTTAAACTGAATGCCTCTCTAAGAGTGGGATATACTTCCTTCTGAAGGGCGACAGATCCTTTCGGTTTACCAAGGGCATACACAACCGTAGAGACATAATTCATCCCGTCTGTGTAAGCCTGAATCGTCTGGTCAAGAATACCAGTATCAAGACAGTCCAGTTTGAGGATGATCGTCTTTACAGTGAGCACACATTATAGGGTCACCCAATAGCATATATTATTTATCGTGTGAACACAATTCCTCCCCGGCCTGAAGACCGGGGACTCCTTGTGGTGAATGTTGAAATACGACAGCAATTCCTCTTTTTTCAGATCTTCATCAACAGATACGACCCGGGGAAACCCCCCGTATCTCAGGTACTCGGTGAAGAAACGGTTGATTGCAGTCCGGTGTGCCGAATAATCACTGATATTTTTGCATTCCATATGATGAAATACTAAAAATTCGTGGAAGGTGAGCGGGTAGACATCCAACCGGAGGTATCTGCCGGAAATCGTTGTGGCAATCTCACCTGACAACAGCTTTGATGACGAACCGGTCACATATATCTTCGCTTTCCGGAGTTCGTATGCCGTCCGAACCCATTTTTCCCAGCCATCGACATTCTGCACCTCGTCAAGGAAGAGGTAGACCTCACCTTCGGGGTTGATGTTCTCCCGGTAGGTCTCAAAAATCATATCGAGGGTTCTTGTATTCAGGTTGTCCGAGAAACGCGGATCCTCGAAATTGATGTAGAGGAGTTGCTCTTTTTCCACACGTTCTGCAAGACTCTTCATCTCCAGTTTTAGGAGGGTTGATTTTCCGCTCCTCCTGATGCCGGTCAGGACGATGATCTCTCCGGATCTCCTGAACCGCTGTATTGTATCGAGGTAGTCTGTCCTCGGAACATATGCTTCAAAGTCCCGGTGCCAGTAATTTCAGTCGTTGAGGATCTCCAGTATTCCGCGTTTGGTGAGCTCCTGCATAATACACATTAGGGTGAGCGGATCGTATAAACTTATAGTATACCTGAAGTTTTTTGCGGTATTTGTTCAGGTATACTGGAAGTTATTGATATGATTTGTTCAGGTATACCAGAAGTTATTGGCGGATATGATCCCTATGATGACCGTTCTTTGATTCGGTGAGGATGAATCGGGGCATAGAACGGGCGTATTTCGGCTCTTTTCCGATGCATCATTTCCGGGAGAAAAATACGGCAGGAATAACGATTATTTTGTCTGAATACGATGGATCATGGACTAATACGGGCACGCTGTTGGCGGATGTTTTGAGAGGATGTGCAGGGTGTCTCGGGGTGTGAAAGGCCCGCTCCGGGCGTCTGTGGGCATGGGTTTTTCGGGGCGGCGAGGATGGTTTTTAGTTATTTGAGCGGCAGATAGGGGTTATTTTACCGAAGGTAGAGGAATTGCCTGATGTTGATATGACAGTATTCTCTCTATTCGTATGCCGGTCTTGCAGAATTCGTGAGGGGAAGGATGCCGCCCCGAACTACTAACGAAATACTAACGAAATACTAATTTGTGTCAAATTAGTATTTTATAGATCCAGATCAAAATACTAATGAAATACTAATTTGTGTCAAATTAGTATTTAGCAGGTCGCACTCATGAACAAACTCCCTGAAAAACCACCCGAAGGATGGAATAAAATAACCTTCCGGGCGATCGAAAAAAGTCACCAGGATCCCGCGTTCGGAAAGCTGGTGACCGAATACAACAGCCGTTACCTTGCCTGGGACGACCTCACCTACCGCATCCCCGACCCGGAGCAAAGGATGATTGCCTGGTCGGTGATGAAGATGCTTCGAGCCATGCGCTACGAGGTTGTCCCCTTTCCCTCCCTCAACCTCAAGTATTCGACCACCCCCGAGATCTCGCGCAGCCTCCACATCTTCGACCAGTACCTCTCGGGCACCATCCGAGTCCACAACAAGACCATCAGACTTGAACAGTCCTACATCATCAACTCCCTCATGGAGGAGTCCATCGCCTCCAGCATCCTCGAAGGGGCAGTGACCGCCCACAGGGTCGCCAAAGATATGCTCAGAAAAGGGAGAGAGCCGAGGGACACCTCCGAGCAGATGGTGATCAACAACTACCAAGCCATGCGTTTCATCCGGGCAAAGAAGGACACACCCCTCACCCCGGAGTTCATCCTCGCCCTCCACCGCACCGTCACCGAGAACACCCTGGACGATGCCGCCGTCGGACGCTTCAGGGACAACAACGAGATCGTCGTCGCCGACCCCGTCACCGGCGTCGTCCACCACACCCCCCCGGAGTACACAGAGGTTCCTGGCCTCATCGACGCCCTCTGCCGGTTCGCAAACGCCGCCGACGATGACGATACCGGCACCTTCATCCACCCCATCGTCAGGGGAATAATCCTCCACTTCCTCATCGGCTACATCCACCCCTTCGAAGACGGCAATGGCAGGACCGCACGGAGCATCTTCTACTGGTACGTCCTCTCGCAGGGCTACTGGCTCTTCGAGTACATGCCCATCTCCCGGATCATCCTGCGGTCCAAGAAAGACTACGCCCTCGCCTACCTCCACACCGAATACGACGAGATGGACCTCACCTACTTCATCCAGTATCAGATCCGGTGCATCGAAGAAGCCCGGAAAGACCTGCTCGCCTATATCGAGAAAAAACAGAGCGAGCAGAACGCGACCAAAGCGATGATAAAAACGGTTCAGAACATCAGCCAAAGGCAGGCAGACATTCTCAGACAAATGATGGAACACAGCGACCAGTATTTCACCATCAGGGAGATTTCGGAGACCCACAGCGTTGTCTACCAGACGGCCAGAACCGACCTCCTCGACCTCACCGGGAAAGGCTACATCAGAAAGGAAAAACGCGGCAGGGAGTTCATGTTCATCTTCAATGAAGAATGCGACCTCGGGAACGAGACACAATAGATAAAAAAACGGCAGATGAAACAGAGGGGATATCTTCACCGAAGTCGGGGAGGCGGCCGGATGGGGTGCAGGCTACAACCCCGCCACCTGCTGCCAGGAGAGCAGGGTGGCTGGGGTGGCCGGGGGGTACAGTAGTTCTCCAAAATAATGTTCGCCATCGAGGTGTCATATCACATCAGAAAATGGTGTGAAGGGTAAAGCTTTGTTCAAGAATGGGGTGATGTTTTTCCGGGAAAAATCGCAATTGTAAGAATTATCATATAAAACGCTTAATTTACCATTATGAATACCTCCGAGTCGCTCAATCTTTTTTCACTCTATTCTCGAAATGATCTCAAGAAATTGTTTCAAATTGAGGATGCGACAATAAATAACGGGATATTCAAGCCGAAGGGCCACTCTTCGGTCTGGCTATTTGTGACGAAAAATAAAACCTTAGACCGTACCAACTACTATGATGATCTCAGTGATCGAAAATTAACATTTGAAGGGCAGACTGCGGGGAGAACAGACGGAATGATTCTTGACCACGAAGAAGATGGCAATGAAATAATTCTGTTTTATCGAGAAAAAAGGGACGAACACCCGAAATATGCGTTTAAATATTGCGGGAGATTCCAATACGTAAGTCATTCAAGAGACAAACCGAAAAGATTTGATCTCCATGCAATGGATTTGGGCGTTTCAGATTCATGAGATGAGGTTCTTCACCTCTGGATCATTTTCGTTAAAATAATTTTTTGGGCTCTTCGCTATTTTGTGTGATTACGGCACCTCTGGTCTGGCCCGGCAACCCCCGCACAGAAAAACCAAAATTTGAAAAGGAATTCTCCCGTGACACTGCTTCGGTTCCCCAAACCCTGTGCGGATAAACCAAACATCCCCTGCTCTTCCCCGCCACAACAGCTAAATCTGATTGTCTAATATATTAGACATATGTCTAAACTATTGGACATAAATGACAACACCCTCATGCTACTCTCCGTATTTTCCAACGGATATGATAATGAATATTATATCCGGGAAATGTGTCGCCATCTCCCTTTCAGTCACGGGACGGCGCAGACAATTCTTGTCCGGTTAGAAGAGAAACGTGTGCTCTCATCCTCAAAACGTGGTAAGATCCGACTTTTCCGGATAAAACCCGGTGAGATTTCGATCCAGTATTTTACCCTGACTGAGATCTATAAAAAAATCCGCTTTCTGGAAAAAGAGCCGTACATATCAGAAATTATGAACAAAATCACCGCGTTTTCGGAAGGGATTGTTCTTCTCTTCGGAAGTTACGCAACCGGCACCGCTACAGAAGATTCCGACATCGACATCTTCATCGCA
Organism: Methanogenium sp. MK-MG; assembly: GCF_009914725.1. Classification (GTDB taxonomy): domain Archaea; phylum Halobacteriota; class Methanomicrobia; order Methanomicrobiales; family Methanomicrobiaceae; genus Methanogenium. The sequence goes on from NZ_JAAAWJ010000022.1 coordinate 13,990, forward strand.
GGAACCACCGATGAAGAGGCAGTGAAAAAACTGGAAAAACTGTATCATATCGAAATTAATACCATAGTATACCCAAAAACAGCGTTTGCTTCGCAGGAACAATTCGATCCTCTCCTGACAGAAGTGAAGAAAAACCATATCGTCTGGAAGAACGCGGATTCGTTTGTCCGGGAGGTTCTCGCATGAGAGATAAACTGGCGTGGTGTGCCGGAATCAAAAACGGCATCAGACTTGTCGAGCCGAATGACAATCTTGCATCTGCATACCAGATAAAGGCAGAAGAAGCCCTGGAGGCAATGCATTCCGTATCCTCGTTTGACTGGAAGATCTCAACCGGATACTATTCTCTGTATTTCTCCCTGTACTCACTGCTTATGAAAATCGGGATCAGGTCTGAAAACCATAGCTGCACCATTGAAATTATGCGGAATCTTCTCAACGAGTATTTCACTCCCGATGAATGTGATCTGGTAGAGACTGCACGACGGGCACGTGTGGAAACACAGTATTATGTCACAACCACGGTTTCCGAGGAGTTTTCCGGTACGCTTTCAAAACGTGTACCCCGGTTTCTTGTTACATGCAAATCGGCTGTCAACGGACTTGATGAAAAACAGGTACAGGAATTGCGCAAGACATTGATGATTCTGATTGATGAGGGCCGAAACCAACCGTGAGACAAGATGGCATAGCTTCACGTTCAAAGGGGTGCCCGAATTTTTGGAACCATAAATCCTGAGTGCAGGTGTTATTTTCAATCCATCCGGAACCTGACGTCCAAAATAACAGATTTTCCAAAAATGCGAGGGAAGGGATTCGAACCCTCGAATACCTGCGTAACTGGATCTTAAGTCCAGCGCCTTTGGCCTGGCTTGGCTACCCTCGCACAGAAATAATTCGTACGAACAAACACGTCTTCCGTGTGTCCCGTGCGCCCCATGCATCACATCTGTCTATGTCATACCGGAGCATCGGATAGTATACGTTGTTTTTCAGGGCTAAAAATGTGATGGAATGAAAGCTGCAAAAAGCGGCGAAAAAGGATTCAGATCGCGCAGTCAATTGCAGGAGGAGCGATTTGGAGGAATGATTTGGACGAACCTCCCTCACACTCCCACCTTAATACCGGCACTACTCCTTCCAACTCACTCAGTATTTCAGTCGTTCGGTCGTTCAGTCGTTCGGTCGTTCGGTCATTCAGCCAAAGGACAAATCATTCAATCGCAATCCGCCGTTTGGTCTCGGGGACTCTGGCCGGAAGTCTGACCTCCAGCACACCGTTCCTGAAGGATGCCTTGGCGCCTTCGGTGGTCACAGCATGCGGCAGGGGAACGATGCGGGAGATTGAACCGTACTTCCGCTCATGGAGGTAATACCTCCCCACTCCCCTTTCTCCTTCTCCTTGTTCTTCTTCCTCACCCTGCATTCCCTCTTTCACTTCGCGTTCTTCCTTGCGCTCACAGGTTATTTCAAGCGCCTTGGGAGAGATCAGCTCCATCGATATATTCTCCTTTTCAATCCCCGGCATCATGTCCGCAGCGACAATGACCTCATTTTCATCCTGGGTCACATCCACCTGGAACCCACCCAGCACCCCTTCCCGGAAGAGGGGCACCATCTCGGCACGCTGCTCTGACTCCGGCAGGGCGAGAGAAGAAGAGAATGGAGAAAAAGAAGACGGCGACATCATGTTCATGAGCTGATCCATCTCCCGCCTCATCTCTTCAAACTCGTCATAGACTGACCATCTGTAGGGTCTTCGTAACATATACACACTCTCCTCCCCTGCATACCCGACATCAACTAAGTGGCACAGACGATATGGCATAAACCACGCGGCATCGCCATACGCAACTCATCACCTACGTGCCATCGCCATACGCAAAAACCGGTTCCGGCCGGATATCGCAAGGATACCCCAATCATGTCATTCAACATATTTAACAGGTTTGTTCACCGGAAAAATCAGACAACAGATCACCCGTATTTTTGCTAAAATATCCATAAAATCCCGTTTTTGGAATTGATGGAAAAACTTCTGCACAACATACACCCCCAGAGGGAAATAACCGGAAAATTGCTGCTCTCTGCCGAACACCCACACCGGCAGACATACCATAATCCCCTCCGCATACCGGAATGATCCCACCGATTACATACCATATTATTATAGCGTTTACACCAAAGGGAAAAATAGGGAGGGAGGAAATGCCCGCTGATCAAATCCCGGCAGGAGTTGATGATGACGAAAAAAATAAAGACGCTACCCCTTGTAATAGCAATAATCGCAGCCTTGTTGATCATCGTTAGCTTATCCGGGGCGGTCTCCGGATACTCCATGAGCAAGAGCACGTATCAGTCGGTTTCAGCCTCCTACACCGATGACCTCATCGCCGGTTACGGGAACGTGCCGGTCTACGGCCGGGACGGAACCGTCATCTCCACCGGCGTCATCGCAGACATTCCCGATGAAAAGGCGATGTGGGACTGGCGCTACGAGACCAAACAGATCGTAAACGATACCTGGTCCGACATGAAGGCGTATTACTTTCCAAAATGACCCGTCATTCTCTATGGCTATGATCTCCTGGGAACCATCTGCGTCGGCATCTGGGAAGAGGCGGATACCGTCAAAAAAACCCGGGACGACATCTATGCCATCATTGACACAAAAGCCCGGCAACGGGGGATTGAAGATGTCCCCGTCATCTTCATGGCAACATCCATACCCGACACCCGACCGCTTCTCATACCCGATCCAAACGAGACACTGGTAATAAGACCGCTGCATGAGATCGCGAACGGATATCCTGCTGCACCGGAAAAAAACCAACATACATACGGAATGGATCCGACCGCAAAGCGGCCCCTCTCAAGCATCACCCACGCTTCCGTCTCCTCCCTCATCGAATTCGTCTCAACGGAGTACGGGTATTAGTCCCACCCGTGCAAAAAAAGAGAACGATTACAACAGCACCAGATACGCGACCAGCGAGAGCAGGAACGCAAACAGCAGAATCGCCACCCCAAGGGGGGCAACAAAGGTGAGCATCGCATTCACGGTACTCGCCAGTTGTGAAATGCGGTTTGACCCGAAGACCGTCACACCCTCCACCCAGCCGGTGCCGCCTGCCGCCTCCGCCGGTGCCAGGTCCTCAATCGCTGCCCGCACCGCGTCTTCGACATAGGGAATAATCTCCTCAGCCGTGATGCGGTAGCCCACCGGGTTCCTGCCGGAGAGCGTATTCACCACATGCGAATCTGTCGTCATCACCTCACACTCATCAACCACAGTCAGCAGATGCTCACGCAGCACCTCGCGGACACCGTGCTCCACATTATTGCCGTCAAAGAGCACATAGGCCGTCAGCTGATCCTCAACGCGGACAGCAAGCGCCATAATCCCCAGGTCGCCAAAGCCCTCCTCGCGGGAGAACGGCACCGCCCGGTGGCCTGAGCCCACTTCAAAAGCAGACACAGACTCCTCTGCACAACCGACCGACGCTGCCTGCGCTGCCTGCCAGTACTCATAGGCGGTCAGTGACCCGGCGACGACCGGTTCGGTCACATCGACCATGCAGTTATGGGCATCCACAAACGCGACATGTGCATACCGGCCCCTGCACTCCGCCATCACCGCAAGACCGATGGCATACTCCAGGTCCTCGGTCTTCTCGGGCGAACGGGTCGCGACTAAAAGCAGGGTGTCGCCAAACCCCTGTGCACAGATATCAACCGTCCCGCAGGTATACCGCCGCGAAGCCGTCGCCCCTGCAAAGAAGACCGCATCCCGCCGGGACGCCCGCACTGCATCCGCCATCAGGGTCACTTCACCCTCTGAAACAAGGTTAAAGTCATGCGTCGCACAGCCGTGGGCGACAAAGGTGTCAGGACCCAGCATATCATGGAGCACCTTCGGCAGATTCGCCCCGCCAATCTCCCCCATCGGGCCGGGATGCAGGTTCGGCACCGTAAACGTGATATCCCCCCTCCCCTCACGGCTGAAAAACAGAGACGCCTGCTGGACATAGACATCCTCGCCTATCTCCATAAAGAAATCATCCAGCGCCTTGTCGCCGTCGGTGTTGTGGGCAATGAACGCATTGATGAAGTGCAGGGCGCTGATGCGGAAGTTCTTCTTCAGGGGCCGTTCCACCAGCCAGAGAAAGAGCAGCACCCCGCAGCCGAAGAGCAGATGCAAAAAGAGCACATAATACAGAAAGTCCATGCCGAAGTAGAACATGCCCGCCATTCCCGCCGCAATGCTCTGGAGGGCTGCCGCCGGCACCATCCGCTTCATCCGGTAATCGGCGATGCCTGCAAGCACAATCAGCCGGACGGCAAAGACCACACCCAGCGCCACTCCAAAGAGCACGGGATAGAGGTTCGGATACGGCAGGAACAACAGCAGAAAACTCACGATCACCTGGAAGACCATGCAGGACATCGCCAGCAGGGCCGAACGGTTCCACGTAATCTTGCCGCCGACGACTTCAACACAGGGCTTTGTAAGGACAAAGGCAAAGAGTGCGGGGATCACATACCCGAAGAACCCGAATATCAGCAGGTAATTGCGCCCGCCGATAAAACCGGCCCCGTCGATGACAATCCCCAGGAGGATCATAATTGCCACCGAACGCGGCCACTCCGGCGCTGCAAAAATGTAGCGGGAGAGGTCTTCCAGTGCAGTATTTCCGCCTTTTTCTGTCAGATTCTTCACCCCGGATAAAATATAGTATCGTAGATTTGATCAGTTCCTATTTATGGTATTGTTCTCCATTCAGGGCGCAGGCACAGAAAGTTCACCAAAGTGCGTCCGGTAGCGTGCTGCCATCCGTTCCCAGTCAGGCAGATTGGTCTGGCAGCCTGCCTTCTCCACCACAAATGAAGCCGCGGTGGTGCCTATCTCAACCGCCGTCACCGGGTCATAGCCCCTTTTTTCAGCCGTCAAAAACCCGGCACGGAAGGCATCCCCCGCACCCGTCGGGTCAGCGAGCGTCACCGGCACCGCCGGCACATGCACCTCTTCTCCGTCCTGGTAGAGCAGACTGCCGTCACCCGACATGGTTATTATCACACGCGGCACCATGGCAATCAGTGCTTCACGGGAGAAACCCCCGATGGCACAGATGCCCTCGGCCTCGTGACGGTTCACAAAGAGCAGGTCTGTTCGCTGCAGTATTCCGGCGATCTGGTCACGGGAAAAACGCACCAGGTCCTGGCCCGGATCAAACGAGACCCAGGACGCCTTCTCTGCCACACGCACACAGAAATCAGGCTCGCTCGGCGCCAGATGCACACGGTCCAGGACCGGTGCCTCGGCATCGTTGAGCGCCTCGGATGCCCCCCACTCAAAGTAGGTGATCTGATCATCCGTCCCGTCATTGAAGAGATAGCAGGTCGAAGAGTGCATCTCCGGTTTTACAATAAACCGCCGTAATACACCGAGTTTCGTCAGCCAGTGATCATACTCGCTCCCGGCAAAATCGCCCCCGACGGCTGTGACCAGTTCAGCGACACCGCCCAGCATGGCAATGCCCGCTGCAATATTTGCCGCACCGCCGCCGTAGAAGACCTTGTGTGCGGTAATAAACGTAGAATGGTTCTTTGCAATCAGTTCGGGAACCGTAAAGAGATGATCAGTGGTGGTGTGACCCACAACCGAGATCATGCGATCAGTTCAACCTCAAGGACCTTCAGCGGAATGTCACGCAGTGACTGTCCGATCACAGACTTTGCAATGCCCACTGCATGCGCTTCAGACTCTGCCTTGAAGACCTTCATCTCAAGCGAGAGTCCCACCAGTGCAATGTTTGCCACAATGAGGGCATTGTTCAGTTCCTCTTCACAGAAGGGGCAGATGGCCTGTCCGATCTCAATCTCAACAAACTTAGCCCGTGGGTTCAGCCGTTTTCCAGCCTCGGATATGGCAATGCCAATGGCATCGTCAAGGGTATCCACATCGCGGATAACCCATCCGGACTCCAGTGTAACGCGGTAGTCAGTCATTTTTTATTACCTTTTTTACCAGATATTTTCGTGCAGATGCTCGCCGATGGGCATCCTGCCTGCGTATGACGGGGGCAGATGACCCCTGCCTGCCGCAAGCAGGACCAGCGGACGGATATGTTCAGGCAGTCCCAGTGCTTCACGGACCGCCTCCTCATCAAAGGCGCCTGTCCAGCAGGTATGCAGACCTGCCGCATGCGCCCCGAGCATCATATAAGTCGCAGCGATGGTTGCGTCCTGCACCGCATAGAGAATGCCTCTCTCCCCATACTGCGACATCGAACGCACATAGTTTGCACAGACCACAAAGACACAGGGTGCCTGAAGCAGGTGCTGCTGCTGATACGCCGCGTCAGAGAGACCTTCCCTGACACTCTCGTCTGTTACAATAACAACATCCCATGCCTCACGGTTGCCCGCCGATGGGGCCCGCTCCGCCGGGAGTATGACTGCTGCAATCTCTTCAGATGTCAGTTCTTCATCTGAATACTCACGGACAGATGAGCGTGTCCGCAAAAATCCTAAAAATTCAGAGGAATCCATGTTCGGAAAGGAATCCCCAGGCTTCCTGTGCGGGAGTTGTGGTAAAGCTTACTGCATCACCAAGCTTCTGGGCTGCCCCGTCGAACTCGTCTGCCTCAATGCGGGAGACGGCCTCACTCACACAGTCTGCCGCCTTCTGGAAATTTGTGTTCTTTGTCATATTGAATCCCTGCATCAGATTCGACCGGAACAGTTCCAGAAAGTTCGTCGTCACGCGTTTTGCAGCGACCTTCTCTGCACCTTTATAATCGTATAATGTTGCAACAATCTGTGATGCGGCGATAAGTTCAGACTTTGACCGCTCAGAAAACTGATACTCTGCAACTGCTTTTTTTGCATTCATCACAAAACCTACCATAATCTCATATAAAAACGGGAGGGGTGAGTAGTCTCACCCCGCTATCAATATTATCTATTTGGACCCTTTGATGGAGGCGGGGGAACGGCGAATTCTCCTGCGGAACCGGGGATCATTCTCCGGGCCTCTGCCACGTGCTCCACCACGCCCGCCGCGTCCACCGCGGCCGCCCCTGCGGCCATCATCCTGTGTTGCCTTCAGGGCTTTCTTGAGCTGGTTACCGGTCTTAAACCGCTGGTTTGGACCGGGTTTCTTATAATTGGCCTCCTTTGCCGGGACAAGTCTGACCTGACCCTTTACGCTTTTAATCTGCGTCCATGTTGTGGTACCAGTTTTTCCCATAGAACAACTCCCTACTAATTAACACAGGAAAACTGATAAATGTAACCGAGAGGAGGGGGTCACACCCCTCAGGCAATCCTCCCCACTTCCTCTTTCAGCAGTTCGGATATGACCTTTCCGTCCGCACGTCCACGCAGCTCCTTCATCACGACCCCCATGAGGGGGCCCACCGCACGCATGCCCTGTTCACGGACAAATGCCTCACGCTCTGCAATCGTTTTGCAGATGATGGCCCGCACCTCTTCACGACTCACCGACGGTGCCACCGCATTGATGGCCGTATCGATATCCTGCCCTTCCGAGAGGGCACGGATAACAGGCGGTATGGCCTCCTTTGCCACCGTGCCCGCCTCCACCCGGAGCAGCAGGTCAACGAGCGCCTCTCCCGGCACTGCTGCAACATCAGCACTGTCACGCGAGAGTTCCTTCAGCGTGCCCAGCAGGGTGTGCGCCGCCAGCGTGGACTTCACGCCCCGGCTGACCGCCTCATCAAAGAGTTGGCATTGCCGGGAGTAGACCATCTGGCGGGCAATGGACGCGTCCAGCCCCATATCCCGCACATACCGGTCGGCCTTATCCGAGAGCAGTTCAGGCAAAACGAGGGCATCATAGTACGCATCTGTGACCGTCACCGGCAGCACATCGGTCTCCGGATACATACGGGCCGCACCGGGCAGGGGGCGCATATATGCCGAGCTGCCCTCCTCCAGCATCTTGCGCGTCTCCTCGGGCACGCCGTCGCGGGCCATATCTGCACGCCTTCTGACCTGTGCGATGGCACAGACAACCTTCTTTCTGGCATCCGCGACGAGCACCACACAGTCATTTGGCCCTGCACCCACGGCCTTTTTCAGGCTGGCAGCCTCCGCCTCGGTGACACCGTAGGCAGGCAGCTCGTCGGTGTGGAAGAGTCCTCCGACACCGCACTTCTTTGCATAGTCGGACATCTCGCTGCCCAGACGCCTGCCGGGCTGAATCTCCCGGCCCACAAGTCCGGCATACCCCCGCAGGCATACCGCGTGAATCGTCTTGGCCCGCTTCAGTATGGCAGAGCCCGTCTCTGTAAAGAGTGCCGTCACATCATGAGTCTCCTCGTCCACCGAGGCATGGCGTGCCAAAAGTTCATCGCGTATGGCAAGCAGGTTCACCTGACGCTGCACCTCGCGCCGGACCACTTCATCAATCAGCCGGAGTTCCTGCACGCCTTTGATCTCGACACGGGCGCCCTCGCGTATGGAGACGTTGACATCCTGCCGGATGGTGCCGATGCCGCGTTTCACCTGCATCGTTGACCGCAGCAGCATACCGATGTAGGCGGCCACCGCCTTCACCGCTTCAGGCGTGTGCATGTCAGGGGCGGTGGTGATCTCGGCAAGAGGGATGCCCAGACGGTCAAGGGAGAAGAGCTGATCCTCAATACGCTGGGCGGCCTCCTCTTCGAGACAGATGGACTCGATCCGCTCTCCCGTGGGCAGCGAACCGTTGAGCGCCACCATACCGGTGCGCTGGAACCCGCTCGTATTGGAGCCATCGATGACCAGTTTGCGCATCACATGCACCTGTTCGACAGGCGTCATGCCCATCATCCTGGCAATGGTCAGTGAGAGTGCCAGCGCCTCGGGGTTGAGGGGTGCCGGGGGTTCCTCGTCATTTTCAACAAGACAGGTGGTGTCATACGCGTAGTAGGTGAACGGGCGCATGACCATCATCTCCTCGCGGGCCGCCCGGTCGATTTCACCCATCTCGGATACCGTCGCACGGAGATAGCGGAAGAACTCAGCGTTGTGCTCCTCTGCATCCCGCAGGACGGTCGGACAGTGGCAGAAGAGTTTCTCCCGTGTGTCGAGCTGCTGGTGAATCTCAATACCTGCCTTCAGGCCGAGTTTGGCATAATCGTAGTCCGCCATCAGAGACACCTCCCGAATTCGCCCCTCAGGGATGTTGTCATCAGACGGGCTGCCTCTTCGGTATCCGTTGTCTGCCCGAGGACCCACATCAGTTTGACATAGGCCACTTCAGGCAGCATCTCGTCCCCTTCGACAACTCCTGCGGCTAAGAGGTCACGACCGGTGTCATAGACACGGTCACAGACGCGGCCGCTGAGGCACTGGGATGTCATGACAACGACCGTGCCCGCATCCGTCAGCGAACGCAGCGCCTCGATCACCGGAGCGGAGGTATGACCCAGACCGGTGCCCGAGACCACCAGACCACGGTATCCCTCGAAGGCACGGATCAGATCGGGGTGCATGCCGGGATAGAAGGTGGACAGGCCGACCTTCTCCTCGAGCTTCGGGGAGAGCACGGGTTCGGTCTCCGGCCGCCTGCGCACGGCATCCTTCGTAAGGGAGACATCGAGCGAGGGATAGGCCACCGTCCCGATGGGTGCCTGACCGATGCTTTGGAAGGCGTCACGCCGCGAGGTGTGCATCTTGCGCACCCGTGTCCCGCGGTGGATGGCACAGGCGTCGTCATTGGTGGACGCATGCATCACCACTGCCACCTCGCCGAGGTCTGATGTCGCTGCCGCCGCACTCGCCAGGCCGTTCATGACATTGTCACTCGACGGCCGGTCGGCGGAGCGCTGGGAGCCGACAAAGACCACAGGCACCGGTGTGTCCAGCATAAAGGAGACGGCCGCGGCCGAGTAGGCCATGGTATCGGTGCCGTGGGTTACGATGACACCCTCGGCACCGTTCTTTATCTCTGTAAAAATGCTCTTTGCCAGCGTCTGCCATATGGCAGGCGTCATATTCTCCGAGAGGATGCTTGCCAGCACCTCTGAGCGGAACTGTGCGATATCAGCAAGACCGGGAATGGCCCGCATAATGTCGTCCGCCGTAAACTGGCTGGTGACAGCACCCGTCCGGTAGTCCACGCGGCTGGCAATCGTCCCGCCGGTGGATATGATGGAGAGCTGCGGGAGGGAAGGGTCCTGTTCGACCGTCACCCCCACTGCCTCTGCTCTCTCCGGCAATGCGACCACGGTCAGGCATGCCGGGTCCACACCGATATTGTATCCGCTGTTCAGTTTAATGACCGCCATGCCGTCGCGGTCGGTGATGTAGGTCGCTGTCTGGTCAGTGCCTGCATATCTGCAGGTCACCCGTGTTCCTGATTCCATCATCATTCGTCAACCAGTCTCCGTGCTTCACGGATCATTTCATCCTCTGCTGCCTGCAGACGTCCTTCTTCTGACCGGACCCAGATCCGGTCATCTTCGAGTGCCGCGTGCTGTATGGCGATTGCCTCTGCCACCGTCTCCGGTGCCGGGCCACCGGGTGCACTGCGCATACGCACACTCACATCCACATCCAGTGCATCTGAAATCCGCTCCCCGGTCAGCCCCCGCTCCACAAGGGAGATGCCGGAGAGCTCCTGTGCCGCCGCTTCAAGGACGGCAAGATCAATGACACTGCTGCGTATCGCACGCCCAATGATATTGTGGGCCGCCCGGAACGGCAGACCAAACTCCCGCACCAGCACATCCGCCAGTTCGGTGGCCGTTGAAAAGCCCCGGCCCGCCTCTTCACGCATCCTGTCGGGGTGGAAGGTGGCGGTGCTGATGATGCCGGCTGCAATGCCGATACAGGCACCGGACTCTGAGACTGCCCGCCATAGGGAGGGCGTCACATCCTGCAGGTCGCGGTTATAGCTCATGGGCAGCCCCTTCACGGCGGTAAACGCCGCTGTAAAGCTGCCTGCAACGACACCGCTCTTGCCCCGCATGATCTCTGCGGTGTCCGGGTTCTTCTTCTGTGGCATAATGGAGCTTGTCGAACAGTATGCATCGTCCAGTGTCACAAACCTGACAAAGGCAGAGCTCCAGAGCACAATCTCCTCTGCCATACGGGAAAGAGTGGACATGAGAATCGTGCAGGCAGCCGTGGTCTCAATCACAAAATCACGTGCCGAGACCGCATCCATCGTATTGAGCACCAGTTCCGGGAAACCCAGCAGTCCGGCGGTCATCTCCCGGTCAATCGGGTAGCCGGTGGAGGCAAACGCCGCTGCACCGAGAGGTGAGCGGTTCACCCGGCCATAGCCATCCCACAGACGCTCAAAGTCACGGGAGAGTGCCTGTTCATACGCGAGCAGATAATGCCCGAGTGTGGTCGGCTGGGCATGCTGGAGATGGGTAAATCCCGGCATCACCGTCTCGGTGTGCCTCTCCGCCTGCTCTAAGAGCGCCGCACGCAGTGAGGAGAGCCCTGCCATATGTGCGAGCAGTTCTTCACGCAGGCGGATACGGATACAGGTCGCCACCTCATCATTGCGCGACCGTCCCATGTGCAGCCGTCCGCCCTTATCCATGCCGGAGGCAGCGATAAGGCAGGCCTCAATACCGGCGTGCACATCCTCATACTCGTCGTCAAAGACGGTCTCCGGCACACCGTGTTCATACATCCCAAGCAGTGCGGCCATGACCGCTGATGACGCATCCCGTTCGATGATCTCCTGCTGATCCAGCATCAGGAGATGGGCAATATCCACCCTGATATCGGCATCAGCAATCCACCGGTCTGCATCCATTGACGAGAGGAAGGCAGCCACTTCTGCGGGCCGTCCGCCCGCAAGCCGCCCCCTCCTCACCGGATCGCTCGACATTTTTCAATAAACTCCTGCCTATGGTATACGAAATGAAAAATGTTAAAGCAATGCATTTTCAGGAAATATGCCTCCGGCCGCCCGTCAGCCACCCCTTTTTTGTCAGATGATGCAACATATCGGACACATGCGGGCAAAGATCCGTTCAGAATGGAATGAATTTAATAATACACAGGAAACAATTATATGATCGATCACCTACATCAGGAGAACGCATATGAAATCAAAAGGAATATTCATTCTGGCCATCTGTGCCATTGCAGCAGTGCTGCTTGTCGCCGGATGCACCGACACCGGCAGCAGTACAGAAACCGAAAAAGACTACATCTCCTTCGGCTACCAGCCGTCAACCCATCAGGTTGCATACATGGTCGCAAAGGAGAAGGGCTGGTGGGCAGCAGACCTTGCCCCCTTCGGCATCAAAGACATTGAAGACCACAAATTCCCGACCGGCGCACCTGAGATGCAGTCCATGCTCGCAGGTGACATCGATGTCGCATACGTGGGTGCTGCCCCTGTCATATCAGCGCTTGCCACCGGCCTTGACGCAAAGATAGTCGCTGCCGTGCAGGTACAGGGTTCCGACATCGTTGTCCGGCCCGAAGTTAACTACACCGGCCCCGAAGACCTGAAGGGGCTCACCATCGCCACCTTCCCGTCGGGCACCATTCAGGACACCCTCCTGCGCGGCTGGCTCCAGTCAAACGGCATTGACCCTGACACCGACGTGGACATCCGCCCGATGGGCCCCGGGGATGCCACCGTTGCCATATCAGAGGGAGCTGTCGATGCAGTATTCCTGCCGCACCCGGCACCCGCCACCATCGTCGCTGAAGGAAACGGATACATTGCCGTGCAGTCAGGTGATATGGAAAAAGACCATGCCTGCTGCGCCCTCGTTGTCTCAGGCGACCTCATCCGCAACCACCCTGACATGGTGGAGCAGATTGTAAAGACCCACATCAGGGCAACAGAGTATGTCATCGCAAACCAGAACGAGTCCGCACAGATATACCATGACATGAACAAGGTGGACATGGCAGTCATCGAGGACTCGTTTGCCACATGGGACGGACGCTGGGTCACCGACCCTTCCACCATCATCGTATCTGTTGTTGACTACACCCGGATACAGGCAGACCTCGGCTACATCGACCATCCGCTCACCGAGGATGAAATATTTGATCTGTCCTTCTACCGGAAGGCAACAGAAGCCTAACCTTTTTTTCCCTGCCTGCACTATTCTTGAGAACAGACCGGGAACAGTATATTCCCGGCACGCACCGTGGAGCACTCACCCATGCGTACAAAGAAAAAAAACTCCTACCGGAACATTCTGATACCGCTCACATCGATTGCAGTGGTGATCATCATATGGCAGATTGTTGCCGTCTATGTGGTCGGGAACACGTTTAAACTGCCCAGTTTCACCGAGGTTGTCAGCGCCTTCGTAAAAGACATGTTCGGCCCGCGGGGCACCCTTCCCGAAGACATCGTGGTGAGTCTGTATCACTTTCTGATTGGCATGGCAGCAGCACTCCTGGTGGGCATACCGACCGGAGTCTGCATGGGCTGGTTCCGTGACATCGACATCGCATTAAACCCGATTGTTGAGATCATCCGCCCCATACCGCCCCTGGCGTGGATCCCGTTTGCCATCATCTGGTTCGGGCTCACGCATGCCGCTGCAGGATTCATCATCTTTATCGGTGCCATATTTCCCGTCATCATCAATACCTACACCGGATTTCGCAATGTGCCGAAGGTATTCATCGAGGCGGGGAAGGTGCTCGGCTGCACAAAGGACATCTCTTTGATCAGGAAGATAGGATTTCCCTCGGCCATCCCCGAGATCACGGCAGGCATCCGCGTCTCCATGGGCATCGGCTGGATGTGCCTTGTCGGTGCCGAGATATTCGGTGCAGGCACCGGCAAATACGGGCTGGGAAAGAACCTCTGGACCTACTATAACCTGCACCAGATGGACAGTGTGGTCGTCTATATGCTGGTTCTCGGTGTCATCGGCATCGTCATTGACATCCTCTTCCGGCATTACGTACACAAGCAGACCGTCCGCTGGCAGGACAATATGGAGTGATGAGGATGGCAGTTGTTTCAGTTCAGCATGTAACCAAGGTCTTTGCGCGCGACGAAGGGGAACCGACCGTCGCCCTCAAAGACGTGAACCTGGATATCGAAGATAAGCAGTTCATCTGCATCGTCGGTGCGTCCGGGTGCGGAAAGACCACCCTGCTGCGTATCATCGCAGGGCTTGAGACCAGCACAGAAGGCTCGATTCTCCTTGACGGGGTGCCTGTCACGGGAACGGATACCGACCGCGGCATGGTCTTTCAGGAGTATTCCCTCTTCCCGTGGAAGAGTGTCATCGACAACATCGCATTCGGCCTGGAGATGCAGGGCATCCCGAAGGCAGAGCGCCGACAGACGGCGGAGAAATACCTGAAGATCATCCATCTGGAACAGTTCAGGGATGCCTACCCGCACGAACTCTCGGGAGGCATGCGCCAGCGTGTCGCCATTGCACGGGCTCTTGCAAACGATCCCAAGGTGCTTTTAATGGACGAACCCTTCGGCGCACTGGACGCACAGACCCGCAATGTGATGCAGCGCGAACTCCTGGAGATATGGGCCGAGACGCAGAAGACCGTGATCTTTGTGACGCACAGCGTGGACGAAGCCGTGTTTCTTGCGGATAAAATCATCATCCTGAGCCCGGGGCCCGGCAGAATTGAAGAGGTCATTCCGGTTGATCTGCCACGTTTGCGTGACCGCACCGCACCAGAATTTGGCGAGTTGCGCAAACATATACTGAAAACGATGGAAATGAGCGCAACTATTCGGTAAGTTATATAAGGATATATTTCCATTTTTTATAGCGCATTTATTCATAGAGGAGTCACAAGCAATGGTCCGAAAACCCGCAGTAATGTACAGATCTGTCACAAAGAGGGCATACACTCGCCGAAAATATATGGGCGGCGTACCCGGAAGCAAAGTTGTGCAGTTCGATATGGGAAATCTTCAGGCTGATTTCCCGGTTGCCGTCTCAATACAGGTTGATGAGAAATGCCAGATCCGCCATACCGCAATGGAAGCAGCCCGCATTAACGTTAACCGTAAGCTCATCAAGGATATCGGCAGAATGAACTTCCACCTCAAGCTGCGCACCTACCCGCACCACGTTCTCCGTGAGAACAAGCAGGCAACCGGTGCCGGTGCTGACCGTGTCTCACAGGGCATGAGAGCGGCATTCGGCAAACCCGTGAGCAGTGCGGCACGTGTCGAGGCAAACCAGAAGATCTTCACCTGCTACACCACCGAGGCAAACGTCGATAAGGTGAAGGTGATCATGAAGCACGGCATCCAGAAGCTTCCGTCACCCGGCAGAGTCGTCATCGAAAGAAAAGAATAATAGCAGATATTCCCCCCCACAGGGGGCATATACTTTTTTCACCATCGCATTGTACATCTCAACAGACAGATAAGAGATGGGAAGAATATTCATGACCGAATTTACCGATCAGGAGAGGCTGCGCAGAGCCGTTGCACAGGCAACGACAGATGCGCTGAGAGAGGCAGAGATACACCTGCCGGGTGATGTTACAGCAGCACTTGAGAGAGCGTATGCCGCAGAGGACAACCCGGTTGCCCGCAGTGAACTGGAAGCGATATTTGAAAACATCAGCACCGCTGAGAGAGAGAATGTCCCTATCTGCCAGGACACCGGCGTCCCTGTCTTCTACATCACCATACCACCAAACGTCCCGTTCACCGCTGCCATCACCGAAGGCGTGCAGGACGGTGTGCGGCAGGCGACAGCAGAGATTCCACTCCGCCCCAACGTCGTCTCTCCACGCACGCGGGAGAATACGGGCGACAACTGCGGCATGGGCATGCCTGCGGTGCATATCACACCGGGAGAGACGTTCAGCCTCACTGTACTCCCGAAAGGTGCCGGTTCCGAGAATATCTCCGCACTGAAGATGTTTCTGCCCTCGGAGACAGGGGAGATAACACGCTTCATCACGGAGACCATCATGCGTGCCGGTGGAAAACCCTGCCCCCCCGTCATACTGGGCATCGGCATCGGCTCCACCGCAGACGGGGCGACGGCCCTCGCAAAAGAGGCGCTCCTGACACCCTTGGGGGAGATGAACGGACTCGAACAGGAGATATATGACGCCGCAAACGCCCTCGGCATCGGTCCGATGGGGCTGGGCGGAGAGACGACCTGTCTGGGGGTGCGGATACGTGAGGCCGGATGCCACACCGCCTCTCTCCCCGTCGCACTCAATGTCCAGTGCTGGGCCGCACGCCGGGCCACCGTTGAGGTGAACTATCCATGACCAGCCTGAAGACGCCCCTGGGAGA
>NZ_JAAAWJ010000023.1 GCF_009914725.1 Methanogenium sp. MK-MG
TCTCCACCCTTGCGTCGGTGACAGAACTCCTGAAATGGGAGAAGAAATAGGATTTTCTGGCCTAAAATGGCCGCTTTTTTTTACGACACGGTGAGAATGCCGACCAGCATCGATCCGACAAGGGTTACCCCGATAGCGGCGAGGATCAGGTAGCCGATGAGAACCGCAAGAACGGCCCGTGTTGTTGTCATCTCCTGCAGTTCACGGATGCCGATGATGATGAGCACGAGTGACCAGGCCCACATCACAAACCCGACCACCGGAATCCACCCCAGAAGCAGGGACGGGGTGGAGGCATAGATGACTGCCTTCCATGTCTCCGTGATCCCTTCTCTGCCGCCTGCGATATATACCCAGATATGCATGTAGGCGGCAAAGATGATGGCCCCCACCAGCCCTCCGAAGAAGAGCATGGGGATGAGGGCGATTACCGAAAGACCGCCTGCCGCAATACCGGTGGCAAGGCCCGCGTAGATGCTGACCCCCACCAGCAAAAGCGCCCCTGCAAAGGCGGTGAATATCACGACCAGAACGAGCAGGTAGATGAGCGTCTCTTTCAGCGTGTCGTAGCGGATGGTATCAGCAAACGTTTCCGTCGGGTGAAAGAGCACACCCTTCATCTTCTCTGCAATGCCCGATGTCATGAACGACGTATAGGGGAGACATAAATAATAACATTATCCGGGGACCGGGAGTGGACATGAGTATCGATTCCCGGAGATGAGGCCGGAGTGAACAACCCAATATACCGGGATGCCCCAGTATTTAAGTGACAAATGGGCCGGACACGACATACAACAGGAGGACGGGTGCAGTGCAGGCATATGTGCTTTTGATCATCGCCATCGGTCTTGCGATGGACGCATTCGCAGTCTCGGTATCGGCAGGCATCACCACCAGACGGTCTCTGGCAAAGACCGGGCCTCATGGCAGCGCTGGTCTTTGGGGGATTTCAGGGGGGCATGGCCATTCTTGGGTGGTACGCGGGCAGTGCCGTATCATCGTTTCTCGCAGGCTTCGGGCCCCTCATCGCATTTTTGATTCTATCAGGTATCGGTATCAAAATGATCTATGAGAGCCGTGAGGAAGGAACCGGAGAGAGTCCGATTGAGACCATTCCTGCCCTCCTGATGATGGGCGTTGCGACATCGATTGACGCCCTCTTTGCCGGTATGGGCATCGCCCTCCTGGGTGAAGCGGTGCTCATTCCTGCAATTATCATCGGTGCGGTGACCGCTATTCTCTCGTTTGGAGGCGTCTTTGCGGGGAGATGGCTCGGCCACATCATCGGCGAGTATGCAGAGGTGGCAGGTGGTGTTATTCTCGTGGGCATCGGGCTGAAGATTCTGTTTTGGTGAAGGGGGATTGCGGGCCGGTCCTTTTTGGGAATCGCCTTATATATCTGATGTCTGTATAATACATATCCGAAAATAAACTCCTGAATACCAACAAACAGGCCGGAAAGCGATCCTTCTTTTATGGAGCTGAAAAAAGAGGCCAGGGTTCTGGATGCTGTGTATATTACAACGAGGTATCCCGACAGTATCGTTGGTGATTTGACGCCGTCTGAATACTTTGAATTGGAGGATGCAGAAGAATGCATCAGGTGCGCAGAATTAATATTGAAGAAGGCAGGGACATTTCTGAATATCTGATGGCAGAAATATCTGCTTTTGCAGAAGAGATCCGTTCCCGGATGGATACCGACAGGATCATCCTGTATGGCTCTGTGGCCCGTGGTGACTTCAACGAGGGGAGTGATGTCGACCTTCTTATCGTTGCGGACTTCAAAGAACGCTTCCACAAAAGACCGTTGGATATTTTCGGCATCACCGATCTCCCTGTCGAGCCTGTCTGCTACACACGACAGGAGTTTGAAGAGCTTGTCAAAAACAAAAATCCGTTTGTCCTTTCTGTTTGTGAAGAGGGTATATTGGTCTGACCCGGACATGGCCCGGTGACGAAGGACGCCTCCCTGCTAAGGGAGGCCCAAAATGGCATTGAATATTTGGTGTCAGTATTGATGCCCAATTCGTTTTTTCGTATTTTTTTGGTGCATTCCTCTCCAATAACGGCTTTATTCTCAGTTCGTATCTGGGAATGCATCTCCCCTCGTGGGCATCGGGCTGAAGATTCTGTTTTGGTGAAGGGGGATTGGGTGGGATGCCGGGGTGTGACGTTGGCGGTATGGCGGCAGCTTTGCAGCAGCATGGCGGCACCTGCCCGCCATGATAAAACCGGGCATTCCAATCGAATGGTATAGATCTAACAGAGAATAGAGAGACGCTTCTTCAAGAGAAGAGTATGTGGCGGAAGAATGAGACCCCACAGCACCTGTGCATCTCCCGTGCAGGGGCGGGTCCGGGTGCATGCTCTTTGGCAGATTCCACCACCCATATTGATTCCGGTGCAATTCAGGCCGAAGAGGTCAAACAAAGCAACATCCTCGCCCGGTTTGATGGCGGGCACCTGCTGCCATGCTACTAAACCCTGCTGTACATGCCACCAACGTCGCACCTGGTGTCCGCGACACAGAGCTGCTTCCTCCCCTGTTTTTGCAAAAATCGGGCCCCTTTCATCATCCCCCTGGGTGTTCAAAAATACCGGTATTGTGTGCGTTATTTGATGTTTTGAACGAATATTGTGGACTATTGAGGGGTCGCTATTGTCTGTTTTTTTGAGAGGATGTATGGCATGGATCTGGGTGAGATCGGCCCGCTCCGGGCGTCTGTGGGGATGCGTTTTTTTGGGGTTTTGACCGGTTTCGGGGGTTATTTATGCGTTACTTATGCCGTTACCGCAGCAAAACTGGCCCCCGGAAATCCATTCCCGGCTCAGCGTCTCATGGCTGCATCGTTCCACAAGGACACTATTATATGAACCGCACCATGAGTATATCATGAAGCTAAAAGTGATCATCCATGACGCAGAAGAGGGTGGTTTCTGGGCAGAAGTTCCTTCCATCCCCGGCTGTGTGGCCCAGGGAGATACCTTTGATGAATTACTGGCCAGTATATACGATGCAGTTGAGGGGTGCCTTTCAATAGATCTCCAGGACATTGATCTCTCCGGAAACGGCAGGGTCATGGAGATTGCGGTTTGAAACCCGTCAGCGGCAAAAAATTCTGCAGAATTCCCGAATCAAACGGATGGGAGCTGAAACGAATAACCGGCAGCCATCATATCTATGCCAGACCCGGAGACCCGGCCCGGATAACTGTCCCTGTTCACGGGAATACCCTGTTAAAGATTGGTTTGCAAAGGCATCTGATGAAAATAGCCAATATTGATGAGTCGGAACTTTAAGCCTGATAACAGCTCCATCCCTTCAGACACAACGATTCCATCAGGGTAAGATAATCTTTTTTACGGATATCGATTTCGGGCAAAAAAGGAGGGTCTCTCTCCACCAGCGCAAAGCCCATTCTGCATCTAATATTTGTACAGGGGGAGAGAATACCTTCATGACCACACCAGTAACGGGTCACATAGTTATCTCATCTATTGTATGGAAGGAAAAAGGGGGGCCAGGTGAGATGAACGAGTGGGAAACGCAACCCGGCATAAATGTTAATGCAGGAGAGATGCCACCTATGGATACGGGGGAACAGAAATGAGAACTACAGATGAATACATCCGGCATGCACTCAAAAAACTGAGGACACTTGAAGGATTTGAGAATGTACGGTTTATTGTCCCCTATGGCTCTGTTGCCGAAGGGAGGGCGACGGAAACCTCAGATATTGATCTCTGCATTTACTACGCCGGAACGCGAGAAGAGGGGCAGCAGTTCCGGTTTGTGCGGCCCTCTCCGAACTCTGTGATGACCGGTATGATATCCAGATCTTCGGGAATCTGCCTCTCTACGTCCAAAAGGAAGTAATGCGGGGCGGGGTGCTCTACTGCCCGGATGAGCGATTCCTCTATGATACCGCACTTGAGACAATACGGGAGTATGATGCGTTCAAACACCGCCTGGATGACTACCTCGGAGTACAGGCGATAGGATTAGGAGTGCTACGAGAGATACACTCATCTGGATAAAACTCCTGGAGATGACAGAGAGTGCTGACCTGGTGCAGGAGAATTTGCCAAATCCTATATCTTAGGCGATGACATTCATACAAATAAAAAAAATACTGCCGTAGCAGCAATACCGCCAATAAAGGAGATTAAAAGCTGGAAAAAATTTTCCCTCAGGTATAATAATTTACTATACTTTATAAAAGACTCTTTTTTATCGAGATCAATAGAGCTTAGGATGTCATCACCCATCTCTAATAATTCATGATAAGATTCTATTGATATTAAAGGAGATTTGCCAACATTATTTATTTCATCTGTTCTGGCTTTTTTAGCTAAATCAAAAAAAGTATTGCATTTATTGACAAGAGTATGTTCGCTTTCATTAACACAGTACTTACGCATATTTGTGTCCTTATAGAGACCCTCTATTAATTCATGCATTTTTAGCCAAATTAATTTTTGACAGTCAAGCGTAGCCCTTACTATGTGATTATATGCTTTTTGAAGATTCTCTTCCTTTATTTCTGGATCGTCTTCATTGGAGTAAACCGAAAAATGCATAAATGCACTTTCCATTTCAATAAGTACTTCAATGGGTTTTTGACCTAAATAAGCAAGACAATCAGCATAGGAAACCAAAAAATAATTATTTATTAGATCATTATATTCATCAATTGATATCATTTAGAGGGATTCTTTTTGGATAAAATGTTATCAATTGCCTTACCGGGATTGGTAGTATTTATTTTAAATACACTGCCTCCCTTTGCCATGATGATATTGTCAGAGCGCCTATAATCTAATTTTCGACCCTCTTTTCTCTCTACACATTTGTTAATTTCTTCAATTGTCGAGAAATTTTTTAATGCGATTTCATATTTTTTTTCGAATATTAATGATTTCATTTTTAACACTTTTTTTTTGTTTTTTGTTTTTTTTGTTTGCTAGATGTATTTTTAGTAAGTTTTCAGTATGTTTTAGATTTATTTAAACTTATTTCTATCAATTGAAACATTCTAATAACGCTTATTCTATGATCACTACGTGATCATACTGTATCTATTAACATTAAGACTTTCTGCAGAATTGACTCCTTTCAGCTCTGTAAAAATGCTGCGAAGCGAAAGAAGACGTGCATAAGTATGCAAACCGGTCGGATGCATATCAGAAACGAGGGCTCATGCCACACTCCTCTTTTTTGTCGCCCTTCCCCCCTCTATGAATCCCTGTGTTGGGGAATAGAGAGGTAAAATGAACGTATTTTATGCTCATATTTACTGCCGGAAAAATACGATTGTAATACCATTTATTTGCTGAAATGACGGCTGATTGTGGATTACTGAGCAGCCGTTATTGGTGAGTATTTTAGGAGGACGCTATGGGTTTATCTCGACTGAGATCAGCCCACTCCGGGCTGCTGTGTGGATGAATTTTTTGGGGTGGGTGTATTTACGGGTTACCTGACCTAAGGTTGGTATCTCCCCTAAATCCGAAAACAGCTCCCGTATTACCCTTGCTATTGCTGTCCGGACAAAAAATTGGTGGAACATATTCACGAAAACTCATCCGCACTCAAAAGCGTCCCGCCGCGTGCGAGAATCTGCTCCACCGCCGCATCGACGCGGTCGACCCGGAGAATGAGCACCGCCGCCTCACGGCCTGAGTAGGCATACGAGTACTCGATATTGATCTCCGCCTCCGAGAGAATGGATGCCATCTCAAAGAGACCGCCCGGCACGTCACGCATCTTCACGGCGATGACGTCGGTAAAGGATACCATGAACCCCATCGCATTGAGTTTTTCATAGGCGGCCTCCGGCTTGTCCACCAGTGCCCGCACAACTCCAAAACCGTTTGCCTCCGCTATCGAAAATGCGAGGATGTTTATTTTCTCTGCCTGCAGGGCGCCTGCGATAGCGGCAAGCCTGCCCGGTTTGTTCTCGGAGAAGACCGAGATCTGTTTGATTGTATACTGCGTTGTATCCATTACAGAACCCTCCTGTCAATGACCCGTTTTGCTTTTCCCTCAAACCGCGGCAGTGACCCCGGTTCACTGATCTCTACATCAACACTTACGTTGAGCATATTCTTAAGCGTGTGTCCGACCTTGCGCCGGATATCCAGAATATCGTTGATCTTATCAGAGAATGCCTCCGGGTTGAGCTCTACTTTCACCAGCATATTGTCAAGCGCACCCACCCGGTTCACTTCAATCATGAAATGTCCCGAGACCTCAGGGATGCTGAGAAGGGTATGCTCCACCTGCGACGGAAAGACATTGATACCCCGGATGATGAGCATGTCATCCACCCGCCCGGCGAGGCGTGCGATACGCGGGTGCGTGCGGCCGCATGCACAGAGGGAGTGATCAATGGACGTGATATCACCCGTACGGTATCGGATGATGGGCAGCGCCTCTTTCTGGAGAATGGTCACCACCATCTCACCCTGCTCACCGTCCGGCACCGGCTGGCCGGTATCCCGGTCGATTATTTCAACCAGGGCGAGGTCGCTCCACATATGAAACCCGTCCTGCTCTGTACACTCCGTAAACATCGGCCCGGAGAGCTCAGAGGTGCCGTATATGTTGTAGGCTTTTATGCCCATCTCCTCTTCAATGCGATCGCGCATCTGGTCTGACCAGGGTTCTGCCCCGAGAATGGCCGTCTTCAGGCGGGTGTCATCTTTGATTGATATGCCCATCTTTTTTGCCGTCTCGCCGATATGCATCAGATACGATGGGGTGCAGCATATCGCCGTCACCCGCAGGTCTAAGATCAGTTCAAGCTGGCGTTCGGTATTGCCCACCGATGCCGGCACCACAGAGGCGCCGATGCGTTCCGCCCCGTAGTGCAGGCCGAGGCCGCCGGTAAAGAGGCCATAGCCATACGCCACCTGCACCACATCACCGCGGCCGACACCGCAGGAGGTGAGGGCACGGGCTAAGGACTCAGTCCAGTTATCAAGGTCATTTTTTGTGTAGCCTACAACAGTCGGCTTTCCGGTCGTGCCTGATGAGACATGGTAGCGCACCAGTTCCTCCGGTTCTGCCGTGAATATCTTGTCAGGATAGTTGTCCCGCAGATCGGATTTGACCATATAGGGGAGTTTCACGACATCCTCCAGCCTGTTGATGTCATCCGGGTGGACACCGTGTGCCACCATCCGGTCATGGTAGAAGTTCGAGAACGAGTAGAGCCGGTATACCAGTGTCTTCAACAGCTTGAACTGCATTCTCTTCAGTTCAGCCTCAGGCATCAGTTCCATATTCGGGTCCCAGGCGATCACAGGACATCACCTCTCCGGTCAATGACCCGCTCTGCCTTCCCCTCATAGCGGGGCAGGGAATCCGGTTCAACCAGTTGTACACGGGTCCTGAGGTTGAGCGCATCTTTTAATGCCGCCACCACCCGGTTCTGCGTCCGGGTCAGGTCTTCGAGTTCACCGCTGAATGCACTGCGGTTCATCTCCACTTCAATCGTCATCTCGTCTAAGTGGTTCACACGGTCGACATACACAAGGAACTCATCGCCCACCTCAGGCACCGAGCGTAACACATGCTCAATCTGGGACGGGAAGACATTGATGCCCCGGATGACCAGCATGTCATCACTCCTCCCGTGCAGGCGGGCAATCTTCATACCGCGACCGCAGGGGCATTCCTCTTCAAGAAACATCGTGATATCCCCCGTCCGGTAACGCAGCAGGGGCATCGCTTCTTTTACGAGCGGGGTGACCACCAGTTCACCGCGTTCACCGGGTTCGAGTACTTCACCGGTCTTCGGGTCGATTATCTCTGCCAGGTACATGTCATGCCAGATGTGCAGGCCGTTTCGTTCCGGGCACTCAAACGCCGCACCCGGCCCGTACATCTCAGACATGCCGTACGAATCATACGCCGTCACGCCGAGTTTCCCCTCAAGCACCCGGCGCATATTGTCAGACCAGGGTTCTGCCCCGAATATGCCGGTCTTCAGCGTCGGCAGCGTGGTTCCTGCCTTCTCGGCCACTTCTGCGATGTGCATCGCATAACTCGGCGTGCAGTGAAGGGCTGTCACCCCAAAGTCATCGATCATCTCAATCTGGCGGCGGGTATTGCCGGTGGCACTCGGAACGACCGTCATCCCGACCTTCTCGGCACCGTAATGAAAGCCGAGCCCTCCGGTAAATAGACCGTAATTCACCGCATTCTGGAAGACATCCTCATCTGAAAGACCGATCATCGTCAGGTTCCGCGCAATGAGTTCTGACCAGTTATCCAGATCCTGCCGGGTGTATCCCACCACCGTCGGTTTTCCTGTCGTCCCGGATGTGGTATGGATCCGCACAACCTCCTTCATCGGCACCGCAAAGAACCCGAACGGGTAGCCGCCCTGCAGATCTGTTTTCCGGGTAAAGGGCAGTTTCTGCACATCGTCAACCGTTTTGATATCCTCAGGACGAACACCTGCCTCCTGCAGCATCCTCCGGTAGAACGCTACGTTTCCTGCCTGCTTAACGGTCCACCTGAGCCGTTTTGCCTGAAGGGCGTGCAGTGCATCACCCTTCAGGTTCTCCATCTCCATGTTCCAGTATTTCATTCTGACAACCAACTGATTGTGCCGGGCCGGGCAGCGTGTATGCCCGTATCGTCCGGCCGGATAAATTGTGTATCCCAAAGGGCGCAGCAGCACCCGGAATAATCATAATATAACTATGCAGTGATGAACTGAAAAAATATTGCTATGCCGTAGCATAGCACACCGGATATTTGGAATATTACTGGGCTGTCCTGTCAGAACCCGGATTCCTGCATGGCCTTCTTCATCTGAGACTGCATGATAAACCCGAGGATGATTGTCATGATTCCGATGATCAGGGCAAACAGGCCCAGTACCCATATGAACGCTGCTGTCAGGGCAAGCGGATAGAGGATGACATAGATGCCGAATATCAGGAAGAGCACTCCTATGATAAAGAAGAGAATTCTGTACCAGTGGAACTCCGTTGCGGTAAATGCCGTATGGAGCGCACCAAATCCTGATATAAACGCCCAGAGACCCAGCATAAAGGCAATCGTCAGACCCAGCACCGTCGTATTCATCAGCGCAAGGACACCGATGATGACGCCGATAATGCCCAGAATGACCATGAGAATCTTTCGTCCGCCGGAGTCTTTGCTCACCACTGACTGAACAATCATCGACAGACTGTAGAGCACAATGATAATGCCCAGCAGGATTGCAAGTAAACCGAAGATAAACTCAGGGAAGGCCATGGCAAGGAGGCCAAGGGTGATTCCGATAAGGCCCTGCAGGATAAACACCCACCAGGCAGCGGAGATCAGTTCATCTCCGGAGACCATTACTTCTGTTTGTTCAAATTCCATAGTTCTTCTAATGCATATGAATAATATATAAATTCGCCTAAAAATTAAGATTAAATTAACTTTGAAGAGCAATTTGCCGCCATTTTTTGATAAATTTTTCCGAAATTCTGTTTCATTACGCTGTGCGGCGGATGAACCGCCCAAGAACTTAAACGATGAATTAATGTACTGAGGGAGTACCTGAGTACTGTATCTATCGTGTGTACATATGACAAGCGAACACTCCTGGCATGTAGTGGCGGGTTTCGGCGCCCACATCAAGTCAACCGGAACAACACTCAGTATTCTTTACAAAGGCGAACAGAAGGAGTTCCCGCTTCCATCGGTACAGCACCTGCTTCTTGTGGGAGGGCACAATATCCATACCTCTGCGGTGACCCGCCTGCTGCGACAGGGTTCATCCGTCTCATTCTTTGACGCGGACGGGACACCGGTCGGCATGCTCAACCCCTTCGGCAGTGACGTGGGGGCGGATATCAGGGAAGCCCAGCGGGCCCGCATGCCCCACGCCTTTGCCCAGGAAATTGCACGGGTCACACTGAAATCACGGCTGCTTGCAATTGAGCGAACAGAGGACCAGCTGGGTGAGAGCCTGTTCTATAAGGGGGAACAGGAGATTATGCACAATCTCCTCTCAGACCTCGAGTATCTCATCACCATGGACGAACTCCGCCGTGTGCACAGACTGGCCGGTGACATGTACTACGAGATCATGGCACGCAGCCTCTCACCGGAACTCGGTTTCCGTCGCCGGACAAAACGGCCCCACCAGGACCCTGTCAATGCCATGCTCTCGCTGGGGTATGCCATGCTCTTCGGCAATACCATCGTATCTGTCATCGGTGCATATCTGGACCCGGATTACGGATTTATGCGGGAAGGGGAACAGTCGCTTGTGACAGACCTCATCGATCCCCTGAAGACGTCGATGGTGGATGCGGCGGTCTTCTCCATCGCAAGGGCAGGCCTGATTAACGGCAGGTTCCAGGTCAGCACCAAACGCTGCCATCTCAACGAAGAGGTGATAGACGCCCTGATTGCCGCCCTCCGTGCCTCAATAGACCAGGAGATTATCGACGACAATGTGCTCTCCCTTTCCCAGGCAGTGATGGGTGAAGGACTGTTCTCTCTTGCATACCGGATTCCCGGACTATACAGAGAAAATGTCCCGCAGTGCCGATGACGGGGTTTAGTCCCCCGGGAACATTCAACTCTTTTTTTAATATTATTGATCCCATGGAACACCGGTGATCCGAATAGTTGTCTGACCGGTTATTCCGGCACAATGATGGAGAACCCGTCAAACTCACAGAGTTCCGGGTCTGTGATCTCCAGGTCCCGGACAAGAGCACGGGGACAGGAGTAGAGAAGAGATATGAATTTTTCGAGAATAACCTGTTCGGCAGTGGCACGTATAGCAACGGTTCCGTCCGGCAGGTTCATGACAACTCCTGTGACGGTCAGGTGTTGTGCCATCTTTTTTACGCAGGCACGGAATCCGACATGCTGAACCCGTCCGGTAACGATGATTTCGACTGTGCGCTGTAGTGCGGCGGTCTCCGTGGCATCTTTCTCCATGATATTCCTTCTGTACAGATGAGGTAGGCAGACTTCACAGATAATGTATTTGATTCCCTGCTTTGCTGACCGAACAAGTGATACCTGTTCTGGTGAAACAGTATTATCAATATGGGAGATATGGAAGAGATCAACGGATTTATCGAGACGATCAGGACAGGAGATGTAAAGGCCCGCCGTGAGGCGGTCAACGCCGTTGCAGCCTGTGGCAGTGAGGCGATAGACCCGCTTACCGGCGCACTCATCACCGCAGAGGACAATGACGTCCGGTGGTACCTGGCACGGGCGATTGGTATGATAGGCGAACCTGCCATTGAAACACTCATCTATCTGCTGACCGTCTCAGAAGACCCGGAGACCGCCCGGTATGCGGCAGCAGCACTCGGAGAGATGGGAGAGGTGGCCCTCGAACCGCTCATCGCGCTCCTGGATGACGAAGACGCACAGGTCCGTGGATTCGCCGCTCTCGCCCTCGGACGAATGGGTGAACCGGCAATAACACGTCTGGTGACGCTCATCGAAGAGTCCGAAGGCCTGCGCAGGCGCTGCGCAAAGATGACCCTCTACCGTATGGGCGGGGGAGGGACCGAAGCCCTTGCCCGTTCAGTGATGAATGAATAAGCCTATATGCTGATATAGGCTCTATTGTCCAGTTTTTTTATCAGGTCTGCAAATCCCAGGCCGTTCACGTACTTCATCAGCTCCTCATGGTCACGTTCATAGTAGATATGCGCCGAGACCGAGGTGTGGGAATACCAGCCGACAGGGAGGCTGAGGGCATCTGCGATATGCTTCTGCAGATGAACCAGTGCATACATGTTCGCACCGAGTGCAGAGAGCATGTCATTGGACCGGAACTCGACATGCATATTGAGGGCGCCGTCCCGCACCATGCACTGGATACGCTGGAGGCAGGGGGGGTTCCTGGAGGCATCGTCATACTCCGGGTACCAGGTGATACCCTCCGCCCGCCTTGAGGCAGGGTCTGACCGGAGTTTTTCAATGATATATGCCACCTGGTCGATACCGTCCCCGTCTCCGTCCCCGCGCGTGTTTCCGGCATCATCGCGTCGCGGGTAATCAAAGAGGCGGTCATGATAGGTGTAGACAAACTCGTTCTCCGTACCCTCGATGAGGTCATGCACATACTGCTGCATCGCCCGCTCGCCGAACATGTTCCAGGGACTCACCATGTAATCTGCAAACGGGTCACCCACGTGAATATTGAAGGGTTCCGGCAGTTCCAGCGTCTTTTCACCGTCTTCGGTGACAAGAAACGTCCCATGCCGCACGATGGTTTTAATTACTTCTTCATGTGCCTTGCCAAGGCAGAATGCACGGACATTAAACATAACTGATATCGCTCCGGAGGCACCACTGCCGGTGCCTGCATATACAATTTCTATGTGCCACCCTGAGAGATGAAGATTTTGAATAGAGCCGGCAGATCATACCGGCATGAACACAAATGATAATGAGTCTCCGGGAGGCATTACATCTTCATGCATGCGTCACCGGAGATGGAGGCTTACTTTGCCGGGCTTGAGGCAAAGCTCAAAGAGGCGATCGTGGTCGCCAATGAGGCGCGGGCAAAGGGGATTGACCCGCGGACTGCAGTGGAGATTCCGGTGGCAAATGATCTCGCCGACAGGGTGGAGGCCCTGCTTGGCTATAAGGGCGTAGCCGCCCGGCTGCGTGAACTCGGTGAGACGTTGTCACGTGAAGAGGTGGCACTCAAGATTGGTGACGACTTCATCGCACACCGGTTCGGGGAGACCACACGCGAGGAGACCCTGGACCATGCCATCCGGACCTCGATGGCCCTGCTCACGGAAGGAGTGGTGGCAGCACCCACCGAGGGCATTGCCAAGGTGGGCATCGGCAGGAATGATGACGGCACTGATTACCTGAAGATATACTATGCAGGCCCCATCCGGAGTGCAGGAGGAACCGCTCAGGCACTCTCGGTTCTGGTGGGCGATTATGTCAGGCGCGGCCTGGGGATGGCACCATATATTCCCCGTAAAGAGGAAGTCGAACGCTACGTTGAAGAGATCAAAAAATATAACAGCCAGGTCTCTCTGCAGTATCTCCCGTCTGACGATGAACTCAGGGTTATTATCCGCAACTGCCCGGTCTGTGTGGAAGGGGAACCAACCGAACGCGTGGAGGTCTCCGGATACCGCAACCTGGAACGGATTGAGACCAACACGGTACGCGGCGGCATGGCACTCGTCGTGGCAGAGGGGCTTGCCCTCAAGGCACCGAAGATCAAAAAGACCGTCGATAAGGTGCACATGGAAGGCTGGGACTGGCTGGACATCATCATATCAGGGGCATCCAAGAGCAAAGGCGACGACGAAGACGGGGAAGACAAGAAACCGGGTGTCAAACCGAAGGACAAATTCATCCGCGACCTGATTGCAGGCAGGCCGGTCTTCTCATACCCCATGCGGGCGGGAGGTTTTCGCCTCCGCTACGGCCGGTCACGCAATACCGGGTTTGCGGCGGCAGGGTTCAGTCCGGCCACTTTGCACATACTAGGGAACTTCCTTGCCGTCGGCACCCAGATGAAGGTGGAACGGCCGGGCAAGGCAGCAGGTGTGGTGCCGGTCGACAGCATCGAGGGGCCGACCGTAAAACTGATCGGTGGCAGTGTACTGCGCATCGACGATGCAGAGACCGCCGTCCGCCTGATGGGTGATGTGGAGGAGATTCTTGACGTCGGCGAGATGCTGGTATCATATGGAGAGTTTCTGGAGAACAATCACCCGCTCATTCCACCTACCTACTGTGAGGAGTGGTGGAGACTGGACGGCGGCACGCATACCCCGGCAGATGAGGTGGAGGCAATTGAGATGGCATGTGCGGGAGGCTACCTCCACCCGGCATACACCTATATATGGGACGATCTCACGGCACAGGACGTCCGTGCTCTCGCTGACTGGGTGGCGGCCACAGGCAGCATCACCCCTGACGGTCTCACCCTGCCTGCGGATGCACCGGAGAAGCGGCACCTTGAGATTCTCCTCGTCCCCCATACCGTAACGGACGGAACCATTCTCATCACTACACCGAAGGTAGTCTGTGCATGCCTTGGCCTCACAACAGACCTGAAACAGAAGAGCGCCTGGGAGACGGCACCGGACGGCGATGGCCTCTCTCTTGCCATGCACCTGTCGGGCATACGGATGCGGTCGCGTGCAGGCATCCGTATCGGCGGCAGGATGGGCCGACCCGGTAAATCAAAGGCACGCGAGATGCGTCCTCCGCCCCATGT
Source organism: Methanogenium sp. MK-MG (assembly GCF_009914725.1). Classification (GTDB taxonomy): domain Archaea; phylum Halobacteriota; class Methanomicrobia; order Methanomicrobiales; family Methanomicrobiaceae; genus Methanogenium. The sequence goes on from NZ_JAAAWJ010000023.1 coordinate 14,253, forward strand.
CATCTTTCCGGTCGGGGATGAAGGCGGTTCGCGCCGTTCATTCCAGGAGGTCTTAAAAGGGAAAGGCAACCGGAGCAGCACCATCCGCGCCGATATCGGCCAGCGGCGCTGCCCCTCCTGCGGACAGGAGACCTACAGGAACATCTGCGAATGCGGCCACCATACAGAAGCCGTCTTCACCTGCCCACGCTGTGCCCGTGAACTGAACGGGGAGACTACCTGTCCGGTATGCGGTGCAGATGCTGTCTGCCTGCAAAAAGCAGAGGTCAATATCAAAAAGGAGTATGCAGACGCCCTCGGTGCACTTGCCATGCGCCCGAATGAGGTTGAACTCCTGAAAGGTGTCCGCGGGCTGATTTCAAAGGAACGGGCCGTTGAACCGGTTGAAAAAGGCATTCTCCGGGCAAAAAGGGACCTGTATGTCTTCAAGGACGGCACCCTGCGCTATGATATGATTGACCTGCCGATCACCCATATCCGGCCAAATGAAATTGGTGTGAGTGTGGAAAGACTCTGCGAACTCGGCTACCCAAACGATATCGACGGGGTGCCCCTCACCCGCACAGACCAGGTGCTGGAACTCCGGGCACAGGACATACTCGTCTCCGAAGACTGCGCCGGATGGCTCCTGCGGGTGGCAAAATTCATTGATGAGATGCTGGAGAAACTCTACGGAATGCCCCCGTATTACAATGCAAAGACGCGGGAGGATATCGTCGGACAGCTGGTGATGGGCCTGGCACCGCATACCAGTGCAGGAGTGCTTGCACGTGTCGTCGGTGTTTCAAAGGCCCCGGTGGGATACGCCCACCCGTATTTCCATGCGGCAAAGCGCCGCAACTGTTTTGCACCTGACACGATGATCGAAGTCTATGACGGTGCAGAGTGGCGCAGCCTGCCCATCGGGCACTTTGTGGTCGAGAACTTTGACCTGGCCCGGCCCGGTCTGGACCAGGCGGGCACCTACTACTCCGACCCGAAGGCATCCTTCTGGGTGCATGCCCTTGACACCAACGGGATGATACACCTCCGGCAGGTGACCTCGGTCTCGGTTCACCGGGCGCCGGACCATCTGATCCGGTTCACCACCAGCCGGGGAAAGCATGTGACCGTCACACCGGACCATGCCATGCTCGTCTCTGACCTCGCATACCAGCGGAAGACCCGTGCGATGGAGCTGAAGGAAGGCGACTCTGTCCCGGTCTATGAAGGCCGGATGATGATCACGGATCAGATACAGACAAAGGAATACATCCCCAACTTCGGGGAGTATGTCTACTGCCTGACGGTCGCAGAAGATCACACCCTCGCTGCAAACGGCATCTTCACCGGCCAGTGTGACGGTGATGAGGACTGCGTGATGCTCCTCATGGACGGACTGATAAACTTCTCGCGTTCGTTTCTGCCGGAAACACGCGGCGGGTCGATGGATGCACCGCTGGTACTCACCTCCAAACTGGACCCTGCTGAAGTGGACGGTGAATCACACAATGTCGATGCCTGCCGCTCATACCCGATTGAACTCTATGAAGCGGCACTGGAATACCGCCACCCCAAAGAACTCGCAAAGATCATTGACCATCTGGGAAACCGGCTGGGCACACCCGGGCAGTATGAGGGTGTGGGGTTCACGCATGATACGAGCGATATATCAGCAGGCCCGCTTGTGTCTACCTACACCACGCTTGCCTCCATGTCCGAAAAACTGGAGGCAGAGCTGGAACTGGGAAGAATCATCCGGGCAGTGGACGTCTCCGATGTCGCGGAACGTGTGCTCAAAACCCATTTCATACCGGATTTGCAGGGCAACCTCAACGCATTCTCACGTCAGAAACTCAGGTGCCCGACGTGTAATACCAAATACCGCAGGATGCCGATGGCAGGGAAATGCCGGTGCGGCGGAAAGATTATACAGACCGTCCATGAGGGGTCGGTAAAGAAGTACGTCGAGATGTCACGGAAAATTTGTGTGGATTACGACATATCGGAGTACACACGCCAGCGTATTGAGATGCTGGAGATGTATCTGGTATCAACATTTGGTGAGGAAAAGGAAACCCAGATGTGCCTGGGCGATTTTATGTGAGAGAGAGAAGCAGAGAGGGGAAGCCCCCTCCCTGCCGGTATGAGTACGCCAGTATTCATGCGGGGACGGGCATACTCACCACACGGGGCAAAAGATGCCTGAAGCTTTAGGATACTGCTTCTTCCCCGGCCCTGGTTGCAAGCGGCAGTTTCCGTAATGCCCGGCCGTTGACCCGTTTCCACTCTGCCGCACCACCCGTGACCGGACAGAAGGCAGGTAATTTTTCATCCAGTGTAGTTATGGTACACGGTTTTGGACACATTTCACATCTGAATATCTTCATCTCTTCAACCCCCGGTTTCCAGGAAACCGCAGAGTACGTGATGCCCCCGGAAAATAATAAAAGTATACAACGATGCAACCGCCAATTACGACAAAACTGATTTTAATCCTGAATTCAGCCAATTTTAGGGATTTTTCGAGAATCGCATAACCTTTATGTGTCGCCCCGGATCTTCATATATTAATAATCTCATTCCGGCAACCGGCCCCGCAGGTCAGACATCCGGCTATGCAGCAGCGGTGGTGCACCGGTGAACATATTACCCCCGGCGTCGATGCACATTCAGTGAGCATATGACCCCTGACAAGACTCCATCCCTTCGGCGCAGCCTGACATTCCCGGCAGTTGTCCTCTCCGGAGTCGGGGTGATACTGGGTGCGGGCATCTATGCACTGATAGGTGAAGCCGCAGCGGTGGCGGGCAATGCCATCTGGATATCCTTTGTGCTCGCTGCACTCATCGCCTCTTTTACCGGGCTTTCCTACATGGAACTCTCATCCATGTTCCCCGGTGCAAGCGCAGAGTACGAATACTCCCGCCAGCCCTTCGGGAATATGATTGCATTTCTGGTCGGCTGCATGGTGATACTCTCCGGCATCGTGGGTGCTGCGACAGTCGCCCTCGGGTTTGCCGGCTACTTTGCCGGTGCCACAGGTGCCCCGGTGCTTCCTGTGGCAGTCTGCCTCTTAATCCTGCTCACAATCATTCTTCTGACAGGCATCCGCCAGTCTGCTGCCTTTGTAATCGTATTCACCCTGATTGAGGCCGGGGGTCTCATTGGCATCATCATCATCGGCCTGCCGTATATCGGGTCGGTTGATTATTTTGCCGCACCGGAAGGGGTTCCGGGTATCTTTGCCGCGGCAGCCCTCATCTTCTTTGCATACCAGGGGTTTGAGGAGATTGTCAAACTCTCGGATGAGACCGTTCGGCCTGAACGCACCATCCCCGCGGCCCTGCTCATGGCAATCGGGATCACGATTGTCCTCTACATCGCAGTCTCGATATCTGTCGTGAGTATCGGCGGTTATGAGGCCATCGCCGGTTCACAAAATCCCTTTGCCCAGATTGCCGGTCAGGCGATTCCCGGCGGCTATATGCTTTTTACTGTAATTGCCCTCTTTGCAACGGCAAATACCGCCCTGCTGATGATGCTCGCCTCATCCCGCATTCTATACGGCATGGCAAAGAAGCAGACACTGCCTGCTGTGATTGCGTATGTGCATCCGGGAAGGCAGACACCGGTGGTGGCCATTGTGGGTGCAGCCCTCATCTCTATGGTCTTCCTCTTACCGGGAAACATCCGGGATGTGGCCCTGATTGCAAACTTTACGCTGTTCATCACGTTTATCGTCATCAATGCCGCCGTGATCCGGCTCCGGCGAACGATGCCTGACGCACCCCGGCCCTACCGGGTGCCCGGAACGGTCGGGAGTGTGCCCGTCCCTGCCGTCCTTGGGATTGTGACCTGCCTCTTCTTTCTCTTTCAGCTTGACTGGCAGATCATCCTCGTCGGTATCGCGCTCATTGCCGGTGCTGCCGGTCTGGGGTGGATGATGTCGCTGCAGAGACAAAGAAGGGATCAAGGGCAATAGGTGCACCGGACGAATTCACCACAAAAAACCCGTCTGCCGGAGCAGGTAAAATAGTTTTTTTGAGAGAGAGCTCCCTGGAGTCAGGTCACTTCTTCCTGCCAAGGGAGACTACAGCAAGGGCACCTGCTGCACAGAGTATTCCAAACCCGGGAGCTGATGTCGTCTCAGCTACCGGACCCGTGGTATTTCCGGCTGCTGCAGAGTCCTGCCATGCTGCAAGCACGAGATGAGCATTCTTAAACATTTTTGACTGCACCCATGTTGCACGGCTGCCGTCGACGGACGGAAATGCCACGTCACCGTCTATTTCAAGGCGGGAGACGTCCCCTGTCTCTGCACTGACCGTGATGACAACAGACTCTGATATGCCGGTCTCAACTACCCAGCTGATGGTCTCTCCGTCTGTGAAGAGGGAGTCAAAGGACGCCTTCAGGTCATCTGCCGTGGGGTTTTCCACTACCCGTCCGGTGATCGGGCTGAGGGTCACGTTCGTTTTGTTTTTGACGGAGTAGCGGGTCAGAATATTGGTGATGCCCCGGTTTGGTGGGGAATACTCAACGATACGGGTTTTATAGAGGAGCACATCCCCGCCCAGGGCATAGGCATCGACCATGGTGTCTGTGGTATTGGTATGGATGGGATCAGTGACCGCGGTGCTCTGTTGGGAGGGGATGTCATACAGGCTGAGAGCGGATGTGTTTGCATCCCGGAAGGCGATGGTATCACTATCGAGCACAACAGATGCTCCGTCTTCCGGATGTACCGGCAGGGCCCCGGTTGTCTTCGCCGCAATATCATAGAGTGAGAGCGAGGTGATGTAGGTATCTCCCGGAGTTTCTGACCAGATGATCCGGTGGCCGTCGGTCTTCGGCCACTCTGCCGAGGGAGACGTGCGTATGGCCGTGGTGGTACTGGTGGCAAGAGAGAAGAGAAGGATGCTGTTGTTGAGGCCGGTGGGCTCACGGGTAAATCCCTGCGGCTCTTCAAACCAGACAACCGCATCCCCTGCAATCTCTCCGCCGGTGAGGGTCATCTGGCCGGAGGCGTTTGCAATAGTGGTGGTCCTGCCCGTGTCTGCGTCATACAGCAAAAGGCCCCGTGGCGTGGAGAGATTGATTGCTTCCCCGTATGCAACAGAATATACCACATGGGAACCGGATATATCGGCTGCAATGGGCTCGGGGTCTGACGGCGAAACGGTCTCTGTCACCCAGCTACCGGCAGCGGCAGCCGGGACAAAGAGACAAAGAACAAGGAGAATGGCTGCCGCCGCATGCCAGCGGGGCATTGGATTGGGATTCATAATATGGTAGTGAGTGTCTTTGCCTGGATAATAGTTGTGATATCCTGCTTTCACCCGTCCGGTTGTGTGGAAAGGCCCGCCCTGCAGCGTGCAAGCATCGTTCCTGTCTCGTCCGGGTGGCGGAGATCCGGGATGATGAGGGCATCATACGGCAGCATCTGTATCCCCCTGAATATACTATCCCATAACATTACGTCATCCGGTCCGGCGTCCGCGGGCCGCAGGAAGAAGCCTTTCAGGGACTCTGCGGGGAGTGGCGCAAGGAATGTGGAGAGGGGAGCTTTTGCATGATGGGCGGCGGTGTCAAGGGCAGAGAGGTCGAGAAGCACGCCGCATGCATCACAGCACTCCGGCGCCTGTGCCTGCATGGAAAGCCAAAATTCACGGATATCATCTCCCGACTGTATCAGCGATGGGTATCCGTTCTGTATCAGCACCGCAGGAACGGTGGTGCAGGCATTGGCATAGGCATCTCTGATATACCGCATCGCCCGTGCAATCGCGGAGAATGTCATGCCATGTGCCTTTCCGGGATGGATGACAATCGCATCAGCCGGCTGTCCGATATGGTCGGATATGAAGACCAGCATCTCGACAAACTCAGTCAGCCAGACGCGGTCGTCCCACCGGAGGGTCGCTGCCGGGTGCCGTCTGCCAAACCGGTCTGTGTGCGGAAATGAAATTTCTGTATTAAGGATATACCGCATCCCGCCCGGAAGACGGTTTCCTTCGCCGTAGAGAGATGCAATGGCGGCAGGTGTCAGCATCGCATGCATCGGAAGGCCGGTTGCCTCCTCCTCTGCCACACTACTGACAAACCCTGCGGTTATTTCACAATATTCACATTCATGTCGGACGGCCTCCTCCCACCGGTCGGCAAGACCCCCGCGGAAGGCGTCAGTCTTCTGCCTGAGAGAGGGGCATACATACGATACCTGCGTCATATATAAACAGAGTGTCTGGTCACCATTGGGGAAAAAAGCTGTGGATCTGTTTGCAGGGAAGGAATGTGTTATGCAAGCCCGACAACTACCTTGTGCATGATATAGAGCGTTATTCTCAGGGCTTTCCCGGCATCCCGGAGATGGTGGTAAATTTCCCGTTTTTTCATGGCATTCATCGCATCGTCACTACAGAAAAGGTCTGCCATGCAGGTGATATAGTGGTCCTCTATAATGTGAACATGCCTGCGCCCTTTCCGGATGGAATCCTCGACCCTCCCATTGTCAATGCCCAGGTAACGCGTCCCCTCCACCACATGGCGGGTGCCATGGAGAAGGGACAGTGACATCTCCCGGATGGGTTCGTCAGGACTGACATTGAAGGCATGCATCTCGCGGGCGGTCTCAACGGCATAATTCAGAATATAATCGATATTCCGGGAGAGCATGTAGATGTCCTGCCGGTTAAACGGCGTGGAAAACGCCTCGATGAGTCTGGCCTCCAGTTTATACCGGAGGAGGTCGACCTCGCTCCCGACACTGATGAGTGCGTCAGGGGGTGTCAGGGTTTCCTCATTGATCCACTGAATAAACATCTCCATCCCCGCGAAGGTGCTCTCTGCCTGTTCGACAAGCATTGCTTCAAAGTCATATTTCTGCGGGAAGATCGAGTCGAATATACTCCGTTTTTTCCCGGTTTTTTTGGGTTCATTCGTTTTTTCGTCCATATGCTCCCACCATTCAGATACGCTGTACAAGAAACAGCAGTGCCCCGGAGAGCACCATGGTTACAGGAATCGTCAGTATCATGGAAATGATCAGTTCCTCACCAACCCGCCAGCCTACATTCCGGGGATTCTCTGCGGCCCCGACGCCGATGACTGACATGGTGATGATGTGCGTGGATGAGACGGGGGCACCTGCAATCGTGGAGAGGCCAAGCGTCACCCCGGATGATATCTGCGAATCCATGGAGTGAACCGGTTCGATGGCAAATATCCTGCGTCCGATGGTCTTCATGATACGCCATCCGCCGCCGAGGGTTCCAAGAGAGATGAGCAGCGCACAGGTAAGCCGTGCCCAGAAAGGGACGGCGAGGACGGCAGACTCCCCTGCGGCAAGGAGGACGAGGGCGATGATACCCAGCTGTTTCTGTGCATCATTTGCCCCGTTAAAGAAGGCCATCCCTGCCGCTGCCACCCAGTTGATACGGATAATACTCCGGTTTATGGTGCGTTTTGCATTCCTGAACAAAACCCGGGTACACCTGCGCATCACATATCCCCCCGCAAGTCCCAGCACGATGGATATGATGAGGAAGAGCATGACTTTGACCATTCCTGTGATCTCATGCGGGGGAGCGAGCAGTTCAGCCACCCCCCAGTAGACACTGCCTGTGCCTGCCGCGGCGATGCCCGCTCCCATAATTCCCCCGATAAGGGCATGGGTGGAGGAGGAGGGGAAACCGAAGTACCATGCCCCGAGATTCCACGCCGAGGCCGCGAGGAGGGCTGCGAGGAGCACCTGCAGGACGAGAATGTCTGACGTGATGGTGAGCAGGCCGGAGAGTGTGAACGCGACCGCACTCCCGCCGAAAATGGCCCCCAGAAAGTTTACGCCCGCCACCATCACGATGCCCTGCCGGGGGGTGGCCGACCCGGAGGCGATGAATGTCGCGGCAACGGTGGCCGCATCCTGAAAGCCGTTGGTAAATGTGAAGGCAAAGGCGAGGATGATGGTGACAACGGCGATGAGGAGCATGGGATGGATCTCTTTTCTGGTGCGAACAACGCCAGGGTGGGGGGCAAGGCGTATGCATGGGTTTTCCGTCAACCGGCCTTATTATATCTTCGCCTGAAGAGGGGATGGGAGTCCGCCATCCCGGACTTCTCACCAGGCCACTCCGTCCTCAACCCTTTGGACGGTTCTTTGATCTTCAGCCGCCTGTGTGCATGCGGTGCATGCTTCTGAAACAGGAGCCCGGACTTCCGCCGCGTTGCGCCCTGCACAACTCTGCCTGATCCCATCGTATCCTGCATTGCCCCATATCGTTCCCTATTGTTTCCCATTGGCCTGCCTGACAACCGGACCTGGGTGCAGCACAAAATGAGTCCCGGAATGGCCCGCCGCCCGGTTGGAAGAAGCCGCTACATCCCAAAAATCAGATGCAATTCATTATTACCCTTAGGAATCAAACAAATTATCACCCTGTCCTCACTGGTTCACACTAACACAAACCCTTTGTAGGTCAGGGTCCCCAATAGTTTGTTCGTATCAGCAGGGCGGTATCCGTCTGTTTTTATCCGTCGCGGTGATCTTCTCAGTTTTTGTGGAATATTTGATTGGTGTTATTCTCAATCGCATTCTCCGGTGTTGTGATGCAGACGTGTGGCCATCGACATGGGGCGTGCATGAGGGAGCCGCTCTTTACCGGCGCACACAACAAACAATGCACAACGCACGCATATCAGTAACATCAATATCAGAGAACACCAATTAAGTTACGCACATTTTGCGCGAGGGTAGCCAAGTGGCCAACGGCGATGGACTCAAGATCCATTCTTGTAGGAGTTCGCGGGTTCGAATCCCTCCCCTCGCATGTTCTAAAAGAAATGGGAATCTTTGTTCAGTTTATTAACTATTGAAAATTATTTGTGGCACCCATAACAGGCTTCGCGGACACTCGCCCGCTGCTCCCGCGAATGACAGACGGCCGGTCCTTTTGTTACAGAGCGTGCAGTGCCCCAGAGACACCTGGTTGTTTTGCAGTTTTATTCAGTTTATTTTTGTGATGATATCAGGAAATATCGCTCTGTAGAAATGCTACGAAGGGAAAGAAAAGATCCGCACAGGAGAAAATCATCCGATGAATATCAGAAACCTGATTAATACTGCATCACCCCTGTTTTTTGCCCCTCTTTGACCCCCTGCGTTTGGGAATCCAAGGGTAAAACAGACGTATTTTTTGCTCATTTTCCCTGCTGGGAAATGGCGGCTGCAATACCTTTTATTTGCTAAAATTACGATTTACTGGAGACCATTAAGGGGTCACTATTATCAGATATTTTGGGGAGGATATATGGGCTGTCTCGACTGAGATCAGCCCTCTCCGGGCTTCTGTGTGGACAAAATATTTCCAGGCGCAAACAGGTTTTGGGGGTATTTAACCGTTTCTTAATCCAATAATTGGCATTTTGCCCAGAGTAATGCGAATTGTATATCGTAGCTTGCAGGAGTTAAAAAATAGCACATCCGGGTGACCAACCCCGGAAAAGAATCTACATTCCGCGGTTGAGAGACCTACGATGAAGTTCTGGTCTCTGTTTTCTCAGAGGATTTCTACAGGGCCGGAAATATCTCGTTTTTTATCAATCGATAATAATGGCGGCGTGCGTTCAGGGGCCCGGTCTTTGTTTGCGTACATTCCCGGATCATAGAGAGAGTGGTCTGTTCCCCCATACGAGTCAGCCTTGGTGAATGTTCCCCCAGATTCATGTAAAGTTCCCTTAGTATCTGTACATATATCTCTATATTGTACAAATTTTGAAGAATGCTCATCAGAACAGACTTTTTCCTGATGCCTCATCATTTGCAATTCCGTGCTGCAAACCTGCTGCAAAATTGAAAACATCAGGACCGGAATTATTTCCCTCATCGTCATCCGAATCATCAAGCCAGACATCGGCCTTCTCCATCCATTCCCGGTAGACTTCCCGGTCAAAAAAGAAGTGATGCTCCCCACTTCATCCCTGTCCCACTGGCAGAAATGCAGCAGGGCGTGGCACTGGATCAGGTCGAAGCGCATGCCGGGTTGCGCCGGTTGGTGGTTGTTTGGAAACAGATCCGTGGTGAGAAAGGTATCCGCACGTGCAGGATCTGCTGCTCAATCCGTTTTATCAGGTCGTATCTGCAAGGAGAACCCGTATCCGTGCCAAAAACCTTGCTCCATATTCTATCGCGGATGCGACTTCCTCAGCTGTTGGATCCGGGCCGAACCCATACTGATTTTCATGCCGCTGGGTTCGCATACGGGAGAAGAGAGTGACCCACTGTTCCTCCAGATGTCCGGTGGTAACATACTTTTCCAGATACCTCTCAATGCAGTAATGACTTTTTTCCCGGATTCCGTCCCGGAACAGGACGGCCCGTGCGGCATGGAACCACACCAGATATGCTCCGTTAATGCTGATCTTCCGTGCTCCTGCAGCTGCGGTCTTCTTCGACTCTTCGAGGTATGACTCGGCAAGGGTGAGGGAATCTTCCGCCTTCTTTTTTGAGGGTGGGACACGTCGGAGAAGGTTCTTTCTGAAGCAGTCATCAATTGCTGACAAGTGATTCACCTCTGATGGTAATGGAGGATGCTGTCAGGGTGGTGTAGAACGGGTGGTCGTGTTCTTTGAGATGTGACAGTTTATCTTTGGTAAGGATCAGGATGTGCGTCTCATAACCGGTGCCGGTGCGGATCTCTTTTTCCAGCTGTGCGATAAGGAGTTCTGATTCCATGGTATAGACCGGGAGAAGCACCCAGATATCGATGTCACTCTCAATGGTGTTGGTGCCTTCTGCAAAACTTCCGTAGACGCCAACTCCGTCCGCCCAGTCCGGGAGGTGGGGGATGGTGGTCGTAAGCAGTTCGATGTTCATCAGGCGTCTGATGGCAGTAGATTCAGCGGTCGTCTGCCAGCGATAGGTGCGGTTCTCCTTTGCAAGCAGCCCCGCACGAACAAGAAGATGGAGATACCGCGATACGAAGGCCTTTGACGCTCCCGTTCCCCTGATCATGTCGGTGGCGGTGACATGCTCCCGCGTTGAGACATAATTGAGGATACGCACTCTCTCTTTTGTTTTAAATATTTCCGTCAGGCATGACTCAGGCATGGTGTATCACATTGAGTTAGTTTCCGTTCCGGGAACAAATAGTTTCTGGAACGGGAACAAAATGTTTCCGAAATGGGAACACAAAGGTTCTGAAGTGGGATCACAGTGGATTTGGTTTAAAAAAGAGTGTTCCGGATGGGGAAACCTGCGCCGACCTGCTGCATCACTCCATTGCTATCATCATTGGCAGACCCCTGTTTTATGATAGAGATTTTGAGACAGGGATTAAATGATGCGAGCCTTAATCAGTTCCATGAATAATGGGATAACGAGGTGAATGGGTGCTTCGCCGATATCGCCGATCATGGTATTCGCCTTCTTCCACAGTCTGTCATCAGAGAAGGCATCAAGGAATGCGTAGCCCTCCCGTGTGATTGCATAAATTTCATACCCTTCGGGAATGTTTGAACCCTCATCACACTGCATATCTGCCCGGATGATTTCCGCCTCATTCAGGAGCATGACATGGTAGGCAATCTCCTGATGGGAGTGACCGTCAATCTGTATTCCTGATATCGCATCCTTGTCTTCATTCGCATCAACGGAGCGTAATATGTTACGTATCAGATTCATGTCGTGTTTCATGCCATTACCTCTTCGTGGACATCAATCATTCCCGTTACCGGGAAACGGATGTCTTCGCTCTATTGTTTTTTTCTGTGACAGGGTAAAAAAAGGATGATTTTCGATTGCTCTTTCTGACTGTATCGATTCGGATGTGCATCTCCCCTTCCCCCCGGTTAAAACCCGGCCACTGGTTCCCCGTCAGTGCTGTAGCCGTTCATCTTTTCTTTGACAAAGAGCATCAGCACCATTCCCAGGATCTCAATTCCCATGAGAAAGAGGAATGTGATATCGAATGCTCCGGCAAGCTCAACGGGCGGGATGGTATGTGCAGAGACATCCGCCAGTTTTGGACCCATGGCAGCGGCGGCCACCAGCATGACAAGGGCGACGCCGAGAGAAGATCCCAGGTTGGTCATCATCTTGATCAGACCTGAGGTGGTGCCCCGGTCTTTTGGGGCGGATTCTCCCATGATGGCACTGTTCAGGGGGGCATAGGCAATGCCGGTGCCTGCTCCCAGCAGGAAGAGGTAGACTTCCACATGGCCGACACTGGTGTAGGGACCCAGTGTGGAGAGGAAGAAAAGGGCCACGGCACAGATCACAAACCCGGTGATGATGGGTTTTTTTGTGCCGATGACGTCTGAGAATCTGCCTGCGATAGGGGATGTGAGGATCATTCCGATGGGGAGGGCCAGCAGGATGGTTCCGGCGTTGTCGGTCGGGAGTTGTTTTACCATCTCGAGGAAGAATGGCATCAGGATCATCACCCCTGCCATGCCCATCTGGATGAGCATGACACTGACATTCTGCAGTGAAAACGACCTGTTGGAAAAGAGACGCATATCGATCAGGGGTTCTGCTGCCCGTCGCTCCCGTAGGGAGAAGAGGGCCCAGAAAACCACGGATACGATCAGGGCAAGAACAGCACTCATTGCCGATGCTCCAAGAAGTGAGGTGAGGCCGTAGATTAGTGTGCCCAGTGCGACGAATATCAATGCCACGCCGGGGAGATCGAGTTTTGCTTCGGGGGTAACAGGGCTCAGACGGGGGAGAATGTAAAGGCCCAGCACGATGGCAATGATGCCTACCGGGAGGTTGACATAAAAAATAACACGCCATGAGAAGGCGCTGGTAAGAAATCCCCCGACCACCGGACCCAGAGCAGCGCCGAGCATGGTGAACATGGCCACGATGCCGAGTGCCTGTCCGCGAAGAGAGGAGGCAAGGTAGCTGGTGACCATGACTGCCCCCAGTGCGGCAATGATCGCCCCGCCGATTGCCTGAACCATGCGGGAGATGATCAGGATATTGATGGTGGGGGCAAGTCCGCACAGGGCTGATCCCACGGTAAAAATAGCAAATCCTGTCAGGAAGACCCTGCGGTATCCTTTGATGTCACCCAGACGGGATGCAGCGAGCAGCAGGCTGACCAGGATGATCAGGTAGGCGTTGAGCACCCAGGACACGGTCACGGTTGAGATGTCAAATGCTTTGGATATCGAGGGGAGAGCGATATTAACGATGGTGGCGTCAAGTCCTGCCATGAATGAACCAAGGGAGATGACGATCACAATCATCAGATCTTTTGGGTACATCCTCTGACGGGTGGTTCGTTCATTCATTATACTGGCTGAGGTGGTTGGTATAATATATATATATATATATCCGATTACGTATTTTCAGGAACATTCCCGGCTGGCATCCGTTGCAGATTTCGCTATTTTGGGCAAAAACCCGACATCAGAGGGCAAATGTCGCTTAAATGATCCATCCTGTAGTCCTGCGGCCCGGAAAAATACGTCCACACAGCGGCCCGGAGCGGGTCGTTATCACCTGGAGATACCCCATAACATCCTCTCAAAATACTCACCAACAGCGACTGCTCAATAGTCCACAATCTATCGTTATTTGAGTAAATAACCGGCAGAATATGCGTAATTTTCCGGCAGTAAATAATGAACAAAAATACGTTCTTTTTGCCCCCCGATTCCCCCAAACGGGGGGTCAAAAACAGTGTGTCAAAGAGGCCGGACAAAAGGTTACAAAAAACAGTGGCGAGGCAGTACCCCGCATACGATATGCATCCGGCCGGTTTTTCACTCAAAAATTCCTATATCATCACAAAACCCGAATCCTCCCGTCCGTCTCCGTCGAGACCGGAGAATTTATTTCAATTTCATCTGCAACGAGATCGATCAGGTTCATCCCGGTGGCAAATTTCCTGTCATCCGGAATCTGTTCAAGGTTCGTATAGCCGTCACCCCCGCCGGAGATGTAGTCGGTGACGGCAACCGTGTATGTCTGTTCCATGTCTATCGGAATAATGCCGGATGCGGTCACCACCGACAGGTGCTCAATCCTCTCTCCTGCTGATGTGACCGTAGCCGTCTCATCGTCAATGCAGCGGGTATCAGCTCCGGTGTTGATCGCAAACCGCAGTCCTGAAACCTGTAAAAATGCTCCCGAAGGCGCCCGGTCCGCTCTGGGGCAGCCGTCATCTGAAACGACAAGTGCGGACGCAGACCACTCAAGCGTCTCTGTTATCTCACTGCCTGTCATCTGCACCGTTACCATCAGATTTTCGTAGGGGAACATCTCGTTCAGGGTAAGATATGATATTTCTCCTGCCGGAATGATACGGTCGCCCCGTATTGATCCTGAATTAATAAGTGCAATATCAACACCGGGCATGTTCTTGCGAACAGTATCCATTACAAAATCTCCCGCATTCGTCTCCCCTGTTCTCAGCGTATTCTTCCGGACGTCAAGAGGAACGGTCGAATAACCGATGCCTTCTGAAAGACTCTCCGTATAATCTGCGTAATAGGGTGTGACAAACGCAGTGATCGCTTCATCATCAGGCATATCCTCAGAGATTTCGTATCGCTCAATGACGGTTTTGGTAACGACACCGTCTTCAATCGTCATATCAACCGTATCCATCTCCTCGCCGTACTTTCCGGCATGAACAATCAGTGTCTCTGTGCCGTCACCGGATGTGACCGTCTCATTCCAGACGAGATGGTCGTGGCCCCCGATGATCAGATCAATGCCCTGAACCGACTCCATACGTCATCGGTTAAGGAATATTTCCACTGGAAACCCCTATCCAGCCACTCAAAGATCGGTCAATAATTTTCTGCACGTACTCATTCGGTACCTA
>NZ_JAAAWJ010000024.1 GCF_009914725.1 Methanogenium sp. MK-MG
CCGCATCCATTACCACCGGATACTAACAGCTCTTTAATCTTTTTGTGCACCGCTGCATTGGCAAAAATTGCTTCATCTGCATCCAGTGCACCAGTTGGCACAACAAGGAATTCCTGAATATCTGTTGCATGTGCTGCATGGGCGCCCCCCCCAATAACATTACCAAGGGGATAGGGAGTCTGTGCTGCAAATGCTCCTCCAAGATACCGGAAAAGCGGCAATGAAAGTGAAGAAGCAGCTGCTTTTGCATTCGCAAGAGACAATGCAACTGCAACATTCGCACCTATAACCGAAAAGTCTCCGGTCCCGTCAATCTCATGGAGGAGATAGTCAAACCCGGTCTGGTCGGTGGTTTCAAATCCAGACAACGCAGGAATAACAGTCTGCCGCGCCCCATCAATTGCCTCACGCACAGGCAGGACTTTTGCTTCATACATCCCGGTGCTTGCACCAGATGGTGCCGCTGCCCTGCCAAATCCATTCTCAGTATAAATATCCGCCTCAACAGTAGGGTTTCCCCTGCTGTCGAGAATAGTCCTGAGATGTATTTCAGTAATTTGTGCCATAATTTTCACTGCGCCCGTTTGACGGTAATGGGTATCTTCTGTTGTTTGAATTCTTCAGTTGCAATTTCAAGCGGGTCTATTGAGTCAGTCTCTATCAAAAGAGGAGCGCCCATCGAAATCTGCAATGAACGTGCACCAACAATTCGGGCTTTCTCATAACGGGTAAATGATTCCACGTCTTCGGATTTCATGTAGTCTCCAGAAAAATTTAATCGAAAATGGGGTCGCTGAGATTCGAACTCAGGTTACAGCATCCCGAACGCCATAGGATTCCAGGCTACCCCACGACCCCGCATATTCAGACTCTTCCTCTCATTGATATGGATTGAGATCATCTATAATCTCTTTGTGCGCCAGAATCATGCGCCTACAACAGTAGCGTGAAAGTCCGAGATCGTCGAGGATCTCTTTAGGATCCTCGCCTGCACTCTGCCGCTGCCTGAAATCTTCCCAGGCTGTCGAAATGACTTTCCCACATGTAAAACATCGGATAGGTATCATGCAAACGATCTCTATATTTGTTGTTATTATCTAACGATAAGACTTTTGGAATTTCGCACGTGCTCCACGGCCATGCGGCTTCTTCGCTTCTTTCTGGCGTGAGTCATTTACCAGGAGAGTACGGTCATAGACAAGGTAAATATCCTTAATCTTTGGATCATTACTCCACTTTACAATGCCGCGGGCAAGTGCCGTCCGTACCGCTTCAGCCTGCCCCATAACTCCGCCGCCCCTGACATTGATAGAAACATCAACATCATCAAGAACATCCGAAACCAAAAGAAGTGGCTCTGAGATTTTCATTCTGAGCATCTCAGTACCGTATATCTCAAGGGGTACAGAATTAATGCGTACACGTCCCTTACCTTCACGAAGGGTGGCACGCGCAATTGCAGTCTTCCGCTTTCCGCTTGTATTAATTACTTTCGTCATCTGATATCACCGCTCAGAATTTTGCTCCAAGTATTGTGCTGATTTCACCCAGAGTTACAAACTTCGGGGTTGAAAGTCCGTCGATATGTGCCATCTCAAGTACCTCAAGTTCTGCTCCTTCGAACTCATCAGGAATACCCACATGCACCATCACACGGCGAAGTGCCTCTGCACCCCGCTTGCGCTTATACGGGACCATCCCGCGTATCGTACGCTTGAGAATATGATCAGGGCGTCTTGGATAGAATGGACCTCCCTCACGGGAACCAATCTTTCTCTTGTGATCATAATCAGCTAAAATACGAGCCTTTCCTCCGGAAACTACACACTGTTCTGCATTTACAATGGCAATTTCCTCTCCCTCGAGCGACCGTTTTGCAACAATACTGGCAAGCCGTCCCAGGCGAAGTCCTGTTGCATCAATAATTGTAACCATGCACCTCACCTCAGAATCCTTACCTTTTTGCCTTCCGGATTCTGCTGGACAAGTTCTTCGATTGTCATACAGACTCCGTCTGCACCGGTAATTTTTTCTTCTGCTACTCCGCTGAATCCTATTGCAGCAACAGATACCTTCTGGTCCAACACACCACTCCCCAGAACTTTTCCGGGAATAAGTACTGTGTCGCCATCCTGCGCATACCTGTTGATTTTGCTGATATTAACTTCAGCGAAATTGTTGCTGGGTGACTCCAGCCGATTTGCAATATCACGCCAGACATTTGCGCCATTTGCCCGAGACATCTCTTTAAGAGTAGATATGAGGGCAGAATAACGAGGATTTGTCTTCGTCGTTGTTTTAGTCATTTACATTCCCTCCGGATATATCGCATAGAACATCCACCAGGTTGTCTGATTTCGTCTGAATCTCTTTTGCAGCACGTTCAAGAATCTGGCGAACCGGAATCGAACCATCACTCTCTACAACAAAGATGAACGTATCATCCACTGTCTGAACAGAGATTGCAGGACTATCCCAGGTATCGGCATTTGCAATGCAGATCCTCTCACAAAGCTTACAAAGTGTGCAGTCCTCAATTTTTCCTTCAACGACTGCTGCACTGTTTCCCTTTATTTCAAGCACATTACGCGGACATTCATCCACACACATGCCACAACCATCACACTTGCTGTCAAACACAATCCGCGGATATGATTTATATCCACAGGCAAGCGTCGGCTGCCATTTTGCATGATCGATACCCCGTCCAAGCACGGCACGAGCTTCAAGAACGATCTTCTGATCTTTTTCAATTTTAACCAGAGGTACGTTCTCTTCAACCGGTGCAGCACGCGGATCCTGGGGAATCAGATCACGGGAGTATACAACCTTCGGCCCTTCTACACTCAGTGTATAAACAGACGTGCATGCTGAACACCCCTCACCATTACAGGAGCAATCCTTTGTGAATACATATTCATCAAGGTCTGTCCTGAGGGGAATAAGCCCCAGACGGTGAGCAAGCATCTCATCAAAAAGTGCGCTGTTATTGTCATATATAAGCACATCTTCGATGGCAAGTGTTGGGACTTCCCCAATCATTGTCCTTCTGTATGAATTTACAAAGGCAGAGGAGAAGCCCGAAATGATAAAACGGGCGACATCATCATCAAACCTGCTGAATGAAAGCTGCATCTATCAGACTCTCCTGCCCCTTCTTCCACCTTTTGCACGAATGCTGTCATGTGGCACAGGGGTGACATCCTCAATACGTCCGATACGCATACCTGCACGTGCAAGTGCGCGAATTGCTGCCTGAGCTCCGGGACCCGGACTGCGCTGCTTACCACGACCTGGTGCACGAACTCTGACATGCAGACCAACGATGCCCTTCTCCCTTGCCTGCTGTGCAACATTCGTTGCCATCTGCATTGCAGCATAAGGTGAACTTTCATTCCGTGCCTGCTTTACAACCATCCCGCCACTGGACTTTGTTACCGTCTCTGCACCAGAGAGGTCCGTAACGGTGATAACCGTATTGTTAAACGAGGCGTAGATATGTGCAATACCCCATTTTTCGTCAGGTGCTGCCATTACTGTCGTCCTCCTTTGATAATACGGTCACGCTCAGGATGTACATCATTCGTTAATGGAGACGGTCCATAGTATGAAATGCCACCGTCTTCACTGCGTTTGATGTGATAGCTGGGGATAGTAACCTTTCTTCCACCAACAGCAATATGCCCGTGGGTGATGAACTGGCGCGCCTGCTTGGGTGACCGTGCAAGACCCTGCCGGTAGACCATCGTCTGGAGACGACGTTCAAGGGGATTCTCAGTCTTCATTGCAAGAACATCACTGATGCCTGCATTCTCACCAAGCAATCCAAACCGGTAGAGATGGCCAAGAAGTTCCTCTTCCTTTCGTGCAATCAGCGCTTCATTTGTTGATGAAGACTTTAATGCAAGAAGTTCACGTGCAGCACGACGATAATTTCTGAGGATACTGCGCGTCTTCCAGAGCTCACGCTTGTTGCGGAGACCATATTCGATAACCAGCCGGTTTTCATCTTCAATACGGGTTTTTTCAAAGCGCCGTTTTGGAGTTTCATACGTTTTGTGGTTCTTTCCTGGATAACCCATACTAAAAACCTCAGACCTTCTTCCGTCTCACACCAACAGTGGTGCCAGTACGACCTGTCGATTTCGTACGCTGTCCACGCACTTTCTGGCCGGTTTCATGACGAATGCCCCGGTAGCTGCGAATCTTACGCATCCGGTTAACATCATCCTCTATTGCCATTCTCAAGTCTTGACCGAGAAGCTGTTTTGCCTCTCCGGTGTAGACATCTTTCTGCCGATTAAGCATCCAGGTTGGCACATGATCCTTGTAACTGGTTACAACCGCACGAATACGGTCCACTGGCTCTTCATCAAGAAGTCCCAGTGTTGCCCGCGGGTCAACATCTGCAAGTTTTGAAATTACAGATGATGTATGCATACCAATACCGGCAAGTCCGGTCAATGCAATCTGCACCGCTTTAGTACCGTCAAGGTCAGTGTTCTCAATCCTGACGAAGTAGTTGATCTCTTGCTCTTCCATTCAGTCAGCCTCACACATTGAGTTATACTCTTTAAAGCGTTGAGGGAGGGATTTGAACCCCCGAGTCCCAAGGGACACGGGGTTAGCAACCCCGCGCCATGCCTGGCTTGGCTACCTCAACAGAGATATAATCTCGCATCAATTACGACACTCGCAACACGAAAAATCGTTGTTGCTCCATGAATGTTACCTTACTGTATGGGAGAAGAATGGTATTAATAGTTGTGGTATTAAAATAGCCCTGACGGCACCATCCGTTCCGGGTTCATAGCTTTCAACCCGGAAACCACAAGGGGCAGCGCAATTGTCGCATCACAGAATACCTGAACATGGGCGGAATTCACTGATTCTTTTCCCCAGCTGACCGCCTCTTCAAAGGTGCATCCGGAAAGACCCCCCCAGTGAGGGGCATCGGTTGTATACTGAATGGCGTAGGCATGACCTCCCAGGTTGTTATCATGAATTGAAGCGATGATCTGTGTCTGCTGAATGAAATTCTTAGGCACACCACCGCCTACATAAATAACACCGGTCTTCGGAGAATGTTCTACAATCCGTGTAATTTCGTCTGCATCCCCCAGTTGATCAATATTAATTTCAGCGCCCTCCCTTCGTGCCATCAAAAGAGCAATTCCAATCGATGAATCTGACAATGCAGGAATAAAAACAGGCACCCCTGCATCTGCACATGCAGAGACCAGAGAACTTCCGGAAGACCACTTATCCTGCAGATGTTCTGTTAGTTTTCCAATGAAGTCACGGGATGAGCCTGTATATGGCGATATTGAATGGGCATACTCTGCAATTAACCGATCAACATCCCTGAATTCACCCTCATAAGCAAAAACATCATAAATCCTGTCAATTCCTTTATTGAATAGTTCTGCATCATCCACATGGTGATGCCCACGATAATGATGTACCCCCTGATGTTCACAAATGTCATGAAAAATATTCGCACCTGTTGAGACGATTACATCCACATATCTGCGTTCAACGAGTTCAGAAAGGCATGCCTGCATACCTGCAGGAATCATTGCACCAGAAAGCCCCAAAAATATCGTGCAGTCCGGATCTTCGATCATATTCTTCCAGACATTCATAGATTCCCCCAGTTTTCTCCCCTGGAATCCACTATTTCCCATGTTCAGCAGAAGTAGGTCAATTTCACGCACAGGCTGTACAGGAGTGATCGGTTTCATAATACTAAGAATGAATCGTAATTAGAAGATATAATATCATGCAATTCAAAAAAAGTGAATTATTATAATGCAATAAGCATTGAATCCTTAGAGATAATTCCAGTGAGTTTCCCGTCTTTTGTGACAGGAACAGAGCTTATTCCTCTCTTTGTAATCAGCTCAACAAACTCAGAGACCGGCAGACTATCTTCAAGTGAGAGGGCCGGTGCGGTCATAATATCCCTGACAAAGATATTTTTAATCTGGTTGTCCTGATGTTTCCCGTCAACATGTCTCCGGAAATCGCGCATTGCACGTGCCACATCAGTCTCTGTAACAATACCGGAAATGTTACCATCATCCATAACAACGAATTTAGTCACATCCTCATCAAGCATGCGCCTGCGCAGATGAATGACTCTCTCATCCTGACCAATTACAGATGCTTTCTGAACCAGATTCTCCGTAGTGGTATCCGGCACCATCACTTTAAGAAGATCAGTTGCATCAACTTTCCCAACGAGTTTATGCTCAATATCGAGCACAACTACTAATTTATATTCCTGGAGAAGCGGGATTAGTATGTCTGCATCCTCATCCGCATAGACTGATGTAAAATTTTCATCCGTTTTGTTTGATACATGAATCTGCGTGGGCGGCAGAGTGGACGTTTTCTTGCTACCAAGAGTTTCCGCAATGGCTGCCCGGGATATTGTTCCGATCACTGAACCGTTATTTGTAACGATCAGGGGGTCCAGGCCATCTGCAAGCATTTTATCCAGTGCTTCAGTAATCAGAGCAGATTTAGCAATGGTAATCGACTTGGACATCACATCTTTGACAAATATTTCCTGACTCATTTCGCCACATCCTAATATATATCCTATTCAGAATCCTGTTTCATCATACAGGATAAAGGCTAATTTTCACTGACCTGTTCATCAGGCATCCTCCTTGTTCCACAGAGGGAGAATGCCGGAAAGCACCCATGCAATCAGGTGCTTTTTGATATCAATCCTGATTTACTTACTGAATATGACAACATTACAGTTCATTCTGAAGAGCACAGACGAGATCATACTCTGTAATGATGCCAACCAGACGGGAATCTTCAATAACCGGCAGGGCACCAACACCTTTTGACAGCATAAATCGTGCCGCATCGCCGACATTAACGGTTGGATTTGTCGTCATAAGGTCACCTTTCATCAGAGAGCGTACCGAAACTCTGAGAACGTCTTCCGTTGAACCCGTAGTCATCTTCTCAAAGATAGTACCATCCCCAACATATTTCATAATATCCATTGCTGTCACGATGCCGAAGAGCACATCATTGCTGACAACAGGTAACCGTCTGAAATGCCGCCGCGTCATCTCCCTGCCTGCACCCTGGATTGTTTCATCCGGCGTGATGACATGCGGCGATGCTGTCATCACATCTTCAACAAGACTTGCACTTTTAAACGATGTAAGGACCTGCAGTACATCACGCTCAGTGATGATCCCCAGAAGCAGGCCATCCCCATTGACAATAGGAAGTCCGCCGGTTTTGGTCATTACAATCCTGTCAACAACATCCGGAAGTTCATCGCCGGGATGAACTGTATCAAGTTTTTTTGACATTATTTCCTTTACCGGTTCATTGATTGCAGAGAGAATTTGTCCCCGGTGTTTAACCTTGACAAGATTATATTTCGATCCCCCGCCCATAAGATCAACCACATCACCTGCGGTAACAAGACCACGCAGTCTTCCTGTACCCGGGTCTGTAACAGGTAACCTGCGAAATCCTTTTGTGCACATGGCCTCAACAGCCCGGATAATCTGCATCGTCTGTGGAACAGAGTACACATCACTGGTTCCAATAGCCAGAATCTCTGAAGGGTGCCCGGGTTTATTGGTTGAAAATTCTACAGGCCGTCCACTCATTTTTCCAGGATTTGTCCTCATTTCATCAGCTGGTTTCGTATTATTCAGATTTCTGTGCATGTACCACCCCTGGTAATTCGAGAGCATTTAGAATATCCTGACGAGATACGATGCCAACTATTTGTCCATCCTGTCCAATAACCGGAAGACGGCTGACATCATACTGCATCATTGCCTGTGCTGCATCCCCTATTGCATCATCCCCGAAGGCAATAATGGCAGGGGTAACCATGACATACTCAACCGGCGTGTTATGCTTTGCTTCAATTGAGCGGCGTATATGCCCGTGAGTGAGCAAATCCTTTCTGGAAATCATGCCCAGAATGTGACTGTCATCTTCAACAGGAAGGGCGTCGTAACCGCTCTCAGTGATTGTTGAATAGACAGCATGCAACGGATCATCCGGATGGCACGTAACCACCGGACTGGTCATGTACTCATTCACCAGTCCTTTTGGATGCTGGCGTGACATGATAACCGGGAGGAGAGCAGCCAGCTGCACCCCTCCGATCAGCTCTCCTGAATGAGAACAGACTGCTGCACTGTCTGTCTGCGCATTCCAGATCCGGGCAAGGGCCTCTTCTATTGAATCATCGGAATGCACAACGGGGGCATCATGAAGAAATGCCCGTATCTCCAGATTTGATTTTGTGTCATTTACAAGAATCACATCTGACAGGTCAACATATCCGGCCAGACTTCCATCTCTGTTTCTGACAAAAATCTCCCTGAATGAATCCTCGCGAAGATGTTTTCTCGCCTTTGTGACCAGATCATCCGGATACAACACCGGAATTTCGCGCATCAGGTCGGATACGGCCATCATAACGGTTCATCCTCTTTACGACACCCGGGACACAGCATGTTTCCATCAACACTCACCAGGTTATCCGACATACAGCCACATTCATCACAGATTCCATCAACAAGTTCATCGAGACGGTTTATTTCAATGAGATTGGACATGATGCCGTTCATTTCATTGGATACTGCCAGAATGTCGCGTACAGTGACCATACCGACAACCCGTGAATCCTCAACAACGGGAATTCTCCGGACTTTATTCTTCATCATTATATTGGCGGCATCCTCGATGGTTTTATCAAAGCCCACTGTAATCAGCGGTGTGCTCATCACTTCATGCACAAATACATCACCCGGCACTCTGTTTTTTGCAACAACCTTGCAATTGATATCCAGTTCCGTAACAATGCCGACAGGGACATTTTTCTTCAGCACAATACAACTGCCGACTTCATCACGACACATCTTCTCAGCGGCATGTGCAACCGTTGATCCCGAGTCTATTGTTGTGGGACGAAACCGGATCACTTCTTTCAGAAGGATACGTGTTTCAAACCGCATTTGGTTCATCCTGTTATCACTCACTCAGATCACCGTTTTTCTGCATCAAAAAATAAGGCAGATATGATATAGTGGGCTATTGTGCCGTATTCGTATAAAAGAATACTGAACATACACATATTAACCAGAATAATTTCTTTTGATCTCACATGTGCAAGAATAAAGGTAT
This sequence comes from Methanogenium sp. MK-MG, assembly GCF_009914725.1. GTDB lineage: Archaea > Halobacteriota > Methanomicrobia > Methanomicrobiales > Methanomicrobiaceae > Methanogenium. The sequence goes on from NZ_JAAAWJ010000024.1 coordinate 9,187, forward strand.
ATTATTAGGTAAACAGATATCAGAATACAAGGATTCTGCTTTCAGGAGGGACAAATGAATTTTTTTATACGGACGAAAAAAAGACTATCAAGATATTTAAATGCATTTTTTAAGAAGCGCCAGTCACGGATAGGTATCTACGGCCCGCCAAACGCTGGAAAAACCACGCTGTCAAACCGAATCGTACGGGACTGGACAGGGGATGCATTGGGTCCTGTCAGTGAAATACCTCATGAAACCAGACGTGCACGGCGCAAAGAGGGCATCACTATCTCAAACCAGAATGGAAACAGGGTAACAATTGATATTGTGGACACTCCGGGTGTGACAACAAAAATCGATTATCAGGAATTCATTGAATATGGAATGGAGAAGGATGAGGCAGTGAAACGTGCCCGTGAAGCAACAGAGGGGGTTGCTGAAGCAATGCACTGGCTTCGTGAGGACATTGACGGCGTCATCTATATGCTTGACTCAACACTCGACCCGTTTACCCAGGTAAATATCATGCTGGTTGGTATCATTGAAAGCAGAAATTTACCCGTAATCATTGTCGCAAATAAAATCGATCTGCCTGATGCGTCAGCGTCTGCAATCCGGAAGGCATTTCCCCAGCACCCTGTGATTCCGGTATCAGGTCTTGAAGGAAACAACATGGAAGAGCTCTATGAAAAGATGCTCGAACATTTCGGGTGATTCCAGATGATACAGGGAGTTCAGATAGACCTGATTTCTGCAGACAGGCTTGACAAGATGACAACAATGGAGAAGATTCGTCTGATTCTTGATGATGTCATGGAAGGGAACATCGTTGTTCTGGAAAAAGGGCTTACCCCGGATGAACAGAGCAGACTGATAGAAATTACCATGCGTGAAATTACTCCGGACGGTTTTTCAGGAATTGAGATGGAGACCTATGCTCCAAAGGACTCCGGTTCTTCAGGAGGACTGTTCGGAAAACTTCTGGGGAAGAAGGGTTCCGTAACACGTATGACCGTAATTGGTCCTGCCAACCAGATGAAAACAATAAAGAAGGACAAAGACCTCATAAGCGCCTGGGTATCATCAAGGTGAATATAGATGGCACATAAGTGCACACAATGTGGAAGGGAATTTCAGGACGGATCAAATGTTATCCTCAAGGGATGCCCGAGCTGCGGCGGGAAAAAATTTCTCTACATCCAGCCACAGGATATGCACAAGGATGTACTTGAGGAAAAGAGCATAAAACAGATCGCAGAAGAGACAAAAGAGCAGTTTCTGGAGATAAAGGATGACAAGAAGAGACCGGAGACTGCCCGCACTCCCAAGCGTGTGGAAATGTATGACAGAATCGAAAGTATCACTGTCATCAACCCCGGTTCTTATGAACTCAATCTGGAAAAATTAGCTGAAAGTGATGAACTGGTTATCAGAATGGGTGATGATGACCGCTACTTGGTTGATATTCATTCGATGAGTAATAGTTCAAAATCTAAGAAAAAAAAGTATAAAAAACGGTAATTTATAGATTCTTGATTCTTGATTCTTCCTTTTTTGGCCCTGTAGGAATCTTCAGAGAGAACAGAGCCCAGAAAAGAGAAAAACATGACCTATAATGGGCGTGAACTCCTTTACCTGGCAGAATGGTGATTCCGCTTCTTCTTTGCTGTACCTTATTGGTTGCCCCCATCTTCCGTTTCTTAACCACGGAATACGGATTATTTTTCAGGGGCGGGCACCCGGATGTGATGTTTGTTCACTCCTGCAAGCTGCGGAGTAAGATTCGCATTACTTTGGACAAATGCCCGGCATCTGGTTAAGCAACGCTTAAATAACCCCCAAAAGGGCCTGCGACCCGGAAAAACGCGTCCACACAGGAGCCCGGAGCGGGCCGTTCTCAACCGGAGACAACCCATAACGTCCTTTCAAAATTTCTGCCAATAGCGACCGCTCAGTATTTCGCAATTAATCGTCATTTTAGCAAATAAAAGGCATTACAGCCGTATTTTTCCGGCAGTAAAAAAAGCAAAAAAAAACGTCCATTTTACCCCCCGATTCCCCAACACAGGGGGTCAAAGAGGGTGGAAAAAGGGTGACAAAAAAGAGGGGCTGGAGCCCCTGTTCATTCTCCGTGATTTTTATTCTGGCAGCATTTCTACAGAGCCGAATTAACAATATTTATCAGGATTTCAACACACGCACATCATATCACGAAAAATACGGTGTGAAAACAGAGATTTTTATGCCCCTTTATTTCCGGACAATAAATTCCCCCGCATCTTCTGCAATCAGAACGGGAAATCAGCAGGATCGCTGATATACTCATCCATATTTTTAAAGGTTACATCTGTTCCGCCACTTGTGACAAAGAAGCCATCCTTGGCAATGACCACCCCTTCAAAAAATCCACCACTAAATACAACCTTTCCATTCGGAGCGAATAATACTCCGGTAACGCCACTGCCACCAAGACCCGTCAGGGTAATGTCACCAGCTTTTGCCACGAGTACCACATTTTCAGCAGAAGGTCGCCAGCTACTGGAGGCATAGCTGTCAGCAAATATTTTCATATCGTCTGCAAGATATCCACCGGACACATATCCTCGGGAGGAATACCATGTATCACTTTTTACCGGCGGCATATCATAATCAGGAATAACAAAACCGGGCACGGAATCAACTTTTACACACTTATTCAGAATCGAGGGATCCAAAGAATTTGGGTACTTGAAAGTACCCATGTAATATATTCTGGCGTGAGTAAAGTCCGGAGTCCAGTCAAGTTCAAGATCTCCGTTCACAGACACATTTCCATGGATTACCGGGTCTTTCAGGAAACAATCCCCGTTTACATAAACGTCACCATAAACATTCCTTCGGCCATTTCCTAGAGTGAAATCACCATTTACATATATCAAACCTGGAGATGTTTCGGATCCCAGTCCTGCACTGCCCCCATTCAGATTAATTGAACCATCCACATAAATATTTGACACATTAAGTGAGGCGCCGCCATTGAGATCATTCGTATTCAGTGCATCACCGGTGATATGGATGGTCGCACCAGAACCAGAGATACTATCCCCGGCAAAGTTCAGCTGCTGTCCATACACAAAGACATTCTCACTGACAACATATTCAGCAAAGGAATTATCCGTCACCTCAATATAATCCGTTCGTTCAAACGTATCCACCCCGGCTGCATTTGAAACGGTCAGGCTGACTGAATATAATCCCGAAGATTCATAGCGATGGAGAGGATTTGCTTCAGCTGATGTCCCTCCATCGCCAAAGTCCCATGCCCATGAAGAAACATTCCCTGAAGAAAGATCGGTGAACTGCACCGCCAGAGGACGGTCACCGCTTCGTGGTGCTCCTTCAAACCCTGCAATCAGTGAACTGCCTGAACCATAACAGAATGATTCCACCACCTGACGAGGGATTGTTGCAGACTCCCATTCGAGATGAAGAACGGCTTTGCCATTATTTTCGGTCATTTTTATGCGAATCGGATGTTTTCCTTTGGTAAGAAACAGTGAAGTGCTCTCTGTTGTGGCTGAATGCAGCCCCCAGTTGTCAATCACTACCGGATCCGTATCTGCAATATTATCAATCCAGAGAACCGAACCGTCATCAGACCTCAGATGAAACGTGTATGTCTCATCCTTAGGAACAATGAGGAATCCTTCATACACAACACCGAAATGTTCGGCTTTTCCAATCGTTGCAACCGGCCAGTTTATTTCATCTGATTCCTCCCCGCTGGCAGTGTCAGCAAACCAGATTCTCATATCCGTTCGGGTTGCTGAATCTCCGGAGAACGGAACAGAATACACGCTATTGTAGTCATCATAATAGGTGCCATAGAGGCCGGGCAGGCACCCATCCGTCACATAGATATATTCGGATTTCTCCTCAGAATATGAGATTATGCCATCTGAAACAACCAGTGTTACCGTATACAGACCCGCAGAAAGATAGGTATGGACGGGATTTTGTTCAGTGGATGTACTACCATCTCCAAAGTCCCATTCCCATGACGATATATTGCCAATCGAAAGGTCCGTGAACTCTACCTGCATAGGACTGGCCCCACTGAGTGGTGTTGCTGTAAAATCTGCACTCTGTAAACCACCTGGCACATAACAGAAAGATTCCACCTCCTGTCGCGGTATCGTTGCAGACTCCCATGCAAGATGCAGAACAGCTCCACCATAGTATTCAGTCATTTTAATCCGAATTGGGTGCTTTCCTTTTGTAAGTGACAGGGAAACACTCTCTTCGCGAGGTGGATGCGTCCCATCGGTTCCCCAGTTATCGATCACCACCGGATCACCATCTGCGACATCATCTATCCAGAGAACAGATCCGTCATCAGACTCCAGATAAAACGTGTATGTCTCATTCTCAGGCACAATGAGGAATCCTTCATACACAACACTGAACTTATTGGCTTTTCCCAGCGTCGCTACCGGCCAGTCTGCTTCATCTGATTCCTCCCCGCTGTCACTGTCAGCAAACCAAATCCTCTGATCTATCCGGTTCACTGAATTTCCAGAGAACGGCACCTGATATTCATCGTTGAACTCATCAAAATATGTGCCGTAGAGGCCGGGCAGACAGATCTCTGTCACATTGATATATCCGGTCTTCTCCTCAGTCTGTGAAAGAATGCCATCCGACGCATTCAGGGTAACGGTATAGGAACCACCGGAAAGATAGGTATGGCTGGGATTCTGTTGGGTGGATGTCGAACCATCACCAAAATTCCAGAGCCAGGACACTGGGGTGCCTGTCGTCAGATCGGTGAAACTGACCATGAGCGGCACAGTTCCGGAGAGAGGCGTTGCTACGAAGTCAACAACAAACCCATCAGAAACATGAATGAGATCGGACTTAACCACAGTGCCTGAGCCATCCGGATTATGTGCAGTCAGCTGAACAGTGTAGACTCCGGATGAGGTATAGATATGAACGGGGTTTTGCTGTGATGATGTCTCACCGTCTCCAAAACTCCATTGCCAGGAATTTGGATCATTTGATGAGAGATCCGTGAACTGGACAGATAAAGGAGATAATCCATTAGTCACATTTGCGGAAAACGCTGCCAGTGGTGTCAGTCCGGTTGGCGGAATCACCGTCACACTTGTTCCGACATCCCAGAGAAGGATGCCATCCCCATCAGAATCAGAATATATGATCTGAACGGCATCCGGCCGTTCGTTGCCTGCGAGATCAAGCGTTAATGAATCGCCAGACCTCCACTGGTCCCAGTCAGAAGCACCCGTAACAGAGGTGAAATCCCCCGTCCTGTCTATCCCGTCAACAAGAATCCGCGTTTCATTCCTCTGCAAAGTATCCCCGGAACGGAGATTGAGCACATACTGATCGTCCTCTACGATGACATCGGCCTCGATAACAACCGCAGGCACAATAAACTCAGACGGCGCGGAAAGCAGCATCACCAGAATGACACCAAATGCAGCGACAAAGACACCTATAAGAATAATGGAACCGATCATTTCTGATGATGCATCCTGATTATGCTCTTCAGAACAGCGGGACAGTATGACAGATTTATTTGAATGATTATTTCTTTGCATTTTTCACCAGTTGAATCAGATACCATCTGCTTTTGCAAGAATTACCGAATTCGGGTTGTTATTCGGGCTCCATGCATTAATGACAAACATACCAGAATCTGTTGGACGGACATTGCTCATGGTTATTTCAACACCTAAACTTCCACGAGGGTCTGGTTCACCATCAATGTAGAGTTCATACGACTCAGGGCCAAGTCTGAACGCGAGGGTCGACTCCAGATTTTCGTATTCCGGAATCCATGCACTCTCAATTTCAACCTCGTTGCGCGGATTGTTAAGGATTAAGGTACCATTAATCCAGACGTTGACTGTTTCAAATCTCAGCGTGAAAAAGGCATTGCCCACTCCTGTGATACTGATACGGTTCCCTGCAGCCTGTTCTTCACCTGTACGAATGACAATCTGATCTCCGGCATTAAGGTAGCGTATGCCTGCTTCCTGAGCAATATTTATCGTTGAATTCGGAGAGACAACGGTGAAATTAAAATATCTTCCTTCCGGGATACCTGTCTGCTCAAACGATGAAACAGCGAAGACTATATCAGAATCTGCAAGAACAGATTCAGCAACAATCGCCCCTGCATCTTCCGGAGTTGTGCTGCCTGGCCCAACACCCGGAGAGAGCGTCGGCAACGGTGCAGAGGCTACATCAGCAAGCTGTGTATTTGTGCCTGTAATATCAACGAATGCCGGCCGGAGAAGAATACCCATTTCCTCATGGCAGGCAATCCTGACGTTTTCGTTCAGCGGAGTAATTGTTCCTGCAGCGGCATACTGAATCGTTTCACCAACAGACCATGGCCAGCCCCCACCATCTGTAAAACTTAATTCAGTTGCAGCGACAGCATTTCCGCCTACATATATGCGAAAGTCATCCTCACCCAGGGAGTCCCCGCCATTATGCTGAAAAAGGATTGTTGAGCCATTATTCGATACCAGAACATCTACAGCCGGTAGTTCTTCAGCCGCAGGCGGGGATAAGAAAAATACACCGATCAAAGTCACACCTACAACCGTCAGTCCAATAAGGAGGACTACAGCAATTGTTTCAGAGACCCCTTCCTCATTTATTGCGTTCAGGACACTGCCGCTCATTTGTTTTGTCTCTCCCCTTCATTCAATTCCTGTTGCAACCGTCTGGAGAGTTGCAGTGTAATTTGCACGGATGATATCAGCATATACCCCAATGCTTGAATTCCCAATTATGTCCAGAGATACCTCATCGTCGATATTTGTCAGTGTATACCAGGGAGCAGGAATACCATATCGTGCAAGTGAATCACGGAAGAGTCCTTCCCACATCGACCGCGTTTGTGGATCATCTGAACCAACTGAAATAGTGACATTTGTAATTTCAGGATATGATTCACCGGAAATCCCATTGGTATTCAGGTTTGTGTCTATCCGCACCTGCCCCATACCGCTGATCAACTGTTCACCATTTAGCCGGATGATGGTAAAATCAACTTTGGCGGTATATCCTCCATCAGTCCCGTATCGTGCGATGGTAAGCGGCGGCATAACCCGGACGGTCGAACCCGATTCCTGTTCAAGAAATACGCCACCCAGCTGATAATAGTAATTCTGGTCTATCCAGTAGTTGTTATCAGACCGAAATTCAAGCGAACCTGCCTCATAGTCAGCAAGTGTTACGACCCCCCCGGAATTAGAGCCGACAGTAACAGTAATTATCTCATTCCGCTGGTTTATTCCGACAGAGCCCCCAGAAGAGAGCGGCGTCAGTAACACTAAATCACCACTACCTCCCTGACTGTATCCCCCTCCTGTACCCAGATCAAGCGTTGTACTAAGAGTTGTCCCTTCTCTTGAATTCACCCAGAGGGAATCCTGAGATATTTTATAAGCCGCAAATGTGTCCTTGATATCATTCATATGGCTGATTTCAATATCCCTTCCCTGAACAGGAACCGTATACGTCTGGTACATCGCAAGAAATACTACCAGAAGTCCTATCAGAAGAATAAATCCAATAACTTCTGAAAGCCCTTCATCACTCAGGAACGTCTTCATATGGCTAATATATGAGTTTTACCTGCATGACCATAAATAACTGTTTCTGACAGACTCCCACAGATTAAAGTATTGGGCTTTCTGCCTGTTTTTTTCGTAACAATGAATGCAGTGTATTGGAAAATACCTATATATTGTTAATCTTTAAGAACCAAAGATTACACTATGCAGCAACAGGAAGGAGAAACCCAGGAACGGATACACTGGGCAGATGTCTGTGCAGCACAGGTTGATCAGGAAAAACCACACTATATTGCCACCGGGATTACTCCATCCGGACCAATCCATATTGGTAATATGCGGGAGGTTTTGACTGGGGATCTTGTGTATAAAGCAATGGTTGAACGAGGACTTTCAGCAGAACTAATCTACATCGCTGATGATTTTGATCCATTACGCAAAGTGTATCCATTTCTCCCGGATTCATATGCAAAATATATTGGAATGCCCCTTTGTGACATCCCCTGTCCCTGCGGTAAGCATGCAAATTATGCTGAACATTTTCTTGAGCCTTTTCTCCAGTCCCTGGATGAGATGGATGTACACCCAACCATCCTGCGCTCAAGTGAACTCTACCGGTCAGGCAGATATGCAGATGAAATATCAACAGTGCTCAACCATTCCGATGATATAAAAGAGATTCTTGAACGCGTATCACAAAGAACTCTTCCGGATTCATGGGTTCCCTATTATCCGGTATGCAGTAAATGCGGCACAATTGCAAATGCAGAAATTCTCTCCCATGACCCGGAGACGACAGCAGTAACATACCGATGTCCCTGCGGGCATGAAGGAGTTTCTGATTATTCAAAAGGTGAAGGAAAACTGGTCTGGCGTGTTGACTGGCCAATGCGGTGGTATAACCTTGGCATTACGGTTGAACCATTTGGAAAAGACCACGCCGCAGCAGGCGGTTCATACGACACCGGAAAAGAGATTGTGGAGAATATATTTGGCGGAGTTGCACCGTTCCCTGTCAAATATGAGTGGATCAGCCTGAAAGGGAAGGGTGCAATGGCCTCATCAACCGGTGTGGCCATATCCATTAATGAGATGCTGTCCATTGTTCCGCCCGACGTTCTTCGGTATATGATTGTCAGGACCCGGCCTGAGCGGGCAATCAATTTTGACCCGGGAATGGGGCTGTTATCACTTATCGATGAATATGCACGCCTTGCAGAAAACCATGACAGCCGTGAATATGAACTCTCTGCAATATCCTCAGTTGCAACTGACATCCCCTTCCGCCATATGGTAACTGTTGTTCAGGTTGCACAGGACAAGGACACCATTTTCGACATCCTTGCACGGAGTGGATATAATGTGGAAAACAAAGAGGCAGTGCTTGCGCGTGCTGAACGTGCACGCATATGGATTGAGAAGTACGCGCCCGACATGGTGAAATTCACTGTGCAGACTGACCTGCCTTCAGATGTATTTGCATTTACTGAAGATGACAGGTACGGACTCGGTCTTCTCCTCTCAGAGTATATTGCAATGGATGAATGGAAGGCTGAGACCATCCATAATGCCGTATATAAAGTGGGAGAGGAAACCGGAATGAGTCCAAAGAGAATTTTTACTCTCCTCTACCTCGCAATTCTCGGAAAAGAACGTGGTCCCAGACTGGGATGGTTCCTTGAAGCCCTCGGAGAGGAATTTGTCACCCGGAGAATTACTGATGCGGTGAATGCCGGTGCTTAGTACAGCCTGCAGACTCTGCCACGAAGGCGCAAAGATGGTGCTGTTTGTCACCGGGCGGTGTAACAGAACCTGCTGGTACTGTCCCATTTCGTCAGAGAAAAAAGGGAAGGATACTGCCTATGCAAATGACCGAATCATACTCTCTGACAATGACATACTGGAGGAGGCCCGTTCAATGAGTGCCCTGGGTGCCGGGATAACAGGGGGAGAGCCCCTCCTTGTCCCGGAACGGGTAAACCATTACTGCAGTCTTCTGAAGAATGAATATGGGGATGCATTCAATATTCACCTGTATACCGGCATTGCCCCGGGTAAAGATATTCTGCGTCTTCTCAAAGGCTGCGTGGACGAAATACGGTTTCATCCCCCGGAAGAGATCTGGGAACATTTTCAGGAATCAGCATTTCCGGAATCGATTCGCATGGCAAAGGATCTCGGATTCGAGGTAACCATCGAAGTGCCGTCATTACCGGAACTTCATTATCTCATCCCCGCGGTCGACTCTGTTGACTGGTTCAATATTAATGAACTGGAATGGAGTGAAACAAACGCAGAAGCAATGAGAGGGAAGGACCTCTCACTTGAAGACTGCTACCACAACGCAGTCGAAGGCGCAGAAATATGGGCAGCAGATATCCTCAAAAATCCCAGGGTTCATTGGTGTTCATCCGGTTTCAAGGACTCAGTACAGCTGAGAAACCGGCTGATTCGCACTGCCGAAAATACCGCACGCGAATTTGAAGAGGTGACTGATGACGGCACCCTGATGTATGGCGTCTGGGAATATTCAGAACAGTCCCATGATATCGAAGATGGCATGTGGGAAGAGAGGGACGGGAATATTGAGACTGCCTGGTGGATTCTTGCAGAAAACCCGGAAAACTATCCCGGAAAAAAATATATCATTGAACGATATCCCGGTGATGGTATCATTGTGGAGGTCATCCCACTTTGAAACCAAGAGAATTTCTCAATCAATGCTACGAACGTCATTTGATGAAAAATATCACAAATGTTCCTGACCATATTGCAATAATTCAGGATGGAAACAGGCGCTATGCAAAAATTCAGGGGAAAAATACATCATATGGACACAAAAAAGGTGCACAGACATCAGAAGATCTTCTTGAATGGGCACAGGAAATTGGCGTCCGAAATGTGTCATTATATTCATTTTCCACTGAAAATTTTAACCGGTCAGATGAAGAACTGAATGAATTATTCTCACTTTTTATTGAGAAATTCAGATCAGTAAAAACTGACCCGCGCATTCACTCAAATGAAATCCATATGCAGGTTGTAGGAGACCGCAGCCTCATTCCTGAAGATCTTCTCGCAACCATCGTTGAAGCAGAAGAAGCAACAAAGGATTATACACGATTCCACCTGAATATTGCTCTGGCATATGGAGGCAGAAATGAAATCGTTCGCGCATCACGGGAAATTATCAAAGATTTCAAAACGAATAAAATTACTATCGATATGATTAACAAAGATCTCTTTGACAAAAAAATCCGCGGAGACCTGCACCTCCCCCCGGTTGATCTGATCATTCGTACCGGAAACGAGAAGAGAACATCCAATTTTCTCCCATGGTTTGCAAACGGATATGGATCAGCGGTCTACTTCTGTGCTCCATACTGGCCCCTCTTCAGAAAAATTGACCTGCTTAGAGGGATTCGTGTGTATGATGAACGGGTGAAGGGTGGCTATCTCCCAAAACGTCTTTTGCGCAGCTGATAGTCCCTGAGTGCCCGGAAAAAATCAATTTTTCTGAATGTCTGCCAGTTTACATCTGTAAAAAAGAGTTCAGAGTACACTGACTGCCAGATCATAAAATCAATCAGATGATTATTGCCGGTTTTAATCACAAAATCCGGTTCATATTGAAATGTCAAATGAGATTCAAGCATTTTTCCATCGATATCATCCGGTGCAATTCCTTTTTCTGCGATTTCACGGACTGAACGGACAATCTCTTCTCTGCCACTCATACCCACTGCAATAATAATATCGGGAAGTTGTGATCCGTCATGAAGGAGTGACTTCCCTCCGGGTGAATAGAGAGTGACACGGACCGGTCCAAAAAGATCTCTGAGCTCAGTAATTTCTGAAATCAGGGAATCGGGGAGATCAGTATCAATATGAAAAATGAGGGATTTTAAACCACATTCTCTGCTCCAGTTAATGACCTGAATAATTTTTTGCGGTGCACGTCGCACTTCATCTTCTGAGAGCATAATACAGATATGACTGGGAATATCCACACACCCCCGGATCAGAAATCTCTCATAGATATAACGAATCATAAAATACCCGATTTTTAGATTATATTGAAATGCATCTCAACTTGGTAATTGCAGCAGAACTATTTTTCTCCTGTAACTTTATTCACCGGTAAGCTGTATACAATATTTCTATTATGGTTAATAACATCATTCAATTCTGTCAAATATAGCCCTGTAACAGCACAACTGACAATGATTATCATGACCCGAACAGATGCGCTAATCTTTATCCAAACGTCACTATTATTGAAACTTAGTCCCCCATAGTAATAGAAAGGTGATTTAAAATGCTCTCATTCGTTGGACTTGGTCTCTATGACGGGGAAGATATCTCCCTGAAAGGTCTCAGAAAAATCCAGGAAGCGGACCATATTTTTCTGGAAGGCTACACATCCCGCCTGATGGGTATAAAAATATGCGAAATGGAAGACCAGTACGGAAAAACAGTAACTGTCCTGGGTCGGGAAGATGTTGAACAGCATCCGGATACAGTTCTTGAGTACGCCAAAGAAGGACCTGTTGTATTTCTTACCGGAGGGGATCCGATGGTATCAACCACGCACGCAGACCTTCGCATACGGGCGGCTGAACGAGGGATAAAAACAGAGATCATTCATTCTTCCTCAATTATCAGTGCAGTCTGCGGTCTTTCAGGGTTACAGAATTATCGGTTTGGGAAATCGTGTTCTGTTCCGTTTCCTGCAGAAAACTGGTTCCCCCTTACACCGTTTGATACAATATCAGAAAACCTTGGATTAAATCTTCATACACTTGTCTACCTGGACATCCAGCCAGAGAAATATATGTCCGTTTCTGAGGCAATCGGTTTGATATCTGTTATGGCACAGAAGAAAAATGAACAATTACCCGAACTCTTTATTGGCATTGCCCGTGCCGGTAGTGAGAGTCCAACGGTTATTGCCGGTAATGCAGAAACCCTTGCAAATGCAGATTTTGGCCCGCCTCTCCATGTTCTCATTGTCCCTGCCGAACTTCACCCAATAGAGGAGGATTATATCCGGACATTTGCTGGTTATCATGATTGAGGAATACGGCAAAACCTTTTTTGAAAAGGCAGAAATGGTGGAAATTGTTGTTCCGGACAATACATGGCTTGTCAGGGCGGCAACAGATGTTGTCGAGATGTCACAGGCGTATGCCTCAGACGGATTTGTTTTTCTGGCAAACAATGATGAAGTAAACGCTCTTGCATCATTTGCCTATGGAAACGGATGGCTGGATACTGGCGTAAAAGCAGGTCTTTTAGCCAGTATTTCAACGGGCGTCCCTCCACTTGGGTGTACACAGGATATACCGGAAAACCTGTCAGATCATCTTAAGGAGAAGACATTCAGATACGAGAGGATGCTCTCCAGTGCATTAGCATCAGTCTGCATAAATTCTGAACCGGAACTTCCGCTTTATCCGGCAGGAGAAGAACTCTGCCGGATTACACGATTACATTATACTGAAGGGACAAGTGAAATACAACGTGACAATCTTGCGGATGGACTGGCCCTTCTCAGTTATGCGTATGGCTGGATTGATGCAGGTGTACGCACCGGCATCCTGAAGGTGGTAAGAAATCCCGAATTATTCACGGTTTAAAGTAAAAAGAGTTTATAGTTTGCCAGAAAAACGTAGATGATTCATCGATCCTGTGAAATGGAGATTATATATTCATGGAAAGTTCACAATGGAAATGGTTGGGCCTCTCTGTCGGTTTCAGCACAATTGTACTCATTGGTGTACTTTGGTTTACTATTGATGATGAAACGATCAACTATCTGAAGAACGTCAACTACACATTTTTACTGTTTGCATTGATTCTCCACATTATTGCACTGATGGCATGGGGTATGAGACTGAAGATGATGTCGCAATCTCTGGGGTATCATGTACCGTTTCTCCATGCACTTAACGCAGTCTTTGCAAATCTTCTGGTTGCTGCTATCACCCCTTCCCAGGCAGGGGGAGAACCTGTCAGAATTCACGAACTCTATCGGGCAGGTGTACCAATAGGTGATGCGACTGCCGTTGTTATAATGGAACGGGTTATCGACGGGATTGTACTTGGAATTATTGGCATATTCGCATTTTTCCTGCTTGTTTTCCAGGTTGCAACACTGGAGGTGAATCTTACAACACCATTGCTTGTAATATGGGTTATACTCATTTGCTTTATGATTCTCTTTGTTTATTCCATCCGCCATCCTGAATTTCTGAAAAAGATTCTGTATAAAATATCCGGATGGCTCACAAAGCGTTGGAAATCAGAAAAAGTGGATAAGCTGATGCAGTCCATTGATTCTGAAGTTGATAACTTTAATAGCACACTCACAAAATTTGTCAGCAAAGCAAAATCAGGACTGGTATGGGGATTTGTGCTTACCACCATTTACTGGGTATTTGAATTTTTAATTGCATCATTTATTCTGGTTGCCATTGGATCAAAACCATTTTTCATTGAGTCTTTTATCGTACAACTTATCATTGCAATCATCATGATGATCCCTCTTACTCCGGGAAGTTCAGGAGTTGCAGAAATCACAGCCACATCTCTATATGGCCTGTTTGTACCGTCATCGATTGTGGGAGTGTTTGTTCTTCTCTGGCGGCTTATCCTGTATTATTTCAACGTATTTGTCGGAGTACTTGCAAGCGTTCTCATTGTCAGAAGGGAGATGATACTGCGGCAGTTAAAACGGCTGAAACGCAATCAGAACTGAGACATATATTTTTTATTGCCAAATGTCTTCGTTCACATTTTTTTCATCCGTAACAGTAAATTCAGGTAGTGCAAAGGCATACACAGTTTTAACAATCAGCCCAGGATGGTTCTATTGATATGGATAAGGCATTTAGCGAGTGCAAAAACGTTCAATAAATATTCAATTTTTGGACTGAAACAGAAAACATCTGGCAATCATGATCCTGGATTAGCACTTGTATCAGAATACGCAGATAATGAACAAAATATACTGAAATCGCTGATTTATGTCCATGAATAGGTAAAATCACTCCTGAACTGAAAATAGGTCAAATGATCAATTGAGTTCATTAAATACATAATACGGACGTTTGAAGCCGTAAAGATCAAAATTACGAATACCTTTTGAAAATTATTCCCACGAGCATTTGCAGCAAAGTATCATTCCTAAGAGTTCGCACTCCTTGGTATTATACCGTTACAGAACAAAAATTACTTCATTGCAGGCACATCAGTGGATGGTCGTTTCCAAGAACCCGCGCTTCTTAGTATAACGATAACAGAACAGATTTTTCATTTCTTTTGAAGCATTTGCAGCGAAGTATGGTTCCCGAGCGCTCTCGCAACTCAGTACAGCATACTACGTGAACGGGCTTAACTTCCGGGTTCGGTATGGGTCCGGGTGTTGCCCCGCTGCTATGGCCGCAAATACAGGACAAAGTGATTTGTCCTACGTCGAAATCCCTTACAGGAATTTCTAAAGCCAAGGTCCAGATTTGAACTGGAGTATAGCTGCTCTGCAGGCAGCCGCGTGGCCACTCTGCCACCTTGGCATTCGTGTTGCCTAACAATATTAGCATTACTAGGATAAAAACATTGTCCATTGGATCTAATTCCACACATATTTCACATTATTTTCGCCATAAAAATCAAATAAACGCAGAATAACAAAATTATTTGCTATCACCCTACCTGAAAAATCAGATGGGAAATCTATAGTGGCGAACGTTTCTTTTTGAACTAATAGTAAATGCAATTAAGCGTTTAATATCGTTTAATTTCAAAAATAAACGTTTGGCATCATATGGAGAATGCCAGATATTCTTAGAAGTCTGGTTTTTGACTATAATTGACACATTCATTCATTTTGAAACAGATATCTGACCTGTAAATTATGTTCCCTGAAATACTGTTCTTAAATTCATACTTCATAGTATTGCCAGGAATTAAATTAAAAAAAACAGAGACAACAGAACTAAAAAATATTTGCAGAATTATTCAGCAAATAACAGAAATGTCACTGGAATCATTATCCCGGGAAAACACCCTATGCACAGCTGAACATCCATTCCGGGGTATGGAATACAAAGGTGCATATCTGCCGGACTGTGCAAGGACATACCAAAGAGAACGCATAGAAACAGTAAATCTATCGCCATTATTCAATTCAATATTTACTGCCTTACCGGATAACGAAGTAAACACCATCCCTGCCGTCCCGCATAAACAAGAACCGACATCATTTCGGATTGGTTCAATTCGTCCTGAACGGATACCTGCCATAGCCTGATATAATTCCGGCAGTCTGACACCGAATCCGGTATTATGAATAATTACCTCGATGATACGGTTTTCCTGCCCTTTACCATCACATATCACCCTACGCCCAACCTGTACATATCCTGCTTTTTTTAGCATGATTCTCCCCTAAATTCACCTGTTGATAATATTACATAATGACTATCCATGCGGACTGTGAAAGTAAAATGATCTACATCTGATTGATAAACCTCCTTGTATCGCAGGATATTCAATTCTAAGGATGTATACTAATTTTTCGTTTAAGAATCATGGAATATAGAAAATATTTCCGGGTTATTCTTGATACATTCACTATCTGAAAACATCACTCATCCGCTTTGAAAAAAAGCCAGAGATTGAAAAACATAGTTTATTCACTGGATTATCATCTCCAAAAAATTCGAGCCCCTGATGTAAAAGAGATCATCAGAACAACGACTTTGCGAAATAAACTCTGCTAAAAACAGTCGTCAATAATCGACTCAAGTCAGTATGTGACCAGTATGCACAAAGACGCACAGAACAGATCATACAAGGCCGCTCAAAGACTATATGACACCAGACCGGAGTCCATATGTATATCCTGGACAGCATGCAGGTCACCTTCCCGGAAATAATTACAGAACAGACAGGGAGCGCCCGAGCTCTTTAGTGTGAACTACCACAAAGCTAAAGACCCAATGACTTACTGCTTCATTCCCCTAAGTATTCTCTACCAGTTCACAGGCCCTTCCTCTCGTTCCGAAGGTGAGATTACTTGGTTCTCGTAAGAACCCATACCAATACAGGCATGTGCAACACACCCAATCTTCAGAACGGAATGGACATTGCCGGACAGGCGAAAAACTTCAAAGAGAAGAATATTCAGATAAAATATTCTCTTTTTAGAAGATTTAAATAAAATTCTGGATTGGTATTACCCAATAAATTTCCTGATAGCAGCTGCACGAAGAATATTTGCCTGTAGATCTTCTGAATTACCCTTATCCAGCAGAGAGATTATTTCATTGCTAATCTCTCTATGTTCCTCATCAATTTCAAAATCCACCAGTTCATGGACTCTCGCAGTAATGCCTTCAGGCAGATACCGGGAATCAGGATTAAGATACCTTAGAGCGTCTTTGAGATCGGCATCAAAATTTACATAGATATCCCTGACAAAATCAATATCATCATCACTGAGTGTGCCAATTCCAAGTATTTCAGGCGGAATCCCAATTGAATAGAGTGCGGAAGTAAAGGTAATCGCTCTTGGAAGACGGATACCATCATTGTTTCGCGAATACCCAAATAGCCCGATATGCAGTTTTCTTCTTCTCCGGGCAGGGACAGATACAGATACCCTGTTGATGATATCAGATAAATCTGCAATCTCTCTTTTAAATTCCTGAGTGCATTTTTGTATTATTTTTATGCTCCGTTTTTCGTCAATATCGTGTGGAACCTCTACATTCCGCTCTTCAAGTTTGGCAACAGCGGATTTTACTTCATCCGGAGAATAATCATATTTAAAAGCCGACTGGATGGTGAAAGTATGTACACTTGGATACTCTGCAATAGTTCTCTCTACAGTATCAGGTCTGAGATTTCCCCTGAAAGGAGCTGAACCAACACCAATAATTGGAAATATGGGAACACCTGTTTCAACCGAAAGTTCATACAACTGCTTAAGCGCAATCTTGTTTAAAAGTATGGCTCCGATTAAACCATAATTCATTGCAGGGTCTGAACGTGCAAGAAATACCCGCTGATATGCCAGATCCTTATCCTGAAGATAACGCCCGACGATCTTCTTAACATTAAGCAGACTCTCCATATCCTCGAAAAGCGGAATGACATTGATTCTATCGGGTTTGAAATCACCAATCCATTGTGCAATTGTCAGGTTTCTTCCACCAAGGCGTTTATACTGTTGACCTATTACAAAATCACGATAGTACTGATATATGTTATCAATAGACGCAAAAGAAGAAGCCATAGGCAGAATAACTTCAAATATTGGTGGGTTATCATTCCCATAGAATAAATGTGCCACATCAAAAGAACGAGGTATGCTCTCAAGGGATTCAAGCAGAATTTTTGCTTCAGCCTTTTCAACTTCAGGATTTGGAACACGCAGGGTCAAAAATACATCTTTGCCCAGTTGTTTCTCTGAAAAATAGGTACTATACTTTGAAAGCAGTTTTTTAACAACAAAATTGTCAACCTCCTTTCCTTCACAATCCCACATCTGCTCTCTGCATCCAAGATGGGAATAGATATAATACGCTTCCTGTACTTCATCCTCACCTCCGAGTAGTGAATTTGCTGCAAAAAAAGGCAGATGAACATTATCAGGATGCTGCGTACTCATGCATTTTGGTATATCTGGTATTTCCTTCATGTATTTGCTCCGGGATAGAGAACCAATATGTCAACCCATTATTTTTTTGAGGTTGACAGCATTATTTCATAAGATAACATACCTGATAAAATACTCTATTTAAAAAAGTTGCACATGACAGATAAAAATACAAAATAAATCAATGGGAGTCAGAGTATGCTAAAACGATATTATCAGACACAGACAACGAAAGCTCACGTTCATCAGTATAACCGTTACAGAACAGATTTACTTCTTTGCGAACACCCGCAGCGAATGAAATCAACCACTCACGCTCTTTTGCATGACATATACAGAACAGAATGGTTTCACACATTGCAGAAAAGAATCATCACCAAGAGCTCCCGCTCCTTTGTATAACAGTTACAGAACAGATTTTTTCGTCTCTTTTCAGAGCATTTGCAGCGAAGTATGGTTCCCGAGCGCTCTCGCAACTCAGTACAGCATACTACGTGAACGGGCTTAACTTCCGGGTTCGGTAT
>NZ_JAAAWJ010000025.1 GCF_009914725.1 Methanogenium sp. MK-MG
GGTATCCCGCTCGCATCCTCGCCGTTGATGAGCACCCTCCCGGAATCCGGGTGGTGAAGGCCTGCTATCGCCTCAAGGATGATGGTTTTTCCTGCACCCGACGGCCCGATGATGAAGTAATAATCACCTTTCTTAACCCTGATACTCAGTTCATTCAGCCGGAAATCACCCAGTGTCACTGAAACATTCTCAAACTCTATCATCGTATTTTCCCACCCTCTTCATCAGTATACGCAGAATGGCAAAGACCACAAGGCAGACCAAAATCATCGCAAATGCCACTGCTGTACTCTCCCTGAGGCCTGCTGTCGTGAACTTGTAGTAGATGAGCGTCGATATGACCATCGGATAGTAGGCGATCATGATGATTGCCGCAAATTCACCGATACCCCGTCCCCACGCAAGAATGCTGCCATTGAAGATATGCCGCAGTGAAAGCGGCAGAACAACCAGACGGAATGCCTGAAAACGTGACGCCCCCAGGGTCCGTGCCGCGTTCTCCATATGCACCGGGACTTTCTCAAACCCGTCACGCACGGCGTTTACAAAATACGGGGATGAGACAAAGAACATCGCCGCAACAATACCCGGATATGCGCCCTCAAAGATGATGCCTATCTGTGAGAACGGTTCACCGATGATACCGCGGCGCATGAAGAGAATATAGACCATAATACCTGCAATGGTATGCGGCAGCATCACCGGGATATCAACGATGCTCTCCACCAGGCCTTTCCCCCTGAACTCTGTGCGTGCCAGAATATAGGCGAGGGGGATACCGAAGATAAGGAGCAGAACGACAGCATTCAGACCTGCCACCATCGTCAGCAGGATGGCATCCACGACCTTTGATTCCGTCGCGACAGAGATGAAGTACGGAAGGTCTGTTACCTGCCTTAAGGTAATCGTGAGAAGGGCGAGGATCGTCAGAATAACAATCATGCTGCCAACAAGGGCAAACGACAGCAGGCAGGAATCAGGAAACTTCGGTAGTCTCTTCATTCATCTGCTCCGTTAAAAAAAGAAAATATATTAGGCGTTCATCTCAACCATGCTCGCCAGTGCTGCGGGGATGTCAACATACCCAACCGGGGGATTGATTGGTGGCTGACCTGCATCTGTCATGATCTGCTGACCGGTTGGACCGACAAGCATCGCGACAAACTCAGCACCTGTCTCAGGGTTGTCTGCAGTCTTCGGGACGGTGACACCATAGACAATCGGTTTTCCTTTCTTCATGCCGCCCAGGGACTCAACCTGCACCTTTGCATAGATGTCCTTGTAAGCGATGGATGAGAGATCGATAGCTTCAGGCAGTTCGATGTATTTCACACCGGAGTCTGCATTCTGCTCAGCGACACTGCGGTACTCCCATGCGTAGTCAAGGTTGCCAGACTCAAGGCCTGCGATTAACTCCACACTCTTGGGGGCAATCGTGACCGGGTAGGCAGGTGCGGTCTCATTTGCATGAATGGTGACAACACCGTCTGCGACGGTCGGGTAGATCTGGGTATATTGCCCAATCAGGTTGTCAAAGATCATGTCATCATTGTACTCCATCTCAGCGAGCATGGTCACCATGAGTGAGCGGTAGCCGCAGGGGTCAAGATTCGGGTCGGAAAAGCCCCAGGTCACACCGTCACGGGCGAGGATCTCATACCAGTTGTCTGCAGTGACTTCATCAGCAAAGTTGCTCTTGTCAGTGTAGCAGAGCACCATGCGGTTCTTTGCAAAGGTCACATACCATGATGCATAGTCAGGGATCATCATGTTGGGAATCAGCGAGTAGTCTGCAGATGCATACACATCAGCAACTGCGTCAAGCTCGGTTATTTCCTTTGCCAGTTTGGTGCTGCCTGCCGGGTGAAGCTGGACATCCACATTCGGGTGTTCTGCCTCGAATGCAGTCTCCATCTTTTCCATGGGGTTCGCAAGGCTGCCCGCATGGTAGACCGTCAGGGTTATTTTTTCTTCCGCTGCTGAGGTCTGTTCAGGTGTCTGTTCCGGCGTCTGATTGGCGACAGGTGTTTTACCATCATGATCAACAACAGGCGTTTCACCGCTTCCTGTACATCCACAGATGAACACAGTCGCGCACACCACCGCGACTGCCATGAGAAATACCAGATTCTTTTTCATCAGAGAAACGTTCTCCTCAGAATTGTTTAAGTCTTTATACTCAGAATGGGAAACGCCGCCAATTATCAACTCAATTAACTTAATTGGATTGATATGGCGTTTTTAGAGAATATGGAGTAAATTTCAGCAATAGTAAAGAGTAAGTTTACATTTATTTATCCGGTTCAACCAGAACATGAACAGGCACCTGCCAGATCACAGGAAAATATGCTGCGGCAGATTTTATCGGGGAAAAAGCAAAGAGTATCATATCATCCGGATAGATCAGCGGAGGTCACACAGAGGTTATGACAGAACGAATACAGGAACGGTACACACACCTGCGGGCGGCAATCAGGGACAAAAGATCACTGTTGGTATCGTACTCCGGTGGCATCGACAGCATAGTCCTTGCCGTTGTCGCACGCGATGTCCTGGGCAATGAGTCCGCCTGCTGCCTTATAACAAGTCCTCTCCTCCCCCCACGCGAGGAAAAGATCGCCCACAGCATTGTCACACGGGAAGAACTCAGGCTCTTTGTCCGGGAGTCAGAGATCATGGAGAACCCGGAATTCAGGATGAACCCAAAGAACAGGTGTGCCATATGCAAACAGGAGAGTGCACGGATTCTCCACGATGTGGCAGATGAAAATAACCTTGTATCGATCGCAGACGGAACAAATGCTGATGATATAACCAAATACCGGCCCGGCTACGAGACCGGCCGTGCAGCAGGCATCACCCATCCCTTTGTCGAGGCGGGCATCACCAAGGATGACATCCGGGCCATCGCACGGATGCACGCAATACCGGAATATGCGAAGCCATCCGCGTCCTGCCTTGCAACAAGAATTCCCTATGGAGAGTGCCTGGACCCACAGCTTCTCGCCCGTATCGCACGGGCAGAGGATGTAATATTCGCTGCCGGGGCACAGCAGGTACGGGTCCGCATCCACGGAGATGTGGCACGCATCGAGACTGATCCTGAATCCTCAGACTGCATCTTTGCACGCCGTGACACCATCAGCAGGGCGTTTCATACCTTGGGATTCCATCATGTAGCACTCGACCTGGACGGATTTACGAGTGGCAGCATGGACTGAGACAGGGTACTCCCTTGGAGAAATGTCTGTCTCTTTCAGTCGCCCGTCTCTGATTCACTGAGACACCACAGTGCACAGTGCCGCACAAAAAATGAAATTTTAATTTAGGGTTTCAGACAATCTTATCGCCGGCACCCGGCCCTGCAGCACAGGTGTATACATCGGTTATTTTTATGACCAGCATCCCCTTTGCCGGCACCTTGGGCATCCGGGCGAGTGTCTCTTTACGGAACGTCTCAAACTGTTCCCCCTCGTTCACGTACGTGACATCTCCGTGGATCTGGAAACAGCCCTTCACACCCTCGCCCCAGACATAGATGGCAGCCTTCGGGTTTTCCCGGATGTTTGCGACAGTCTTCTGCATGAAGTTGTCCATCACAAGAATCGTCTCCGGGTCTGCAAGTGCCTTTGCACCCATAGGTGCGACATTGGGGACACCGTCTTTATCTGCTGTTGCAAGGGGGATTACTCTTAATGCGTTGAACGCTTCAATCAGGTCATCGGTCAGTTGTACCATAGTATTACTCCAGCTGATTATTTGCGGCTGGAATAGAAAAAATCTGCGGGAATAATCACAGTGGCCTCATTTTATCGGAAATGTCAGTATCCAGGTGGTGCCCTCACCGCGGACAAGTTCAATCGTCCCTCCCATCTGGGCCGTGACTACACTGTGGACAATATTCATTCCCAGAGACGGCCGCCGGAAGGGATTCACATCCTCCGGTATCCCCACCCCGTCATCAGTGACGGAGAGCACCTTCTTTTTGTCACTACACTCCATTGAAATGGATATCTTTCCGGCATCCCGCCCTTCAAATGCATATTTGATGGAGTTTGTGATGAGCTCATTGACAATGAGGGAGTAGAGAATCCCGGAATTCAGGTCAAGGGTGCAGCCATGCGCATCGACATCCACCTCAATCGTTTTTCCGACGGAGAAATTCGGTATGATCTCGTTCACCAGTGCTGTCAGGTGCTCGTGGGCATCAATGGTGGTAATGTTTCGTGAACGGTATATGCTCTCGTGGACCATCGCCATGGAGATGATGCGGTTTGCCGTCTCCGTCAGTGATGCTACAGCCTGTTTATCATCAAGGATCCGCATCTGCATCTGGATCATCGATGATATAAGAGCAAGGTTGTTCTTCACGCGGTGATGCACCTCCTGCAGGAGCGTTGTCTTCTCTGCAAGTGACTGCTGGAGGGCACCCTCTGCCTCCCTGCGCAGGGAAATATCAGTCGCAAATATACAGGCAAACTCCATGTCACCGAGATGTACATAATCGACCATAATGTCTGCCGGGAAGAAGGTGCCGTCCCCGCGTACCTGTACGATTTCAAACCGCTGATTCTGCCCGACACAGATGCCATCCCAGAATTCCTGCCACCGGGTGGAGGTAAAAGACGGGTGTATCTCCAGGATATTCATTCCGAGGACCGTCTCCTTCGGGATGCGCAGCATCTCCACCGCCTGGGCATTGACATAGATGACTTCACCGGCATGGTTGATCCAGCCGATGCCGATTGTCGCCTGATCCACCGTAAGCCGGGTGATGGTGAGCATCTCCTCATATGCCTTGCGCTCCGTGATGTCGATAACGGTGCCGATGACAGCCGACCGGCCGCCATATTCACCCGACGACCCGAATACCTCAACCGGGAATCTAATCCCTGTCTCTGTAAATCCCTGCGCCTCAAGATGGATCTCATCGCGTTCACCTGCAGCGCATTCCCTGAATAGCACACACATCTCACTGCGCATCTCAGGCGCGACGATCTTCGCTGCATTCATTCCAATCATCGCTTCAATCGAATACCCGAAGAACCGGGCACAGGTATCATTGACATAGACAAACCTGCTGTCCTGGGTGATATAGGTGCCAATGCCGGGGTTCTCTGCCACCAGCCGGAACTTACTCTCACTTTCCCGCAGGGCATTCAGGGTGTGGATCCGCTCTGTTATATCAATGATGGTCCCGAGCGAACGCAGATGTGTGCCGTCGGTGCGGTAGTAATGGCTGCCCCGGCAGTAGAGGTGCAGGGTCTCGCCACTCTCTTCCAGAACAGCCGGGAACTCTTCAGAAAATTCACTGTGACTGTCAACGGATTCACGGAACTTTGCAATCAGCTGGTCACAGACATCCGGGTGTATCCGCAGGCCATCACGTTCCAGGAATATGAGCTGGTGGAGGGAGATATCCCCGTCGGTCCGTGAATATCCCATACACGAACTGTCGCATTCCCAGTAGCGGATATGAGTAATTCGCTGTGCCTCGTTCACTTTCCACTCGCGTTCGAGCAGTTCGTTCTCCGCTTCCTTGATCCCGGTGACATCCTGGACAATACCCACGCTCTTCTGTGGCACACCCTGGTTATCAAAGATCGTCTGGCACCGACTGTGAAGATATCGCATCCTCCCGTCCGGCAACCGGACACGGAAGACCATGTCAAACGGCACATACTCCTTCAGGTGGCGGGTATATGCTTTTTCCACCGCTGCGCTGTCTTCCGGGTATAAAAAATCATGACGGAATTCTTCCATCGTTACCGGGGGAACCATCTTCGCAAACCCAATGGTCTGCAGGGTACCACGCTCAAAGGTATAGCGGTCTTCAGGGATCTCATACGTCCATCCGCCCACACGGGCAATGTCCTGGGTCTCCCGCAGCTGCTCCTCCTGCTCCGCCAGGGCCTCCATTGCCTCACGCTGTTCATTAATATCCATGATCGTGCCGATCATCCGCCGGGCACTGCCGGAGGTATCCTCTGAGACAATGACTCCCCGCCCTCTTACCCATCTCCAGGTAGTATCTCTGTGGTGTATCCTGAGTTCACAGAGGAACGGGGCACCTTTTTCGGCAATGTAATCCTCCAGAGCCTTCCGGAATGCCGCATGATCATGCGGGTGGATTAATGCCATCATATCACCGAATGTGCCGGTCTCCATCTCCTTCGGGGCAGCCCCCAAAATCTCTGCAAACCGTGCATCAAAGATCAGGTGATCAGATGTCATATCCCAGTCCCATATGCCCAGATCAGCCCCCACGACCGCAAGAGAGAGCCGCTGTTCACTCTCACGGAGGGCACTCTCCACAGTCCGCCGGTCAGTGATGTCACGGCAGTAGACACAGGAGAACGCACGGGAACCCACCTTCACATAGTTTTCCACGACTTCAACGGGGTAGACAGAACCATCGCTCTTCCGGTACAGAGATTCGTGGATCTGGTATTTCTTCTCCCTGAGGTATGCCCAGTGGCGCCGCCACTTCTCTGGTGGGTATGCCGGATCGATATCACTAATCGTGAGACCGGTGAGTCCCCCTTCCCTTCCGTAGGCATTCACCGCCTGCTGGTTGCCGTACAGGACCTCCCCGTCCGGAGCAATATACAGCACCTCATCGCGGGATGTCTCCACGGCAATCTGGGTCCGGAGAAGTTCCTCCTCTGTCTGCCGTACATCAGTAATGTCCTGTATCGCTCCAAATATCGGCGAAAGCTCTCCTCCGTTATCAATACCCGGCTCAACCCACACCCTAACCCAGAGTTCAGGCCCACCACGCGCAACAATCCTGAATATATTGTTGTATGGACTGTTTTCCCGTGCAGCAGCCGCGAATTCGGCCTCCAACTGTTCACGTTCATCCGGATGGATAAAACTGCAGAATTCATGAAATGTGTAGACCGGTTCCTCATCATAAATATTCAGAATTTCGTATATGCCGGCATCCGGGAGGATGAGATCATTTTCCACATCATATTCATAGTAGCCAAGGCGGGCTATTTTCTGGGCATCCCTGAGGAGACGGGTTGTCCTCCGGAACGCCGTCTCGGCACGTCTCTGGCGGGTGATGTCAGAATGGGTGCCAATCAATCGATCGCCTCTGCCATCCGGCAGCCAGCTGATAACCTTCCCCTGGCTCTTGATCCACCGCCAGGTTTCATCGGCCGCCCGCATCCGGTATTCATTGAAGTACTCCTCACCTGATTCAAGGGTCTCATCAATGATCTTCAGTACATTCTCTCTCTCGTCAGGGTGAAGATGCGCAACCCAGAAGGTATAAGGGTCATCCGGGGTGTCAGCATCATATCCCAGCATCGTATACCATTCTGGTGAAACTGTCATAAACCGCTCGGGAAGATAAAGGTCAAAGACACCGAGGTTCAGCGCCTCAATCACCAGCCGATATTTCCGTTCTGCCTCCAGAAGTGCCATTTCTGCCTCTTTCAGAGGTGATATGTCAGTGGAGAGCATCCCGACCGCCCGGACACCCCCTTCTGAGGAAAGGACCGGATAGAGGATGGTGTCATAACAGTGGCCCCCTCCCCGATCCTCAAAACGCACCGCCTGCCCGCTCTTCAGTACTGCGGCAAACCTGTCGCGCAAAAACGTATGAAATTCATCTGTTCCCCCGGTCATCTCAATAATGTTCTTTCCGGAGAGATCTTCGGGGTCATTCCCGGATGCAACGGCAAACGAACAGTTTGCCGTAATAATCATCCCATCCGGCCCGGCGAGTGCCTGGTATGCATCAAGTGAATCCACAAGCGAGCGCAGGTCCTGTCTGCTCCGGCGCAGGGCACGGACCGCATTCAGCCGGTCGATGGCAGCGCCCGCCTGTGCGACCAGTGCTTCGATGAGACGGCGTTCGGTATCGGGGATCTCAGAAGTCCCGTAGGATGAGAGCAGGAAGAGACCCAGTAGCCTGTTGCTGCCCTGCACGGGCAGAATCCCAATCCTCTTTGGATTTTCTCCGGATCCGCTGATCATGCCTGCACGGACAAGGTCTTCCGCAGACCCGTACACAGGTTTCCATCCCGGTACTGCCGTAACTCCATCAGGTGCCACCCGTATTTTTTCATTTTTACTCAGGAATCTTCCGGAAAACCCGGTGCTGTAAAGAAGGGAAAAGGAGGCCCCATCCTCTCCGGCAAAATAAAATGCCCCTGCATCAAGGCTGCTGATCTCCAGGGCAAACCCAATGACCAGCCGGACTGCCTCCTCACCATCTCCGGCGTGGTTCAGGGAGACTGCCACGTCACGCTGGGCCTTCAGAATCCTGTCACGGTGGTATCTCCCGGTCATATCGGTTGCGGTTGCAAGAATAATCGGGCCTGACTCAATCTCAAAGAGATGCACCTTCACCTCCACCGGCATTTCCCTGCCGTCTTTTGTGATATTAAGTAACTCAAATTCCCCGTATGCATCCATATTCTGCTCTTTCAGCCTCGCACGCAACTCCTGCATGTAGTCTTCATGCACAATGTCAGCAGGGGTCATTGAGAGCAGTTCATCCCGTGTATACCCGACCGCCGCACACATCCGGTCATTGACGTCCATAAACCGTCCGGGGGTAGCGTCAGGATTTAGTTTTACTGTGAATGCAGCGTTTGAAAGATTGTCAAAGAGGTTGCGATAGGTATTCTCGCTGTTCCTGAGGCGGTAGGAGAGGTAGGAGACAGTTGCCCCTATAACAAGGAACAACAACACACGTCCGAACGCCTGAGATATACCCGATAGGGAGTGAGGGACAATAATCGCATAGGAAATAAGATACAGGCCGGAGGCAAGCGCCGCAAACCATATCCCCCGCCGGGGATAGCGGTAGGCATAGAGGATGATGGGGATGTCTATCAGGTGGGGAAAGACTGATCCATAGCCGGTATACAAGCCCACAATGATGACCAGCCCTACGGCGAGCGAACTCGTGATGATCAGGACATCCCATACTGGTGAATCTTCCGGTACCTGCGGGTGGGGGGTGAAGGTCATGAAACTCCTATGGCTGTCTCTCTCTCTCTCACATACCATGCAGCAGGCACCCGGTGTGTCCGGGAGAACCGGGACGCTGGTATAAATCAGCCGGTAAGAGGTTGTTTATATCAGGAATATATTATTCCTTTGGATTGGCAAAAAACCACAGATTTGGGATATTATTAAAATAAATGAGTATTTCGGGATTTTACTTACCTGACCGTGCCATTCCGGCATTGATTCGTCATTGATGCAGACCAGACATCAGCAGTTATCCGCACACACAAGGAGAGAAATTCACCTGCATATGTACCCGCAGGATCACACAAACACCCGGACGTTGAAAACAGGGAGGGACAGTAGTACGGAAAAGAGGTAACAGAGGATGGTCAGGTGACCATCACGGACGACTCCGGGTCAAAGGGGTTGGTCCGCATAGCAAGAGAGAAGAGGTAGGGGTAGTTTCTCTTCAGGTAGTGCATGTATGCGATCCACTCATGAATCAGGAGCCCATAGACCCGTTTGACATCACCGCCGAGATGTGATATATCAGAGGCAGGACATTCGGTGATGGGCCCGCGGCGGCTGAGTTCTTCGGTGAGATGGAAGGTGGCCCGCAGCAGTTCGGTGAAGTCCTCATGTTCCAGAAGCACTGGATTCTCCAGCATCCTGATGAGGAAATCCTCACTGTCCAGAAGGAATGCACGGAGGCGTTCGAGGTCGAGGGTGCTGGTATCAATATCATAGTCATATGCCTTCATCCGGGCTGCCACTGCACTGAAATTACCTTCATCCCATGCGTCGGTAACCACCAGTTCAGACCGGATGGATTCAATGTTAGGGTCATGGCTCGCAAAACAGGTGATAAGTGTTGTTCCCACCCGCGAGAAGAATGTGCCGATGACCATATTCATCTTCTCCAGTCTCTGCTTTTTTTCGCGTTCCTCAAGCAGGCGGTGAATGACAAGAGTGACGATAAGCACCTCAACGGGGAGAAATGCCAGTTCATGCAGGGCAAAGACACCAATGTGATGCAGGTCATGAAACACCAGATAGTGAATGAAATAGAGCAGTGCCGAGGCAGCGAGGAGTGTGGCAGCAATGCCGATCAACCAGTTCTTATCTTTCATACTATCCAGCAACCCGGGTACCGGGATCCTCCAGCACTTCCTGTTCTGGTGCAGGACAATAATAAATCAAACCCAAACAAAGAGCGTAGAGAAGACAGGAGAAAGAGCGGATGGGTTTTACCCCCATCAGCCGGATCTGCCGTTCTCCTCTACCGGATCTCCACGCGTGTGCCTTCCACCATGAAATTAACTTTCTCTGCCATAATGCAGGCATGGTCCCCGCAGCGTTCCAGGTGACGCGAAACGGTGATGCACTCAATGCCGCCGGGTATCGTGCGGGGGTCTTCCATCATATAGGTGAGGCATTCCCGGAGGATACCACTTTGCATCGCATCCACCTGATCGTCACGCCGCCCCAGTGAGACCGGATCTATCACAGTTGATGTACGAAATGCATTGATGACATCCTCAAGCATTGCAACAACCATATCAGCCATGACAATGAGATTGTCCATCGGCACACGCTGAGTCCCGGTCTTTACTGTCACTACGTTCTTTGCAAGACCCTTCCCCGCCCTCCCTACCCGGTACAGGGAATAGTTCATCACCGTGTAACAGACAACCCGCCGGAGGTCTGCTGCCACCGGGTGGTAGAGCACAAAGATATGCATAATGCGATCTTCAATCTCTTCATGCAGTTCTGAAAGGCGGATTTTACGGTCCATGACATCATTCGCCAGTTCATCATCCACTGAGTTCAGGCATTGCATGCCATCTGTGAGCATACCCATGGAATGCTCTGCCATTGTCAGGATACGTGCCTGAATGGCATCCAGTTCTTCGTGAAATGTCTCAAACGTCATCTTATCCAAACCTCCCGGTAATGTAATTGTTCGTCAGTTCACAGTCCGGGTTCTCAAAAATTTTTGTGGTCTTTCCGGTCTCGATGAGTTCCCCCATATACATAAATCCGGTATAATCACTCACCCGTGCCGCCTGCTGCATGGAATGCGTCACAATAATAACCGTGTACTGGCTCCTGAGCTCCTTCATCAGCGACTCAATCTTTGCCGTCGCAATCGGGTCGAGTGCGGAACAGGGCTCGTCCATTAAGATAACGTCCGGGTTCACTGCAAGCGTGCGGGCGATGCAGAGACGCTGCTGCTGTCCACCGGAGAGACCCATTGCAGACGCATTAAGGCGGTCTTTGACCTCATCCCAGAGGGCGGCCTTCTTCAGACTCTCTTCGACAATTTCATCAAGGGCTCTCCTGTCACGAATGCCATGCATCCGTGGCCCGTAGGTGATGTTGTCATAGATTGACTTGGGGAACGGGTTGGGACGCTGGAATACCATGCCTACCTTTTTTCTGAGACGTACCGGGTCGACCGAAGGAGCGTACATGTCAGTCCCGTGATATGAAATCCCGCCTTCAATCCTGCAGGACGGGATCAGGTCATTCATACGGTTAAAGCACCGCAGAAGAGTTGATTTCCCACAACCCGAGGGCCCGATGAGGGCTGTGATGCTCTGTTCCGGGAAGCTGACCGAGACATCCTTCAATGCCTGTGCGTCACCGTACCAGAGGTTTACGTTCTGTGTTTCAATTACTGCTGAGTGTTCCATTGTTACCACCGGATACTCTTCTGATAGTGTGTTCTGACTGCGATTGCAACGAGATAGATGACTGCTACCAGTGCAATGAGCACCAGTGCGGTCCCGTACTGGTTTGTCTCTGCACCCGGGACATTGGTCGCGAGAATGTAGAGATGATACGGCAGGGCCATGACCGGGTCCGAGAGAGACGACGGCAGGAACCGGGATGAGAAGATGACTGCGGTGAACATGACAGGGGCAGTCTCACCTGCAGCACGCCCGATGGAAAGAATCGCTCCGGTGATGATGCCGGGCATCGCAGGCGGGAGGACCACCCTTGAAATGGTCTGCCATTGGGTGGCACCCAGGGCAAGGCTCCCTTCCCGGAGGGATGCAGGTACTCCCCGGAGCGCCTCTTCTGTCGTCCGGATGACCGTCGGGAGGACCATCAGGGCAAGGGTGATCTGCCCTGCAAGCAGGCTGACGCCGAAGTTGAGGTATATGACGAGGAAAGAGAAGCCAAATAGCCCGAACACGATGGACGGTGTACCATTTAAGAGGTCCACACCTGACCGGATGATTCTGGTGACAATATTCTCACGGGTGTACTCAACGAGATAGATGGCCGCACCAACACCTATTGGAAGGGCGACTGCAATCGCACCGGCGACAAGGCAGAGGGTGCCGACAATCGCCGGGAAGATGCCACCCTCACGCCCGAGTGCCCGCGGTGCCGTGGTAAGAAATTCCCAGCTGATGGCGGGCAGGCCGTTTATGAGAATATACCCAAGGATGATGGCAAGTGCTGCAAGCACCACAGCGAGGGCTGCGTATAACAGGCCAAATGCCGCTGTCTGCCGGTACCGTGGCTGAATGCGTGGAAGAAGGTACCACCATATGGCACCGGATATCGCGAGTAAAACGGCCGCCAGAGGTGAAACGGTCACTGCCACTACAAGGAGAAGGATGGCTGCAACAGAAATCCAAATCTCCCGCCGGAACCGGGTGATGAGCGCAGCAGTCCTTCCCGGCCCGTTGCCGGTGCCGGTCTGTTTTGCACGGATGTGGCCGAGAATCATCATTGCCGATATATTGACCGCAAGCGTGATGACAAGGAGGAGCAGGGCAACCCCGAAGAGGGCATGGTAGTGGGCACTGCCGATGGCAGTCTCTCCCATCTCAATTCCCAAGGTGCCTGTCAGGGTTCGTATGGGAGAGAGGACATTGTATAACGGGTCAGGGATGAGGGAGGCATTGCCGGTAACCATCAGGACAGCCATCGTCTCGCCGACCGCCCGGCCGATACCAAGGATGAGCGCTGCGGTGATGCCGGAGAGAGCAGCGGGAACAACCACCCGCGAGATGGTCTGCCACCGGGTGACTCCAAGGCTGAGGGAGCCTTCCCGGTAGTCCTTCGGCACGGCTGATATGGCATCTTCCGAGACACTGATAATGGTGGGAAGGGCCATGATGCCCAGCAGTAGTGAACCTGCAAGCCATGTCTCACCGGATGGTATGGAGAAGGTCACCCTGATAACATCGGTGAGGATAATCAGGCCAAAAAACCCGTATACGACTGACGGAATGCCTGCCAACAGTTCAACTGCAGGTTTGACAATCGCCCTGACACGGGGTGAAGCGAGTTCTGCGATGACAATCGCACACGCAATGCCGAGGGGCGCTGCAATGGCCATCGCACCGATGGTCACGAGGATGGTGCCAACCCACAACGGAAGCGTGCCATATGCCGGTACCGCACCGGTCGGGTTCCAGATCGCACCGAAGAGAAACTCTCCCGGAGTGACCGTGGCAAAGATCGGAATACCGTCTTTGATGAGAAATGCAAGAATGAAGAATACGCTGAGCGCACCGAAGGCTGCCGTCGCAAACCAGACGGAACGGATGATCCGTTCTTTCAGGTATGCATTGCGGCCTGCTGAAAGCTCAGCTGATACCGGGGGATGAGCGGTAGCCTGTTGTTCCTGTTCCATGATATATACACAAAAATGGCAGGGGTGCCGGGTTTATTCAGGCAATCGGAACAAATCCTTCTTCAGCAACAAGTGCCTGCCCGTCAGGGCTCATGATGAAGGCAAGATAGTCGGCGGCAAGGCCTTCGGGCTGTCCTGCGGTGAACATGTTCAGGCCACGTGCAATCGGGTATTCACCTGAGATGACGGTTGCAACGCCTGCGTCAACAATACTGGTGCCGGTGTTGACGGGCACTGCCTTCACGGCCCCATCCAGATAGCCGAGTCCCACATACCCAATGGCACCAGGGGTCTGGGAGATGGTCTGTCGGACAGCGCCGTTCGAGTTCTTCTCAAGCTGTGTTGTGGTGAAGTCTTCCTTGTTCATCACAGCATCTTGGAAGTATTCACGTGTGCCGGAGGCACTGTCACGGCCGACGACGACAATGGCTGCATCCGGCCCACCGACTGCCTTCCAGTTGGTGGTCTCACCGAGGTAGATGGATTTTATCTGTTCAACGGTGAGGTCGGAGACGCTGTTGGACGGATGGACAATGATTGCAATGGCGTCCTTTGCAACGACATGCTCTACCAGGTCGGGGTAGGTCTCAGACTCTGATGATTTCAGGTCACGTGAGGCCATGCCAATCTCTGCCGTGCCTTCACCGACTGCCTTCACACCCACAGAGGATCCGCCGCCGGATACCCGGATGTCAGCTTCCGGGTGGGTGTCCATGTAGGCTTCAGCGGCAAGCTGTGCAAGCGGAAGAACCGTGGTTGAACCGGTAACGGAGATTGTCTCCACCGGGGCTGCAGGGACAGCACCGGAGTCAGTACATCCGCAGACAAACGCTGTTCCTAAGAGAATGACTGCGAGTGTGAATGCAATGAGTGGCTTTGAACGTAAATTCATGATGGGTTTTCACCATACCAGAAGGGCAGAGATTTGTATATATTCATGACCGACATTCAACATACACAGCACATACTAGTACTTACCTGAATATACACTACATACTGGATATACCTGATAGCGAAAATACAATATACAATACACTGGCAAATACTGATACAATGGCTGACATGGAGATCCGTAAGGTCCAGCGGAGTGGCGGTTCCTCAATGATTGTCTCCCTTCCGAAAAAATGGGTGGATGCGACCAACATTCAGAAAAATGACCCGGTGGGTCTGATTATCCAGAGTGACGGCACACTGCTGGTGACACCGAATACCACCGGCATGCAGATACAGAGAAAAAAGGTTTTTACCGCCGATGCAGGAACGGATCACACTCTCCTGCTTCGTGAACTGGTAGGAGCCTACATCTCCGGCTACACCGAGATCGTGGTCCGTTCCAGATTCCGCCTGCCTGCAGATATTATTGAACAGGTGCGGAATTTCACGGCGATGTCCATCGGGCAGGAGATTGTGGAGGAGACGGATACCGAGATCACGGTAAAAGATCTCCTCAACCCGACAGAGATGCCGATTGAAAACTCCCTGCGCAGGATGGCTGTCATTGCGACCAAGATGAGTGGGGATGCAGTCACTGCCCTGCGGGACAGGGATCGCTCTCTTGCCTCCTCGGTCATTGAACGTGACGGCGATGTGGACCGCCTCCAGTGGCTGGTGGCCCGGCAGGTGAACCTCATCTTCTCTGATGTGAACCTCTCACGCCGGATGGACATTCCGGTTGCAACCGCATCCGGCTATATCCAGATCGCAAAAATAATAGAACGTATCGCAGACCACGCCACAAAGATCGCCAGAAATGCTGTTGAACTCACGGACTTTGCGCTTGAAGACGACAGCATGTATGAATCAATCCAGCGGGCAGAACGTGACGCGATGGCAATCTTCCGGGCTGCAATGGAGGCATTCCATTCCGGCGATCTGGAAAAGGCAAACACAACTATTGGCCATACAAAAAATCTGGAGGAACGCTGCCGGGAAGTAAACCGCATGGCCCTCTCGTTTGAGGCGGCGGATGCAATCCACGTTGTTTACATCGCAGACTCCCTCAGGAGGATAGGGGATTATTCAACAGATATCTGTGAACACACCATAAATCATATCGTTGGCTCAAACGCGTAGCGCCCGACAGGTTATACCGGATACCCGTTGCTGCCGGCCCAATCGGCCCTCACACCTGCGCCGGAACCGCACAGTCCGGTCAGCCGGATATACAGACAGGGGAAATTCCCACTCATCGCCCCCATCCAATGCCGGAAGGGGTCGACATCTCAATACATTTTTAGCCATTCATGACATAGTGAATATGCACAATTCACACGGGCCTGTAGCTTAGTGGTGGAGCGTCCGGCTCATAACCGGACGGTCATGCGTTCGAATCGCATCAGGCCCATTCGTTTTTTTGATGTTTATCAAAGAGGGGTACCGCTCTTTTGTGACACTGCACCGGCAAAAGACAGGAATCTTTTTGGTGCTCAGGTTTTTGGAAACAAACAAAAAAGAGGGATCAGATTATGGATTATTTTATTTCAGCAGAGCAGGGAAGATGCTCAATTGTCTGCAGTATCCCCGTTCAGTGACCCGACGATGTCCTCTTTCCGGTGGTGGCGGAAGTAGAAGACACCCATAATGGCGACAATGATGGAGCCTGCAAGGACAAACATCATGTCAAGCATGGTGTCATTCAGGCCGTTCTGCATCGGGCCGGCAAGGGATCCACCGAAAATGTTGTCCACCAGAAACTCATATATCTCCCAGAATGCACCAAGGGCCACGCCAAACATGATGGTAAACCCGACGATGAAGGGGGCCGTGAGGTTCATATTCCAGTAGCGGTCAAGGAAGATGACACCTAAAAAGCCGAGAAGGGCAACGGTAGTGCCGGATACCAGATGGGCGATTTTGTCATAGTACGGGTAGAACATCTCATAGTAACCCTGAATATAGCCGGCCGTATGAAACCAGAGAGCAAGGGCAATCAGGAAGAAGACGAACCAAGGGAAGTGAATGTTCATCCGGTGGGCGATGATAAAGGGCACCAGGGTCGCGATAAACATGATGAGTGCCGAGAAGAACCCTGCGATGTTTCCGGTTACGAAGGCATAGATACAGTTCAGCCCGATAAGGGCCTGAAAGAAGTATGCCAGGTACATACCGTACTGTTTTTCCATGGCTCATTATTACCATCAACGGCTATAAATGCATCCCATCAGAGAAAATTTACCCGTTTTTTTCAGATGCAGTCCGATTCCACGGGTTTTGCAGACGGAATGGTAAACAGCAGTAATTATATGAATGGCAGACCATCTCTGTGAAGATGCTTTCGACCATAGGTCTCACCCTGCCTCTTGAACTCTCCATCTACCTCTTTTTAGTGGCAACGATGTTTTCCATGGGACTTGGCCTTACGACCCGCGGGATTGCAGCACCCCTTCAGCATCACCGGCTGATAGGACTTGCCTTTTTCATCAACCTCATCCTCATCCCTCTGGCGGGCATCGCAGTGGTCCGGCTGATCCCTATGGATATGGATGTTGCTACAGGCCTTCTTATTATCGCCTGCGCCCCGGGTTCGACCATCGGCCCGAAACTCGCGGAGTTCTCAAAGGGCGATGTATCACTTGCCATCCGCATCATGTTCTACCTGAGTGTGCTCGCGATATTCACCACCCCGATTACGCTTACATTCATCCTCCCGGGTGCCATCACCGAGCAGATTGACTTTTTCTCGGTGATGACCACTCTCGTCATCCTCATATTCCTGCCCATGGTCGCGGGACTTACCATCAACTCCCGTTTTCTGGCATTTGCAAACCGGATCCGAAGGCAGGTGTTTATCATCTCCAATCTCACGATCGTCATCTTCGGCATCATCTTCATCTGGGTGCAGGTGACAGGGGAGGTCAGATTCATCGATTCGTTCTTCAGTGTCGGCATCGCCGCGACAGCAGCTGTCTTCATTCTGGTGGCATTCTCAATGCTTACCGGTTATCTCCTGGGCGGCCCGGAGAAACAGAACCGGCAGGTGCTTGCCACCAGTTCAGCCAACAGAAACCTCGGCGTCTCCCTCCTTGTGGGCGCAAGTGCCCTCGCAGGCCATGGAGAGGCATTCCTCATCATCATTGTCTATGCAATCGTCCAGACGTTAGTATCCGGTTTGATTGCCGTGAAATGGGGGCGGGAGGAGAGAAAAGTATAGAGTGAGGTCTGGATTCACAGGATGCAATAGCACTCATATCTCTTTGATGTCATATGTATAACAATTCCCAACCGGAATACGATTTTTTTGTACTGCCTCAAGATACTGTCCACAATTACTACCTATCTGATTCTCCTCAGTTTCACCGACACTTACAATTACATCATATCCTGCATTGATCAGAGAATCTGTAACCGGTAATTGATATTCATCATCTGCGATATACTTGTCAGCCGAAACAAGGGATGAAATATTGTTCTTTGCAGCCTTAAACGTAGGATTTATGGGTGTTATCTTGATCAAAAATGTATCCGGGCTGAAATAATTTAGAAGGACTTCAGGATCAAGAGGCATATTCTCTGCAAGTGCAAAATTAAGTGTAATCTTTCTTTGATTCTCAGAGAAGAACTCTTCACCATATTTTGCCATCTCTTCAAAACTCCAGGTCTTCATTGGAATCAGCCATTTTTTAAGTTTTAAATCTGTGGTATGAATTGAGAACTGAAACTGAAAATTCTTCGGATAATGGAGATCTTTTATCTTTATTAATTTTCTAAAAAAATCATCACAGCCTGCAGGGGCAACTGTTGATATGGAGGGAATCAGGCCGGGAGCATCATAACGGGAAGGAAGTTCATTTAATACATCAAGAACAGCGGGATTTAACGCAGGTTCACCCATTCGTGCAAACTGAATTTTAAATTTCTCTACAGGGACAACTCCATCAGGAAACCTGCTCTTTATAAGATAGTCTATCTGCGAAAAGATCTCATCTGCAGAGAGTTTGCCATGATAGTTCCCTCCGGCGTCACAGAATCGGCATCCGACCGGACAGCCGAACATATTTGAGACAATCAGTACCCATTTTTTATCTCTTGGGTTAGGGGGCTGAATGGACTCCACAAATTCAATTCTTTTTCCCTCTTCGGTCTCAGCAATATATACTGCTGCAATTTCATCGCATCCTGCTTTTGCAATTATTTTCATATCTGATTGTCCCTCATTCGCATTGCTATTTCCATGGCAGCCCTGACTCCGTCACCAACCGATATTGCCGTCTGCCTGCATATACCATTACTGACATCTCCAATCATGTAAATGCGTCCGGTATCTTTCAAACTCCCGATATCTGCCATAATATATTTTGAAATAAAACTGGTCGAAGGGTCTCTTCCGATAGCTACAACCAGACAGAAAACCCTGATCCCTTCATTACCAGAATTTCCATCACCCTCAGGATATAAAATCAGACCTTCATCGCAGACATCGATCTTTCCTATCGAGATATTTTCCCGATATGAAATATTTACGGATTTTGTCACCTGTTCAAAAAGTGGTGGCAGACACTTAACTCTGTCACTTCTGTTAAGAATAATTACATGATTATGTTCAGATAAACTGACTGCATAATCAAACGCAGCGTCGCCCGATCCTATGATGCCAATAGTTTTATCTTTAAGATTTCGCAATTGGTTGATTTCATAAAAAATTCTGCCTTCAGCGCCGGAAGGTATTGTACACCGGATAAGCTTTCTTGGTGTTGTTCCGGATGCAATTATAACAATGTATGATCTAATCAGGTCATTTGAAGTCAGAATGTTAAAAAAGCCATCATTTTTTTTTACTGCAATGACTTCTTCTCTGCACACATTGATTCCTTTTGACCTGAGTTGTTCTTTAAAGAGGTCAGTAAGGTCTCTGCCGGAAATTCCCTTTGGAAATCCGGGGTAGTTCTCAACAAAAGATGCATTAACCAAAAGACCGCCAGGCTCACTCTTGTCAAATAAAATCGTGTCAATATCATATCTGTCAAGTTGAATTGCTGCAGAGATGCCTGCCGGGCCTGCGCCGATAATTACAACATCAGTTTCTTTTGTCATATTGTATCCATAGCCATCATCAGTTCTTTTGTAAGTACAGGTACTGCAAAACCGTGAGACAGATTTAGAATTGATGCCTCATGAAATTCTTCATTATACGTAGCTGTGGCATCAATAGGAAAAAATACACTAAAACCTCTCATAAAAGCCGACCTTGCAGTTGTCTCACAGCAAAGGTGAGTCATCACACCCGTAATGACAACCTGCGAGATCTTCTGCATGGTTAAAATATCATTTAGATCTGTCTCATAAAAGGCATCGTATTGTGTCTTTTTTAAAATTATTGCTGAAGGAATATCAAGTTCCGGGATAAGATTGCTTTTTGCATCATCTGCTAAAAGAAGGTTTTTCCACCATTTCTCCATAAGATTTGCATTGCCGGAACTGTTCATGTGACAGGTGCAGATTACAGGACGATCCATTTTTATGAAAGCATCTGCAAGATTTTTGATTTTTGGAACAATGGCAGGTGCCGATGGTATATTTGCATGAGAGTCAGAGTCTACGAAATATCTCTGCATGTCGACAATAAGAAGAGCTGCATTTTCAGGTAAAAAGTCATTTTTATGTCTCTTCCTAAGTCCTGAATATTTCGAGAGTATCTGTTCCGATTTCCCGGCGATATTTTCAGGACTGAAGTACATTTCTTTCATAAAGATCTTTTGGTATAATATTTATTCCGTGGAAGTCCTGTTTAATAAAATTCCCTGCATAATCGGGCATTTAATAATATTTAAGTCATTACTTGTGGAGATCCGGTTAAAGATAATTATTTAATCGTAAAGAGGTTATTTTTAAAATTATAATAAACCTATGCCCACACCAAACCCTTTTTTCTCCATCACCGCATACCCATAGCCAATAATGCAGACCACCTGGAGATCGCCCGGCCTCAGCTTCTCATACGTCACACTCGAAGACCTCATTCCCATATCAGATATGCTTGCAAAGGAGAGCGTATGTCGCTGGCTCTTCTTTGGCCCGAACACGCCGGAAACCACCCATGCCTACTTCCTCCCTTTTGTGGATGAGAACAACCTGGCCATCTCTGAACAGAGAATGCCCCGCCACTTCGTATTCACCATCCGAAACCGAAAGAGAGGAGTCTTCATCGGCCAGTGCGCCCTCATCGCAGAGGAGTTTTCCCCCGGGGCATACCTTGTCGGCTACCAAATAGACGATCCCTTCTGGAACAGGGGCATCGGATCTGAGGCTGCCACCTTTCTCGTCTGGTTTGCCTCCCGCATCGCAGGTGCCTACCGTCTGAACGCTGATACTGCCGCCGGAAACAAGGGTTCGGTGCGGGTGCTGGAGAAGGGGGGGTTTGTTCCCGAGGGACGGCAGCGAAAATACTGGCATGCCAGGGGCGGCTACCATGACCGCCTCCTCTTCGGCCTTCTCACGGAAGAGGTCGAAGATGATGTGCTTGCCACTCTCGACCGGCTGTTTTCCTGAGTTCCAGGATAATACATAATTTTCAACAGATCACTCCTTTTTTGCAGAATCCAGACTCTTAATACTGCTAACCCGCGGATAATCCCTGGTATTCTCCGGGACTCACCTGCCACATGTCCTGCAACATCTATAAATGGCACAACAGGTATTACTCAGCAGGAGCAGAACCGATGAAATCCGGGGGGGGATTTAGATGGGGCGTACTCACCATCATCTGCATGGCGGTCTTCATCATGGTCATCGACACGACCATCATGAACGTCTCAATCACCGCACTGGTGAGTGACCTCAACACCGATGTACCGACCATCCAGGCAATCATCGCTATTTATGCCCTCGTCATGGCATCCTTCATGCTCATCGGCGGAAAACTGCAGGACGTTATCGGGAGAAAGAAGGCATTTCTCATAGGTGTTGGCATCTATGGCATCGGTACTTTCACCGCCTCAATGAGCTGGAACGCAACCAGTCTTCTCATTGGCTGGGCCATCTTCGAGGGGCTGGGTGCGATTCTGATGATGCCTGCGACCACCACGTTTCTGACCTCCACTTATGCAGGCCGGGACCGGGCCTTCGCCTTCGGTATGTGGGGCGGCATCGGGGCCGCCGGTGCCGCATTCGGCCCAATCATCGGCGGCTACCTGACCACCTACTACAGCTGGCGCTGGGCCTTCCGGCTGGAACTCCTGGTCGTGGTCATCATCCTCATATTCTCCTATCTTCTCAGCGAATCAGCCCCAACCCTGAAATGGAGAGAGCTTGACTTCATCGGCACCACTCTCACCTTCTTCGGCCTTGGTGCCATCGTGACAGGTATTCTCTTAATGAAGAATGTGGAGGCATGGAGCTCAATCTCCCTTATCATCGGAGCAGGGCTGCTGTTGATGGCCGTCTTCTGGTTCTGGCAGAAACACCGGCTGCGTACAGGCAAAAATCCTCTCGTCGATGTGAATATATTTAGAAACCGGACGTTTACGCTGGGAAACGGCATAGGAACCATACAGAACATCGTCATTGCAGGGTTCCTCTTCATCATCCCGGTTTTTCTCCAGTCTGTGACCGGTGTGAGCGCCTTTGAAACCGGTCTCGCCCTCCTGCCCATGTCAGTGATGATCTTTATCTTCTCCATCGGGGGAGCACGCCTTTCAGCGTTTTTGCCACCGAAATGGCTGCTTCTTGCAGGCCTCGCGCTGGCCATCGCCGGTGTGGTGGCAATGCGGGACGTCTTCTCCCTTGCTACTACCATACCGGACATCATCCCCGGCAGTATGGTCTTTGGCATTGGCATCGGTACCATCCTATCCCAGATCACAAATCTCACCCTCTCTGCAGTGGACGAGAAGCACTCCACTGACGCCGCAGGCGTCCTCAACACCCTCCGTCAGCTCGGCACATCCCTCGGCACCGCACTCATCGGTGCCATCCTGCTCATCTTCATCTTCTCAGGCCTTCTCTCCGGCATCGCACAGGAATATCCCGAATTCGAGGATTCCACAAATGAGGAACTTGCAACCATCCTGCAGAGCTGGGTGGAGAAGATGCAGACGACAGATATCAGTACGATACCGGAAGGGACGCAGGAAACGGCCACACGTATCGCAGACCAGGCCATCTCTGCCGGCATGTACCGCTGTTTTGACGCCATGGCCATCCTCTTAGTGATCGCGTTTCTGGCAGCCCTCGCCCTGCCCGGCAGCCCAAGACCACGCAGAGAAGAAGATAAAAAATAGGATTATCCGGATTCACGGATTCCAACGAAACGGTGCCGGGCATCACAGCAGGCGCAGATACTCTTCCCACCGCTCCAGTTCGGCATTGAACTGCAGATCATCCATCACACCTGCATTAAACACATAAAACGTCGGCACCACCTCCATGCCACAGAACTCAAAGGTATTGTGCCAGAGACTCATCAGGTGATGATTAATGTCGCCATGCGGCCCCCCTTCACTGTAGAATTCCGGCGGAGAACCGGCTGTTGTTGAGATCATGGCCTTCTTACCGGATAAGAGACCTTCACTGTAGACTTTTGCCTCCGCCAGATTCACCACAAACCCCTGTGCAAAGACCCGGTCAATCCAGCCCTTCAGGATGGCAGGTGTTGAGCTCCACCAGATGGGGAACTGGAAGATTAAGAGATCAGCCCACTCGACCTTCTTCATCTCTGCCTGGATATCCGGCGCCAGTGTACCGTTTCGTACCCCTGCCACCTGTTCCCCGGGAATCGAGAAGTAGTCTCTGTTACAGGGCTGAGGAAAGTCATCCTGGTCAAGGACTGCCTTGAACTTCATTGCATAGAGATCTGAGACCTTCACCGCGTGGCCCATATCCTGCAGAACTGAAACTGCCCGGTCCTTCATTGCTGCATTAAATGATGCAGGGTAGGGATGGGCATAGATTATGAGAACATTCATTCACAACACCTCCAAGTTCGGTACGTCCCATTAATGAAACCCGAGATGATGAAGGTTTCGCACGGGAAACATACCATCCAAAAATTATTCCACCATTCAGTGCAAAGATAGGGCATGACTCTATCGTTCAGTGACCGCATCCGGACCTGTCTCTTCTCCTTTGACCAGGGATTTGGCGAGTACCGGAACGAATCATTCAAAGATGCCTTTGTCTTCTACCTGACGCTTCTCTTTGCCTTCTCGGTCCTCTTAACCATCGTCATTGCCGCGGGTCTCGTCGTCTTTGGCCCTGAGCTGGATATACCCGGTGATGCACTCCTCTTCATCATCCCGGCAGTATTTGTCTCCTCTCTGGTGGGGGGAGTCATCTCTCTGTTTATAGGGGCTGCCATCACCCATATCTTCATCCTCTTCTTCAAAGGCACCGGCGGATACCTGGAGACTGTCCGGGCGGCATGCTACTCCATGGTCCCGACACTGCTC
This sequence comes from Methanogenium sp. MK-MG, assembly GCF_009914725.1. Classification (GTDB taxonomy): domain Archaea; phylum Halobacteriota; class Methanomicrobia; order Methanomicrobiales; family Methanomicrobiaceae; genus Methanogenium. Next base: position 24,013 of record NZ_JAAAWJ010000025.1, read on the forward strand.
ATCGGCTGGACGATCATCGGAGCGTTCGTCACCCCCTACTGGGGAATGGCCATCCAGGTCTTTGCCCTCCACGAATTCCACGGCATATCCAAACTGAATGCCGTCTTGGCCACATTCATCCCGGTTGTGGTCTTTGTGGTTCTCTACTACCTTTTCATCATTGTGATGGTATTCAGCTCAATGATCTTCATCCCGGTATAACCTTTTTTTCCTGCTGAAAAAACTGTTCAGACATGCACCGGTTGCATGTACTCACGATGAAAAGAGAACGGATGAGCAGGGGTTATCATCCATTATATTACCTATTATGTGAGGCAGACTCTGACTATTCTGCAACGGCGCCGTCTGTAGTGGTGATGCCATTATCTACACAGAATTTTGAGATCATGGCAGTAAAAATATCGCCATAAGAATTCCATTTTGCGACACCGACCCCCTTAATCTTCAGGAAGTCATCCTTTGTCCGTGGATAAAAGGCCGCCATCTCAATAAGAGACGGGTCGGTGAAGATCATATATTTCGGAAGTTCCGCACGCCGTGCAATATCATCCCTCTGCACACGGAGCAGTGAAAAGAGAGACTGATTATACCTGTCCTTAGAGCGGTCCTGCATCTGTCCGGTTCGGGATTTTCCTCCTGTCTTCTTTTTTGGTTTGCTGAGAAATATCGGGACTGCCTTTTGCCCATTCAGATACGTCTTCCCTTCTTTAGAGAGGGAAAGGAGAGGATACCTCCTGCCAGAGCGGGTAAGGTAGCCCTGAAATACGAGTTCATCAACCCACTGTTTCAATTGGTTTTCAGGGATATCCACAATCGTTCCAAACGATTTTAGTTTGCGGGGTTTTAGGGAATCCATCCCTTTGACAGTCGATCCGGAGAGAATCTGAACAATCTTCCCCCGTCCGAGGTGACCGTTCAGTTCACTGACACAGGCCATGACCTTCCGTGCATATTCTTTCGCATCAACTCTCGAATTTTCCTTCCGGCAGTTGTCGCACAGCTCACAGTTCTTCTGCCCATATTCCTCACCAAAATAGGACAGAATGGCATGTCTTCTGCATACCGGAGACTCACAAAACCGTGTCAGCGCAAAGAGTTTTTTCTTCTGCACCTCTTTGTAATCCCTGTCAGAATCACCCTTATCGATGAGCCAGAGTTGTTTTGCAATATCTCCGCGATTAAAAAATAAAATACAGTTTCCGGGCAGGCCATCTCTCCCCGCACGCCCTGTCTCCTGATAATACGATTCAATGTCTTTGGGCAGTTCATAATGAAGAACAAACCGGATATCAGGTTTATCAATACCCATCCCGAAGGCAATCGTCGCACAGATGATCTGCGTTTCATCCCTGACAAATGATTCCTGGGTTTTTTTCCGGACATTGTCCTGCAGGCCGGCATGATACGGGAGAGAGTTGAACCCATTTTCCTGTAGATATTGAGAGATTTCCTCTGTGCTCTTCCGGGAAAAGCAGTAGATGATCCCTGACTCATCACGATGATTCTTCAGAAATTCAATTATTTCCCCTTTCGGGTTTCCTGATTCACGAATTTCATAATACAGGTTTTTCCGGTTGAATGAGCCGACGAGCACTTTCGGGTCTTTCAGATTCAGTTGCCGTACGATATCATCTTTTACCTCACGGGTGGCAGTGGCTGTTACAGCAATGACCGGAACATCCGGCCATGTCTCTTTTATCATCCGGAGTTTCCGGTAATCCGGGCGGAAATCATGGCCCCATCGGGAGATACAGTGCGCTTCATCAACGGCAATGAGGGAGAGGGGAATGTTTTTCAGAAGACGGATAAAATTCCCGCTGACAAACCGTTCCGGGGAGACATACAGCAGATTTATTCTGCCTTCCCGGAGGGCTTTTTCCGTTGCTGTCTTTTCAGCGGTTGTTGATTCGCTGTTTATGGTTGCGGCACGGATGCCTTTCTGGCGGAGATCATCCACCTGATCCTTCATCAGTGAGATTAAGGGAGATACAACAATACCCAGTTTTTTCTCGTGAACCGGGAGGATCTGGTAGCACAGAGACTTGCCCCCTCCGGTCGCTTTCAGGAGGAGGACATCCCGGTTCAGGCAAATCTCTGATATCGCCTCAGTCTGCTGAGGAAGAAACGAGGAGTAGCCCCAGTAATCTCTGAGGGTATCATAGAGTCCCATAACAATTAACAGGATATTATTTCATTTTCAGCAATAACATATCGGATTTGATCTGATCGGATAAAATGGGCAGATTATGAAGATATATTCAAGATGTAATTATCGGGAACCACAGGATGATACGGCCCATGCCACCAGTCCGGAAACCTGAATACCAATACCAATAAACGGTGAAGTATGGCAAACGGGACTGATCAGAACACTCTCCTTATCCAGTCAGTCATACAGGCACTCGAAACACACCGTGACCCGGCCTATTTTGAACGGGAAGTCCTCCTCAACGGTGTCTCACCGGAAGGGTTCATAGGGGTGAGGAGACCTGATATCCGGGCAACGGCGAAGATATTCTGGCCTAAGGTGAAGGTGCGGGACACAGACGACATACTCAGTCTCTGCAATGCCCTCCTTGAAGAGGAGATCTTTGACCTCCGGGCCGTTGCCACCGACTGGGCATACCGGCCCAAACACCTCAACCTCTTTGAACGGTGGCTGAAGACGCATACCCACACAACTGGATTGACTGTCAACTACCCACGACTAAAGTCGTGGGCTTGCCCTTCCATTTCTCCTCTTTTTGACCAGAGGATCGGAGTGCAATGGGCTGGTTGACAACAGCCCTGG
>NZ_JAAAWJ010000026.1 GCF_009914725.1 Methanogenium sp. MK-MG
ACTCCGGGTTCTTCTGGAACCGGCGTGAAATTTCCTTGATCGGCGCGGGAATTGTTGCAGAGAAGAGCACGGTCTGTCGCTCTTTTGGGGTTTCTGCAAGAATTTTCTCAATATCATCCCTGAATCCCATATCGAGCATCTGGTCAGCCTCATCCAGGACGACCATCTTTACATCTTTAAGGGATAGTGTCCCACGGTCAAGATGGTCCAGCACACGTCCGGGAGTACCAACCACAATCTGCACACCTACTCTCAGCGCACGGAACTGGCGTTCGATGGGCTGGCCACCGTAGACAGGGAGAATATGCATCTTTTTCATGTATTTTGCAAGCCGGTTGAACTCTTCAGCCGTCTGGATTGCAAGTTCACGGGTCGGTGAGAGCACGATCACCTGTGTCTTTGTTGAGGCCAGGTCGACAATCTGAAGTGCCGGAATGCCGAATGCTGCGGTCTTTCCGGTACCGGTCTGTGCCTGTCCGGTCACGTCCTTTCCTTCAAGAATGGGGGGGATTGCCTGCGCCTGTATAGGCGTGGGCTCTTCGAATCCCATATCTTCTATTGCCTTGATTATTTCCGGTGATATGGGAAATGTCGAGAATCGAAAAAAGTTTTCCATTCTATAATAATGCGCGCTGATACCTGATTATATGTCGCATTGCGGAGAGACCTGTACTCTCCCATACCACCAGTGAACTATTCCTGAGCAAAAGACTCAGGGGCTTCCTGCCTGCTTTTTTCGTGAATTCTATGCAGAGTAATGTAAAATTTTAGCAGGCGCAGATACCGATACCAGGGTCAGTCATGTGGCACCATCAGATTCAGCATATGAGCCCATATGATAATGACGGGCCTGAAGAATCCGGAGCATTTAACATATAAATACTATGACGGGGGAGTAGGTGGTGTCCATTCACTGAATGGAAGGTGAGGATAACATACAGATGAGAGAGGAGGTGTGGTATACTGCCCTGCGCAAACATATGGTTGACGGACAGATTGCGGCCCGGGGAATTTCAGATCCTGCGGTTCTTGATGCCATGCGCCGTCTGCCCCGCCACCTTTTTGTCCCGGAAAACCTGCGGGATGATGCCTACGCTGACTGCCCGCTGCCGATCGGCTACGGGGCAACCATTTCACAGCCTTATATCGTGGGAATGATGACGACCCTGATTGAACCAAAACCCGGAGACCGGGTTCTCGAAGTCGGAGCAGGGTCAGGATATCAGGCAGCAATCCTCGCTCTGATCGGCTGCAGGGTCACAACAGTTGAACGAATTCCCGAACTTGCTGACCTCGCACAAAGGAACCTGAAACGGGCAGGTGTGGAAGGCATCACCATCATCACCGGGGACGGCACCGCATTGCCAAAGAGTGAAGGACCGTTTGATGCGATTATCACCACCGCTGCAGCACCGGATGTCCCCTCATCACTGACAGCACTTCTGGCTGACGGCGGCAGAATGGCACTCCCGGTCGGTGATATAGATCTGCAGGTACTGACCTGTATCCACAAAACCGGAGACAAACTGACGATCTCGCACCATGGTGCAGTCCGTTTTGTCCCCCTTATCGGTGCAGAGGGATGGTCACAGTTATAATCCCCGCAAAGAGGCCTTTTTTACAGCCGGAAAACCTCAGAAAAGAGAGGTCGCCCGTCCGATCGTTTACCCTTCCTCCCGCGCAAGGGAGCTGAAAGAGCCGAATTATCGTGTGCAGCCCCACAACATGCAATTGACGACACCGGAAAAGACGAAGGGGCACAAGCCAGGCAAACCGACAGGAGAGTATCCGGCCCTCTGCTACAAAATGACCCGCCAGATAATAAGACATATGGCCACCAATCACGGAAAGAACGGTAAAAATCACGAATATTATTATAATCATCATCATGGATGACCTTTTTATCCGAAGAGGGCACATATATATAAAAGGAGTGAGTATTCTGGCAAACCAAAACAGGAAAAAAAATACACAGGCCGCACCACCGGCAATCGTACGGGTGAAACTGCCCAATAAAAGGAACGGGGAGATTTTTGCGGAAGCAGATCTCATGCTCGGTGCAAATCATATCAGGGTACGCTGTTTCGACGGAGTGACACGTACGGGGCGCATTAAGGGAAAGATCAAAAAGCGGGTATGGATTCGCGAGGGGGACGTGTTAATCGTAGTGCCATGGTCATTCCAGGACGAAAAGGCTGATATCATATACCGCTACACACGGCCACAGCGCGAGTGGCTGCAGCGCAATAAATATCTTTGATAATAATAACTCAGGCGTAAATTCCCTGAATTTCAACCAAATATTTTTTTCAGCAAAACGTATATCCCATACACTCGCAGCAGGAGTGGCTGCAGTAAAATATGAATCTTTAAAAAAAATTCCGGGATTATATTCCCAGGATTTCAACAGTATACTCTTTTATTACCAAGCGATTCACATTCAGCCGGTATATGTCCGGGTCACCCGGATTTCCGGTGGGAACATCCATAGAAAATCCTCCCTGCACAATAAAGGGACCGGTCAGGTAGTTCTCCCAGGCACGCGAATAGTCATCATCCAGGTCAGGGAAATACTCAATTTTTACTTCAGGCGTGCCGGGGGCATATTTGAAGTCATGGATTTCCGGTGCGTCAAGCATCGCCATCTGGATCGTCCCGATACCCCCCAGGGTCATCTCCTGCGGTGAGGTGATACTTGTCATAAAGATGACCAGTGTCCCCTCGGTTTCATCATAAAACCATCTGGGATTGGAGATCATGGACGACCCGTCCTGATCCTGCTGGCGTTTAACCACAGCACCATTGGAAACCGAGACAACCGCCGTCCCTTCCCCGGAGACAAATTCCAGCGACCCCGGATAGTACTCCGTGGTTTCCATAGCTCCGCTGCTTGTATTGAAGTAGGTGAGTGTGAAATGCTCACCACCCTCATTCCCTGACGTAGTCGAATTGGTCACAAATATACTACCGCCCGAGACACCGATGGTTGTGTCCCGGTAGGGCACATTGTTCCTGGTCAGAATCTTGATATCATTCTGGAGGACAATCATATTCTGTTCCATTATCTTTTCATCCGAACTTATCTTTGCATCTGCAAGCACCGGATACCCATAGAGTGTCACAATTGAGATTCCCAGAATCACAATAGTGAATATCAGGATAAACCCGATGGCTTCAGATACCCCCGATTCATCTTTCCGCATACATGTCTTCATTGAAACTCACACCCCCGAGGAATTATAGGAGATCATATTATATCCACTGCCGGTGGTCCTTCCGGTGACCCCTCTGCTGGCACCGATGCCTGATATAGCCACTTCTGCCATGATTGACCCGTCTGTAACCGTAATATACTGGCTCTCTTCAAAGCCGCCCAAAATAACTTCATACTCTTCACCTGCCACCGTGTCAGGGAGATCAAACTGGGTTCTGATGGTCCCGTCCCCCGGTGCGATGGTATACAGGTCAACCATACGAACACTCACCCCGTTTCCGATATCCACGTACGAGTGATATTTCAGCGTATCCGCCGGCCCTTCAATCAGGCCTGCGTTCACAACGAACATCATGATGACAAACATGAATACCAGAAGGGAGGTAATTGAGAGATATTCTGTCATCATTGAGACGCCGTCATCATCCAGATTTCTATACATTCTTGTCATATCTGTCTCTTACCTCCTCTCCGGCAACAGAAGGGTCTCAGTGTATTCGGTGATGCCGTTGTTGTAATGGATGTCAATCTGGTGATAGGTATAAAAGATATCCTCATACGTGCCCGTTGCCGCCCAGTATGACCCGTCAACAGAATAGTTTGCAATCGCATTATTGCGTGACATTGAGAGCAGGGCAATGTCACCACGGAAACGATCCTGAAGGACTTCACGATCACTTTGTCCCGGGATTTCCGGCAGTGCACCCCCCATCGAGATCAGTTTCCCCCGGACATCCTGCACCTCATTTTTCGGAAACTCCATCACAGACTCAGCGGTCGTCTGGCCGACAAGCGGTGCCTGACTGATAACTATGGCGAGCATGAACATGCCGATTGCAACGAGAAAACCCATCATCACGATCCATTGTCCGTCGTCATTCAGCGCCTCCATATGAGCACCTCCAGGAGGACAAGCTGTTCCGTATTATCATACTCATTGTTCCCATATCCGCCCGGCCTGCCCGGAATCCAGACATACCGGGTCACACTAATGGCCGGTTCACGGGTCAGCTGGCTTTCTTCATACATCGTAGAACTGCTGAACTGATATGAATGGACGTAATCGTCATCCGGATTCGGATTATTACCCAGCACCCTGTTATAGACCGTTGCATTGAATTCCAGACTGTCAACAATATCGGTAGTACCGGTCCCGGATTTAAGGTATGAGGAAAATTCATTTCCAAAACCACTACCATCATTGCCCTGAATCATCAGTGCAAGCGGGCTTGCAGACAAGGGAGACATATCCTCCGGTGTATCCATCATCAACAGGGCGTCATACCCCAGCTGCTGGATCTGCATATCCGATATATGCGCATCCCCCGGCGTGTATACAAGACCCGAATTAAATATCGTAAACGCCGTCACGAGCATGATCACCCCTGCCGTGATCCCTTCAATCGTGTAGAGCTGCCCCTCGTCATTCATCACCATATCGCCACCTCCATCACGCCGTCAGCAAGCTCCGGCTGCGTCACATTTGCAGTATAGTCATACTGGTGCATACCGCTCAGATACTGATGGGTCACATGGCTGTCTTCAAACTGATAGGAGAACGAGAAGTTCACATTCAGGGAACTGGTGATCTCATTTGAGAACGGCAGCGGCGGGTAGAGTTCCATTGTAATCACCGAACTGCTGTCGACCGACTCTTGGGCACCAGTTGCGGGAACCGGCGTCCCGTCAACTTTCAGCGAGTAGGTGTCATTCTCATACGGGTAAAGACCGGGAATGAGAATAGTGCTGCCGTCATCCAGCTGTTTATAGAGCCCCATACCGGTAAAATTCATAGAAACAATGTCAGTCTCATTCAGGTGAGAATACATATTAGAGAGATCTATCGTGAGATGCTCTGACTGCGGGTCAATCCGGTATGCAGGGTTCACAGACCGGTCAATGAGGACGCCATACGGGATATGAACTGAAAAATCCTCAGAGATGCTGGTCTCATTTGCATCAAGGTTCCCGTTATAATAACCGGGAGCATAGCTGGTGAAATTGATCGCTGCAACTGAAGGCTCTTTTACCCTGACAAGGCGCCGCATATAGCCATACTGGAAGGTTGGCACCGCATCCCCACCGTCTGCGTAATATACATCACTGCCGGTTGAAAGAGAGATGTTGTAGAGATAGGTGAGGTCGCCAAAGATGACCTTATCCCGGTAATCTTCGGCAGAGAACGTGAAACCCGGATTAAGATTAAAGAATTTGTTGACTTTTTCCCGCGAAAGGATATTGGGCGTATCCTTGGAGACCGCAAGGCCCAGGCGCTGGATCTCTGCCTTATGCTCCATGTCATAAGGGCCCATCAGATTCCATGACGGATTGTCCGGCGCTCCGGGGTCCTCCACCAGAATCACTGACGTCCGGTAGGCAACGGCATCATAGTCAATATTCTCACTCTGAATGCCTGCAAGAAACCCCGGCACAAGCGATATGACCATGATCAGTGCCAGAATAAACACCGTAAACCCGGCGAGAAAATCGATTGAGAGGATGGCATCCTCATCTGTTATTCGTCTTATTGCATCCACTCCCCTGTATATGCATCAAACCGGAATGTATCATAGGTATCCGGCCCGTAGATTGTCGCCACATAGGTCCCGTTACTGAGGAAGATATCCGCCTCAGTGTCATCTTCACCGAAATATCCTGAGAGCGTATCTTCGTGAAGACGGAATAGTTCGTCAGGAGAGAAAACAGTCGCCGGATCAAAGGCCGGATACTCAATACTCTGTGTCCAGTCGTACTCACTCCAGCCATGGTCAGTATAAATCAGAACAACTGTCCTCCCCTCATTCTCCGGTCGTGCAAAGACCGTCCAGGACGATGCATGCCCGTCCCCGGCCATCTGCATGCCCCGCACTGCAAGAAATGACTGGTTATTAAACGAGATCATCTCTTCATTCTGGCTGACGTCAAGGTCAGCCAGAGCTTCATCAAGGGTCAACCCTGCGCTTCGCTCATCGGGTGTTTCCGAACCAAATGATTGGGAATGCCCCCCTGAAAATATCGAATCTTCCCCCACACAGCCGCAGCAGAATGCCACCGCCACGAGCAGCAGGAGAACCCCCCCCCCATATTTACTCATAAAGAAAGCCTTCCGTAGTGAATGTTTTGCAATACCAGCTAATAAACATTGATATAATTCCCGACAATTCAATATCTTTTCGAATTGGCCCGGAATTTAAATTAACAGAACAATCGGAGCAAATTGTTCCGGAAAAAGATTATTTGAGTGAATGAAGCACAAGACCGCTGAGCAGTTTTGGTTCAAACCATGTGGACTTTGGAGGCATCACACCGCCATCATCTGCAATTCCCAGCACATCATCCACGCGGACAGGCTGCATGGAGAATGCAACGGTAAACTTACCCGAATCCACGCGATCCTGGAGGTCACGCAGCGGCCGGGCGCCACCCAGATACTGCAGGCGCGGGTCGCCACGAGGGTCAGTGATGCCCAGCATCCCCTCAAGGACAGTCTTCTGGAGGAGAGATACATCAAGCGAGGCAATGCGGTCTGCCGCAGCGTCCACAGGGCATGAGAGTTCATACCAGGCACCACTCATGTACATATGCATCACATGCCTGGGCACCGCAGACTCAGCAAGCGGTGGTATGCTGAAGACAGTATCCTCAATCTCACCGTATGGCTTCACGGTAAAGATCCCGGAGAGCCCTGCCATGAACGTCTCAGGCGTGTAATCCCCAAGATCCTGCACCAGTCTGCTGTAACCGTGGATCTTTACCCGGTTCTCGGCAAAGATAACGGCCATAAAACGTCCGGATTCGGGTGTGAGATGCCCTTCCTCACTGCGCTTATCTGCCACATTGACCGATGATTTGGCACGGTGATGGCCGTCTGCGATATAGAAGGCATCAACGCCTGCAAACATCTCCTGCATCGTGCCGATTGCCTCTGCATCAGCAATGCGGAAGACTTCATGAACCGCACCGTTGCTCTTTGCGACACCGTCGGGTGCACCTTCCGGGACGAGGGAGGCAACATATTGGAATATTTCCCCGGAGTCACGGTAGAGGAGGACAACAAGACCGGTGTTCATATCTGTCGTGTCAATGTGACGGGTCCGGTCCGCTTCCTTGTCGTAGCGGGTATGCTCGTGACGTTTTATTTTATTGTCCCGGTAATCGTCCACACTGACGTTTGCCACAAAACCGGTGTAGATGCTGCCGCCCTGCTTGACACGGTAGAGATAGATACCCGGCTCTGCATCCTGTAGGAGAAGACCTTCGTCAATCAATTTTTGGAGATTTGCAGCAGCGGTCTCATAGACCACCGGTGCTGCCGGGTCTGTGTCTGCGGGAAGCGTGGCTTCAGACCGGATGACCTGCAAAAAACTCTGCGGATTTTCTGCAAGGACTGCACGGGATTCATCGGTGGATACCACATCATACGGGACTGAGGCTATCTGCTGTGCCTCTTCTGCCGGAGGGCGAAACGCCTTGAAACTAAATATCTGGACCATAACAAAAATTCCTGCCTGTAGGGTTTGGGTGCGTCATTTATTGGTTTTCAGATGTAATATGAGTATCCGCAACGGAGTACATGAGTGAATGCAGAATACTGACATCCATATTCGCCGGGCCCGGCAGGCTGACCTGCCAGGTATCTGTGCAATCGAACACGAACTGTTCCCGGACCCATGGGATGAATCTGCATTCCGGGACGTGCTATATCTGTATCCCGGCCTCTTCTTTGTCGCAGAAACTGACAATGGCATTATCGGTTTCGTCTCCGCCGGGATGGAGGACACAGGAGATGCCGTCTATGGTCACATCATGAATATCGCGGTCAGGCCGTCTTCCCAGAGGGATGGGGCCGGTGGCAAACTGCTGCAGCGCATTGAATTTGAATGCATGATCCTCGGGGCAGGAGCAGTCCAGCTTGAGGTGCGTGTTTCAAACCATGATGCGCAGCGTTTTTATCAGAAATATGGGTATGCACAGGTATTCATGGTAGACAGCTACTACAGCGATGGCGAAGATGCCACCCTGATGATGCGCTGGTTTACCTGAAAAAAAAGATCTATTGGGTTTATCCACGCCCAAGCTGCTTGTGCGCCCGTGCCAGGTGACCTGCCGCAAGCGCCCCTAAAAGTGAGAGTTCTCCTGCAAGCACACCTGCTGCAATAATCTCTGCAAAGGCTTTTGCATTGGCCCCGGTCGGGTCTCCGCCACCCGCCACTCCAAGCATCTGCAGGCATGCCTGCTGGGTCTCAATTGCCGTGCCGCCGCCCACCGTCCCCACCTGGAGGGAGGGGAGCGTCACCGAGACATAGACCCCGCCTTCCACCGGGTCAACGGTGGTAATCGCATTGCTGCCCTCGACAACATGTGCCGGGTCCTGCCCGCAGGCAAGGAAGACTGCTGCGATGACGTTTGCCGCATGGGCATTGAACCCGAGAGAACCTGCACGGGCGGACCCTACCAGATTTTTGCGGGTATTGACCTCAGTGAGGGATGCTGCATCGGTCCTGAAGATCTCTTTTACCATCGCATCAGAGAGGAATACACCTGCTGCCACGGTTTTCCCCCTGCCCATCACCACATTCGCAGCGGAAGGTTTCTTGTCAGTGCAGAGGTTTCCGGAGAGTGCAACCAGGCGAACACCAGTCTCTGCCACAATGACTTCCGCTGCCTTCTCACTGCCGATGGTGACCATATTCATCCCCATCGCATCGCCGGTGAAGAATTCAAATCTCACATACAGGCTGGTGCCCGCGATATGGGTCGTGATATGTTCCAGACGGCCGTGTAATGTGGTGGTGGCCGCCGCCTCTGCAAGGGCGGTGAAATGCCCCTCCACCCAGCGGGCCGCCTCAACAGCATGCGGCACACTGTCACAGGCAAATACCGGTGCCCGTGTCATGCCGTCACGCTGTATGCGCACCTCGGCACCGCCGGCCTTGGTGATAGCCCGGCACCCGCGGTTCACCGAGGCGATGAGGGCGCCCTCGGTGGTGGCAAGGGGCAGGTAATATGCTGCATCCGCATACTCGCCTTTCACATGCAGAAGACCTGCCACACCGACCGGCACCTGAACAGCGCCGATCATATTCTCACAGTTGCGCTTTGTGACGCGCTCTGTCGTGATTGCATACTCGCCAAGTACAGACAGGGAGACTCCGGTCTCTTCTTCAATAAAGGAACGGCGAACGGATATTGCCTCATCAGAAGGAAGTTCTGCCTCAAGCGAATGGAGTTTCAGCGAACCATCCCGTATCCGCTGCATATATTCATCCATGTACATATCACATAGAAGAGAAAGACAATAAATGGAGGTGGTCAGGTGAAACAGGAACAATGGTGCGTCCGCGTGCCGGTGAGAGAGGGCGAACCGATGCGACGGCAGCTGATCAGTGACGGCGTCCTTGACACGTCATTCAAACCCACCCGTGACGGGGCATTTCTGCTCTTCCCGGTGACAGACCCTGCCCGTGCAACCGAACGCTGGGAATGCGAACCAAATGTAAAAGCCGTTCCCCTCCCCCGGCATGATCTGGTGGGGGGTATTGCCATCATGCAGGACGATGACACGGAGGCAGCAGAGCTGCTGCTCGGATCACGCCCTTCCCTTCATACGGTGCTGCATGCCGAAACACCCGTTTCAGGCGAGTACCGGACACGGGGATTCCGGGTGCTTGCAGGAGTGCCGGTGACCGCCACAGAGTGCACCGAATACGGTATGCGGTTTAAAATAGATCTCGAAGCCGCATACTTCTCCGCACGCCTCGCAAATGAACGGCAGCGGATTGTATCCCTGATGGAAGAGAAAGAACGGGTCTGTGATATGTTCGCAGGCGTCGGGCCGTTTGCAGTCGCACTCGCAGAGAAGGCAGGCATCGTCTTTGCAGGTGACATCAATCCCGGTGCAGTCCTCTTAATGGAAGAGAATATCAGACTGAACCGACGCCATAATGTCATCCCCATGCTTGCGGATGCGTCCCATCTGGGAGCGTATCTGACCACCGGTTCGTTTGACCGTGTCATCATGAACCTCCCGATGAGTCCGGTACCCTTCTTTGAAACAGCAGTCCACCTCGTGCGGCCGGGCGGCACCATCCACCTCTACGCGATGCAGGAACGTGAGGGAGAATATCGTGAGATGATTGATGAGTATCCCTGCACCATTGCAGGAGAACACCAGGTCCGCTCATACTCCGCCGCACAGCATCACGCGGTCTATGACATTACCCGCACCGGGGAGTGAAGATCATAGGTAGAATACTCCTCTTTTTTCTCATATAACTAAATTTTTTCGTAAACCCGGTCACCACAAGGATATCAGAGGCAAGAAAGAGCCCATATCCAGGAGGAGGGAGATACATTGTGCATAACGACTGACAGGTCTGAAAAATATTCTTCGGCACATACTCATGCCAAAAAAGGAGGATTATTTTTAGTGCGGTTTACGCAGGCACAAATTTTGTGCCGTAGACAATGACCCCACCGTCACCTTCTGAGATAATCTTCCTGAACACACGCTTCACCGGCATGCCAATAGCAATCTCATCAGGTTCACAGATCACCTGCGCTGTCATGCAGGTGCCCTCTTCGAGTTCTATGATAGCGAGCGGATATGGCGTCTGCAGATCATAGTCGTCGCTTGCCGTTCGGATGATTGAGAAGGTACGCACGGTACCATTCCCGGAAAATTCATAGTCAACAATCTTTCCGTCTCTCCGGCACTCCGGGCATAAGACTCGCGGCGGGAAGAAATACCGCCCGCACGTCTCACATCTGTTACCCTTCAGGTTATACCGGTTCTGCTGCTTTCTCCAGTAACGCGGGACTGACATTTTTAGACCCCCAGAATGTTACAGACAACCGTTGCACCCGTTCCGCCGACGTTGTGGGTCATACCAATCTCTGCATCGACCTGCCGTCCGACCGCCTCTCCGCGAAGCTGTTCAACAATCTCACATACCTGCTTGATACCCGTTGCACCGACCGGATGGCCGCATGCCTTCAGGCCGCCGGATGTGTTGACAGGAATAGATCCGCCCAGTGCGGTCTGGCCGTCTTCGGTCAGTTTTCCAGCCTCTCCCTTTACACAGAAACCGAGGTCTTCGATGGCGCAGAGTTCTGCTATAGTGAAACAGTCATGCACTTCGACCATGCCAATATCTTTTGGTGTGAGAGATGCCTGTTTGAACGCACGCCTGCCTGCAGCGACTGTTGCGTCCAGAGTTGAGAAATCCCGGCGGTCGTGCAGGGAGATGGTGTCGGATGCCTGTGATGATGCCAGCACCTTCACCGGTGTATCGGTGAATTCGCGTGCCATCTCCATCGGGCAGAGAATGACTGCTGCAGCACCGTCTGTCACCGGAGAACAGTCAAGAAGCCGCAGAGGATCTGCAACAAGCGTGGACTTCATCACATCCGCAACAGTGATCTCCTTTCTGTACTGTGCCATCGGGTTGTGGGCGCCATTGCGGTGGTTTTTGACCGAGACCATCGCAAGCTGTTCTCTTGTGAGACCATACCGGTTCATATAGTCGGTTGCAATCATCGCATAGAGACCGGGGAAGGTGGCACCGGCAAGTCCCTCCCATTCACGGTCTGCTGCGCCTGCAAGTGCATCGGTGGTCTCGCTGCCGCCGACATCGGTCATCTTCTCAACGCCGCCTGCAATGACGATGTCCTGCATACCTGATGCAACCGTTGTATATGCCTGCCGGAAGGCGAGGCCGCCGGACGCACATGCTGCCTCCACACGGGTGGCGGGGATGTGGTTTTTGGTGAGGCCGGCATGGTCTGCAATGAGGGCACCGATGTGTTCCTGCAGGACAAACCGTCCACCGCTCATATTTCCGACAAACATTTCGTCAATCTGGTCGCCGCTCATTCCTGCGTCTTCCAGGGCATTTGCACCTGCCTCCACGAAGAGATTCCGGAACGATGTGTCCCACTTTTCTCCGAATTCGGTAAGGCCGATTCCAACAACTGCTACTTCTCTCATTACTGCATCACTATTTTTCCTTTGTGTTTGGCATACAGTGCATAGTCCAGATACTTCCCGTCTGCAAGAAGTTCTTCAACGGTTGGTGCGGCAGACCGGTTGAACAGATCAGACTCAATGGCATCTGTTACGGTGATGTCAAAGGCGTCACTGCCGGCGCCGGACCCGTACGAGGTGACAAAGATGCGATCACCGGGTTTTGCCACATCAAGGGTTGCCGATATACCGACCGGGACGGCACCAGAATAGGTGTTCCCAAGGCGCGGGACCACGAGACCAGGACCAATCTGCTCTGCGGTGAACCCAAGCATGCCGGAGACCCTCCGCGGGAACTTTGCATTCGGCTGGTGGAAGATGGCATAGTCATAATCAGACGGTTCTGTGCCCATCTGCTCAAGCATCAGGTGTGCGGCACCCTGGACATGCTTGAAATATGCCGGATCACCAGAGAAACGGCCACTGTGGCTGGGATATGTCTGTCCTTCACGCCGCCAGAAGTCAGGCGTGTCTGTAGTGAACGAACAGGTATGGTTTATTTCTGCAATCGGGTTGTCTTCACCGATGAAGATGGCCGCACCGCCTGCAGAGGCAGTGTACTCAAGTGCGTCACCGGGTGCACCCTGTGCGGTGTCTGCACCGACGGCACATCCGTATTTGATCATGCCTGACTTCACCATGCCCATACAGGTCTGGATACCTGCGGTGCCTGCCTTACATGCAAACTCAAAGTCTGCTGCGGTCATCACGGGTGTGGCACCAATTGCCTCACCTACAGTTGCCGCACTGGGCTTCACCGCATACGGGTGAGATTCTGAACCAACGTAGATGGCCCCAATCGCATCACGCGGGATATCCCTGCGGGCGAGGGCATAGCGTGCCGCCTCAACGGACATGGTAATCGTGTCTTCGTCAAGGTCGGGGACCGACTTTTCTTTCACACCGAGGCCTGCGGCAATCTCAGCGCCGTTTGCACCCCATACCCGTGCAATCTCCTCGGTTTTAACGCGGTTCCGCGGGATGTATGCGCCGTATGTAATTATTCCTACCATAATTCTTCCCTCAGAATATCGACAATCTCGTTGACGTCCATTTCAGTGCACAGCAAAGTAATCCGGTCACTCTCTGCAAGGCGGGGAACAAGCGGATGCACTTCCTCCGGGGATATACCCTGAAGAATCACACAGCGTGGTTTGAATGGTGTCACTCTGATTGCGATCATCGGCGATTTGCCGGTTGATACATTGGTAAAGATTAACGCCCGTTCTGTGCTCCAGCCATAAATCCGATTAAATTCATTGGCTGAAAGCTGAAGAATGGCGTTTTCCGAGTTGACAACAGTATATCCGTAGATCTGCTGATCCATGGAGCCCACCTGGTGTGTGCAGGCAATCGCGTTGCAGAACTGTGTGAGCGGGACTGGCATGTTGTAATCATGCATGTCATATATGACATCAGGATCAAAGTCATTGCAGAGGATTTTGGCGAATTTGCGGATGTTTCTGCCACCATTCGCTTCATCAATACTCAGGATGCTGTCAACAATCTTTCCAACAACCGCAGTACCCGGGTTCTTACGTCTGCCACCCTCATAATCAGAGATGACCGACGGAGAGAAGTTCAGCTCATCTGCAAGTACTCCGGGGGGAATGTTGAATGCCAGACGCCATTTCTTCATGGCCTCTCCCGGGGATGCAGATAGCGTGATCTCTCCTGCCATTTTTTCAGCAAGACGGGTCCGCAGTGCGGATTTCATAGGTATATTCTTTGCTCGCCGCCATTATATAATTAACGAAGAACATTTCGGCATTCAACGACATCATTGCAGGATCTACCTCCCACATACACGAGATACCTCTCGTTTTGAGATATTCAGCCAAAAAGTTCCTGGTTAAAACCGCAATACACGTCTTTGCAAAGGACAATCTGTCCGGACATCCGTTTCAATTACAGGAAAGACAGCACAGCATATGTCATACGGGCAAACAGGGATGGCAACCCATATATGGCATGTATTCCAAAAATGATATAAGATGATCGCACCCGATGACCTGATCTGCCTGAAAGCGATCGCCCTTTTGGGGGGGCTTTCCGGTGCTGTGTCCGTCTCTTCACAGAGTCTTGCACAGGAACTTTCCATCAGCCCCCAGACTGCCTCCCGGAGACTGATCTCCCTTGAAAATGCCCACATGATCTCACGGACCATGGGGGGGGACGGACAGTATGTGACTATCACAGCAGCAGGGGAGGAAAATATGAGGGCTGAATATGCCGCATACCGCCGCATATTTGAGACGCACGACAGGCATTATCTACTGGAAGGGGAACTCATCAGCGGTCTCGGGGAAGGCCGGTATTATATAAGCGTGGAAGGGTATGCCAGCCAGTTTTCAGAGAAACTGGGCATCACCCCGTATCCCGGAACATTTAATGTAAAACTCAGTCCGACAAGCATCGAGACACGCCGCAAACTCGATGCAATGGAGTGGACAGAAATTGATGGGTTTACCGACCATGACCGCACATTTGGCGGAGCCCGTGCCCTGAAATGTTCCATTGGCGGATATGCATGCGCAATTATCATCCCCGGAAGAACCCATTACCCGGAGGATATTATTGAACTTATATCAGCAGAACGGCTACGGGATGTGCTGGGAACGGATGACGGTGCAGCGGTAATAATTGAGGTGACACGATAATGATAGAGAAGGCACTGGAAGCATTCAAAAGAGGGGAATTTGTTCTCCTCTTCGACTTTGATGATCGGGAAGGAGAAACGGATTTTGCCATCAGATCAGATGCGGTCAGACCGGAACATATTGTCCGGATGAGAAAAGACGGAGGCGGTCTCATCTGCACCGCTCTCCATCCACAGGCGGCAAAGAACTTCGGTCTGCCGTTTGCAAGTGAGATCCTCCAGCCGACAAACCTGGCAGAGCAGGAAGGGGACATTCCGTATGACCGGAGAAACCACTCGTCTTTCTCTCTCTGGGTCAATCACCGGGACACCTTCACCGGCATCACGGATAATGACCGGGCACTCACGGTGACCCGCCTGGCAGAACAGGTGGAAAAGACGCTGAATGGCGGCGGAGATAACTTTGCAGCAGAGTTCCGGACTCCCGGACACATGGCCCTCCTCAGGGCAGCAGACACTCTGCTTGACCAGCGGGAAGGGCAGACCGAGCTTTCGATTGCCCTTGCTGAGATGGCAGGCGCCACTCCTGCAGTCACGATATGTGAGATGCTGGATGAGAAGACCGGCCGGGCTCTGACGAAAGAGGATGCACGCAAATATGCAGACGAGCACGGTCTGGTATTCCTTGAAGGCAGTGAAGTCAAGGAAGCCTGGAACGCCCGGAAGTCTGTTTGAAGATTTTTAAATATTTCTTTTTTTTGTTCGTTTGTTTGTTTATTCATTCATCTGTCCGTCCATCCATTCATCTGTCCGTCCATCCGTCCGTCCATTCGCGGTAGAACGGGCATCATAAATACGCACAATTCCTGGCAAGTTTAAAATTGTGGAAAAATATTCCGGCATACCTGGGGAAAATTAACCCGGCGTTGACAATGAGTGAGAACTAAGAGAGTTTATTCAGATTATTTCGTATTCTGATTGGGTGAAACAAGGATATTCAAAAGGGACTCTGCATTATTTGAAGCAGAATGCTAAAAGCGGGACACCGTTTACCCTGCATTCCCGGTGACACATAACTATGAGGAGAAAAAAGAGCCACCATATTCGTTTGATTGCAGTTTAGTTGACATTTTTTTAGTATTCTGAAATACAAGAACTCGTCATGTGTTGTACTTGACACCTAACGAGCGCAATTTTATCAATCAATGAAATTCGCCCAATTTATAATTTCAGTCGAAATTCAGCCATTTTGGATCTGGCTCGTTATGAGTTTGCGGGAATGTAGGGTTTACGATGAATACACATGTGAGGGATAGGATTCTAAAATTTTAACATAAAATACATCATCCGGCTAAAAATTACATTTAGGACTCACTTTAGTGACTATAAATAAGAATAGCTAATAATGAATGATATATTAGATTCGTTGGTGATATTGTCTGTCGAATAAATTTTCAAGAAACCACCTAATAATACTGCTTGCTGTAATAAATGCCGTAATTGGATTTATCGGCTCAATAATTAGCATTCAGTCAGAGATTGGAGTTTTTGGAGTTATTGCCTCGGTTGGAGTAGCGATTGGAATTTTTATTGTTGGTTACATTTATTACATAATTCCCTATTCTGAAGAAAAATCACCATCAGATGTAAAAATCACTACAACGGGAAATCAAAGTCCGGGTATAGTAATTGGTGATTATGAGGTGAATATTAATGAACGACCGAGAAACCGAAATTGAAACTCATGGAGATTATAGCCCAGGCTTTGTAGATGGAGATTACAAAATTGAAAAAACTATAATCAATCAGCATAGTAGCCCGAAGAAAACACGATGGAGAGAACTTGAGTGGTATTTCAGTCCAATTCTCACCGTTGATGATGATGTTCAACGGCGACTATTTATAGCTCATCTTGTCGTGCAATTACATCGTGTTTATAAAAATTCAGGTTATGTAAATTTTGTTAGTCTATTCTGTTTGGCGGATATTGAACATGAAGATAAACAATTGCCTGGATATTGTCTTTTATCTCACCAAACAAAATACATAGGAGCAGTAAAAAAGAGTTTGAGATCTCTTTCTGATTCGTCAATCCCTAAGGAAACTCGTCAAGAATACTATAATTCGCTAATAAAAGAACTAGATGATATAGAAAAAGATTGGACTTTAAGCATCAAAATGAAATTTTCTGATGATCTTTCAGCTATCGAATTTACTTATGATCCGGATACCTGTCAAATTAAAATTAGCGTTCCTAAAGTAATTTCAACAGATCCAACAGACTATCCAAATAAAGTAAAAAATACAAGTGAATTCTTGACGTTCATTGCAGCAGTCTCCACTTCCCAAATTGGTATGTGTAATGATTTAGAGTGCATTATGTCATACTATCCACTCCATAAATGTTATTTTGATATCCTCGATAATGGTAAAGTATCTCCAAGTAATATTCGAGTAAATGTTGAAGACTGCGAAGAATATGATTATGTCAACCCTTCTGTTGATGTAGAATTACAGAGATATTCCAATTGATATCCCCCAAGAATTGAAATCATTTTTTAATAATTATTATCAATATTCAATTTATTCCAACTCATAGTATTATATTAATTTCAAGAAGATGACCGTCTCTATTTCTTCTAGTAACCAGTATAATAAAGATCATACAATCTTTGGAAAAAAGAGAACCGCTACTCTAACAACTTTTCAGAACAGTGCTATATCATCCTTGAAAGGTTCAAAAATTACAAGATAACTATTACCCTGAACTTGTGTTCGAGGGGTATGATTCAAACCTACGAAAATAATAAACCTAATTCTAAAAGTTCAAAAATCACAAGATAACTACAACCCCGACCTTGTGTTCGGGGTAATAGTTATCTATCGATTTTGCAACTCGACAGATCAAGCTACAAGAAAGCATATCTTCCGTTTGGTGAATTCCTTAATGTGAAATATTATAAATTAAAATTATTGACAATTACTGGGATTATTACATTATTGGCCCTAATTGCAACACTGGCGTCATTTGATCTGGTTGATTATAAAACAACAATTGCTGGAACTTCGGCATTTGCTACATTAATTACAGCATTATTTATCTGTCTAACACTTTTTGAGATGCAAGAACAAAGGAAATCTACCATTCTACCAACTTTGTCCATTCCCAAAATATCCGATTTTAACATTGTCTACGAGAAGGAGATAGATTACGGTGAATTTAATTATCCGGAAACTTTGGATGGGGGCATTCAGAAAATTTCAGATTCTGGAAAAATGGCCATTTACAATTTAGGTTGTGGTTGTGCAAAAAAAATTACATGTTCATGGTTTTTTGATTCAAAATTATTTAGTGAAATTATTAATAAATATAATCTCTATGGTATTGAATATCATGGACATGCCATTTCTTATTGGAGAGGGGAGAAAGGGTCGGTAAAACACCCTGGCGTATTTATATTGTATGGAGATTATCCTAATGATTTGAATTTCATCCTTCCAATTAACCAGGATCAAACCCCGACATTTATTTATATTCCAAAGAGTTATTTGAAAATGCTTGGTTTATATCTTAATTCAATTAGTCAATCTCAAGGAATAAGTAATATTCATAAAGATGTTCCACCACTGGTATTGAGAATATCTTATGAAGATATTGCTGGAAATAAATATTCAAAAACGTTCAAATTTTCTATATTTACTACATCTTTTTATAAATCCAAAGATCAACTTCAAATAGTCTCAGGGGGATTTCAATTAATTGAGGAGATAAACAATTAAAAAATAATGTGGGCAATCAACCTTAAAAATTTTAAAATGTCGTTTAAAATCTGATGAATTGTATTGGCAAACCTGAGGAAGTCCATATTAATTCAATTGAACACCCTGTATATGTTCTTCATTCTCCACAATGTCCCTCGATTAATCCCTCTTCTCACTCCCTCCTTATAGGACATATTCAGAATCTCCTCTCGAACTTCCCGCTCATTCATAAACACCTGTGACCTCTTGACATCAAGGGCCCAGTAGTTCTCTAATTTACCTCCAATAGTAAATCCAAAATTCGTTTCACCCCCCTTCCAATCTCTAAACAGCCAACCTTAAAACAGGGATTTCCGTAACTGGTCTCAAAACTTTTCTGATACCTTCCCAGACCATCATCCGGAACTGATCAAACCTGAACAGATCCTCTTCAACTGTTCTTGGCCCTCGCTTCACCAGAGAGAAGTAAGTCCTCTGCAACACGACCCAAATGTTTTGAGTAACAGAGCGATCACAGCATACAAGTAACGAATCACCACATTTTTGGACGATGTTTTACATTTCACGCAGTTTCTGATGCGATACGACGCTTCGATGGCGAACCTTGTTTTGTAGGTATTATAGATCCTTATCGGTTTCCAGTCGAGGCCATGTGCCACATATCCAAGATTTATGTTACCGTATTTCCCGTTCTTTCCCTTAAGGTACTGAACATCGATTGCGATATTCATATAGAGAGGTTTTCCTTTGCCTTTCATCGTGTATGTCGCGTTTCTGGCGCGATTTCTAACCAAAAGTGCGTTCATCTCTGCGCCATATTTCTTCACCGGCATAATGTGAGGAATGTCCTCATTCTGAAGGAATGAGAGCACTTCCTTTGAATCCTGAGCCGGGCAGTCTGCCATTCACTCATCCAAACAACCTGTCAATTCATGTTTCATTTTTCCCGATTTGGTACAAAAATACCGGGAATTTTGCATTCAGCAGGACCGTTGTTGATTTATTCAAATCATTACATACACATCACAGACTTTTCCTCTATCATCCCAGCCGTCCCATCACCTCCTGTGCACAGGAAACTCTGTCGCACAGGAGCAAATCTCCATGAGAAAAACCGAAAAGAAAGTAGCGAACCCAATCCCGGACCCGCACGCTACGCCCATTGCATTGCCCGTCGTCCGGGAGAAATCGCAGAAGAAACACCAATCACAGAAGAACAGAACCCGGCTGATGATGCCGGACGGAAAGGTGCGGACATGCAACCCGCAGTGCCGATAGAAGAAGGCAGAGAAGAATGCAGAGAAGAAGGCAGCCCCGCAAAAAAACCATGCTCCCACATAGGTTTGAGAGGAACTGCCGATGAACAGTCGGCGGCAACAAACATAAACTCCCCGGCCGGTGCCCGGACGCCCATCAGCGCGGGCCCGGTTCCACTCTCCCTCGTCCCGCAGACCATCTCCACAGAAATTCACGCCCACGGCGGGGACATCTCCGAGATTGCAGTCAAACGGACCGGGCACCACTTCTATGCAATTTCCCTGACCAAAACCACCCCCAGGGGGCAGAAGACCGGTGGTGCAGATGCAGACTGAACCCGGCACGATGACGGGGACGACTGCTGTTACGGCTATTTTGTTTTAACTGTGCCTCTAAATCCTCGATACGGGATTCGAGCTCGGCGATCTTCTCAGCCTGTTTCTGAACGGTCAGACACCAACCCAAAATAAAATCGGGTTGCGGGCGGCTTCGGGATCGGTCAGGAACAAACTGCAATATCTGTTCCCGATTGAGAGGCACATTCATGAAAAGTTAATCTGTAGCCATAATATTTTGATCGAACCATTCATTCCCGTTAAAATCGGTGGAGGGGGGGCAAATACTCCGAATATCAATATCCCTACGGAGACAGAGCGAAATGCTTTACTTTCTGAATGATCTCATCCCTTGCTTCTATTTCCATGAGAATGGAATCCCCATACTCGATTCTGTGCACAATGCCTTCATCATAAAGCCACGATACCATGGACATACCCTCTTCGGACATCGGGATGGATAGCCTGCACCGTTCCCACGTCGGCAGCTTCTCATACAAAAGCTGTTTCAGTTCGTCAATACCTTCTCCTGATCTTGCAGATATCATGACAGAAGCAGGAGCAAGATCACCGATCACTTCCAGCTTTTCCTGCAGTTCTTCATCAGGAAGAAGATCGGCCTTGTTAAGAGCAGTAACTATCACCGCACCCTCCGTTCTCTCCCAGAAGATATCATGGCTGACAGCCAGTTTTTGTCTTATAACATCCACCGGATCACTCATATCCACCACAAGAAGAATGATATCAGCCAGGAATATCTCATCAAGCGTTGACCTGAAAGCATCCACCATCAGGTGCGGGAGGTCTTCGATAAATCCCACCGTATCTGTCAGCAGCATCTTTCTGTTATTTGTCGTGAGAGCACGTGTTGTAGGAGATAGTGTCGTAAAGAGCATGTCCCTGACTACTGTCTCTTCCTCTACAAGTGACTGGAAAAGAGTACTTTTTCCCGCATTCGTATACCCTGCCAGAGCGACAAGGGAAAATCCTTTTTCATGCCGGAAAGTGCGCAGGGACTCACTCCCGTCTCCCTGCTGAAGTTCGGCCCGGATTCTTGCGATCCTTTTCTTAATATCCTGCTCATAAGAATCCTCATAACCTCCAAGACCCATAAATCCCTGCCGTTCCTTCTTCATCAGGAAATTGAGAGCCTTTGTTTTCGGAAGCTTATATTGTAATTCCGCAAGCTCTACCTGCAGTTTTGCACGCCATGTAGTGGCTCTTGCAGCAAATATCTCAAGGATCAGCTGGAACCTGTCTATTACTTCACAGTTGCATGCCTCAGATATATTATAGATCTGCGTCATTGACAACTGGTTGTTAAAAATTACTTTTTCAGCATCAAGAGATTCCACAAGCTCCGCAAGCTCATCCACCTTACCGCAACCGATCTGGTACTTCCGGTCAGGAAGTCTTGATTGCACAAATGTGCCAACAACCACATAATCCGCAGCATGTGCTAACTCCCTGAGCTCTGCCAGCTTCCGCGAATTCGTAGCAGCATCAGAATTCGGATCATTTCGCTGGACAATAATAATTTTTTTCATTGTAGAGCCCCGGACCGGATCATTTGATACGAATTCTGTTTCGAATGTCATCTAAATCCTCCATAAAATAATGTTATAAATTGAGCGTAAAACCCCTTGGTCTTTAGCCAAGGGGATGTAAGCGATCATCCCTGTTCTTGTATATATTTTGTAATAGTGGCTTTACTCACATTTCCAATGGTACAACAAAAATAACCATCGCTCCATAATGTATATTCTCTCCAATAATATGATTTTAAAATCATTCCATGTTGTTTCCACATATTAACCTAAGTTTGCCAGTTTGAGTTCATTTACCTGAGCAAACTATCCGCTACAGCGATCAAAAATTTTCATTTTTTGTCCGGATAATCTATTTGACAGTTAG
>NZ_JAAAWJ010000027.1 GCF_009914725.1 Methanogenium sp. MK-MG
CGTCGGACAAGAGCCCCCTCGGAAGCGGTGCCTTTGCGGGCCATGAGTTCCATCACACCGATGTGCGCCTTGCGGATGATACAGAGTATGCATACCGGCTGACACGGGGGAAAGGTATCAAAGACAATCTGGACGGAGCGGTGTGCAGCAATACCATTGCAGGATATACGCACCTGCACCCGTCCTCTGTACCCGGTATGTTCCAGACATTTACCGACCGGTGCCGGTCCGAAAGATAACCAACCGAACGTCCGCGACTGCGGTCAGGGCATCGGCCGGATTTCGCATATTTTTTTGATCGCAAACCATTTGAATTCCCGGACGGTATACTACTGTATGCTGATTTACCTGAACGGAGCATTTGTCCAGGAAGAGGACGCGAAAGTTTCCGTCTTTGATCATGGTCTGCTCTACGGAGACGGCGTTTTTGAAGGCATCCGTGCCTATAACGGGCATGTGTTTCGTCTCCAGGAACATATCGACAGAATGTGGGATTCTGCAAAGACCATTGACCTGAAGATACCCATATCAAAAAAAGAGATGACCGAAGTCATCCTTGAAACACTCAGGAAAAACGATCTTAAGGATGCCTACATACGCCCGATCATCACCCGTGGAGTCGGTGACCTTGGGCTTGACCCGCATAAATGCAGCACACCAACGATCATTGTGATTGCGACGGGATGGGGTGCCATGTATGGTGACCTCTATGATAAGGGGCTGACCGCCATCACCTGTTCAATCAGAAGAAACCCGGCAGAATCCCTGCCACCGAATGTAAAGAGCCTCAATTACCTCAATAATATCATGGCAAAGATTGAGGCCAATTACAAGGGTGGTGACGAGGCCATCTTCTTTGATACCAACGGCTATGTCGCTGAAGGCTCCGGCGACAATATATATGTGGTGAAGGACGGAGTCATCATTACACCGGACACGCTGAATAATCTCAGGGGCATTACCCGTATGGTGCTCCTTGAAGTGGCTGACGAACTGGGCATTCCGGTAGTTGAGCGGAACATGGGATACTTTGATCTCTATACCGCGGATGAGGTCATCGTCACGGGTTCCGCTGCCGAGGTGGCACCGGTAACTAAAATTGACGGCCGGGAGATTGGCACCGGAAAACCGGGCCCGGTTGTCAAACAGCTGATGGCCGGATTCAAAACCAAGACAGAGACAGAGGGGACTCCGATCTACTGACCTCTTTCTCCTGATTTTCTCAGACATTTCTTTCAATTTTCTCTGGATTTACTCCGGCATTTCTATTCGGAATTTCAATTCGAAAAATATATATCCAACGGGCCCGTATATATTCAGGCACAACTGTGCCCACTGCTGATATAGTGTAGGGGCCAATCATGCTGGCCTTTTACGCCAGCGACTGGGGTTCGAATCCCCATATCAGCATACTGTTCTAACATTTTCATTTTGTTGTTTTTTGCATTTGTCAATGGATTTTAGGAATTTATTGCGGATGATGGGATTATGATTTGCTTGTCAAGTTTGAGATAATTCCCATTCCTTTTGAATATTAGCTGAAATCTGAAAAAGAAAAGCCTAAGTTAGAACCCGTAAACAGTGGATAATTTGGATAGCCCAACATCAATTTTAAAATTTGATGCGAAATTCATTATTTTTTCAGCTATTCCAAGTTCTATTTCATTATCCGTTTGATCAACCATATTAATACTACCAATATTTACTGCAAAATTTATGTTTAAATTTACTGTTATACTGATGTATATGGCTATCACAAATATTACTGCCACCCTTTTGGGGGTCCTAACAGATCAATTTGTATTTATTATTCATATAAATTCCCTTTCAAAAATAAGGCGATATCAATTTGTTATGTATGAATACTAAAAATATACCGGGTCATTGCCCCTTACTCTTCTTAATGGGCTTGCATACAGATCATCATTCTTTGGATTAATGGGCCTTGTTGTCACTGGCAAGCTAAAAATCCCCAAGTGTGCCGGTTTAAATATCCACAAAAACCAAACCTCGGTTGACCACTTCAGAGGTTTGGCAAATGTTGAACATGGAGGTATTTTTTATGATTCGGGACATTGCCCACGACGTGGAACGGGAAAGAGACTGGAAAAACGTAAGCAAAATTTCCAGGAGAAGCGGATTTGACCACACGTTCCGCAGATCCCCTTTCAACAATAGTATTTTCCATACCCCCCACCCAATAGCCGCAATATCTTCTTCGATTCATTATTCAGATTTGCAATCCGTTTTATTCTCTGCGTTCTCTCAACAAATGAAAACTCTCCCACTCTCCTGAACAGAAAGAAGATCCCCTTTATCGTTGGTCTCTGAGTCTGCCTCTTCGTCTGGCCAGTGACCGTTTCACCGGATCGTTCCCGTTCTCTTCTCAGCCTGAACTCAGTCATCGGACAGATGACAAAACAGATCCATTATATTGCTATACCAAAGAGGGAAAATATATGAAAAATGAAGAATTCTTCGGCGTGAACTACCACGCCCTTTAGGGCGTGGTAGTTCACATAGCGTTCAAATAACACATCCTGCGTTTCTGCGACCCGGAAAAACGCGTCCACACAGAAGCCCGGAGCGGGCCGATCTCAGTCGAGACAACCGATAACGTCCTCCCAAAATATCCGACAATCACGACCCCTTATTAGTCCGCAATCAACCGTCATTTCATCAAATAACAGGCATTACAGCCATCATTTTCCGGCAGCAAAAATGAGCAGAAAATACGCCCGTTCTGCCCCCCGATTCCCCAACAGAGTGGGTCAAAGAGGGTGGAAAAAGGGTGACAATATTCTCATTATGGTTCAGCCGCAGCACTGAACAATTCTGTATCCTCACGTGATTTCCGAATCGGAATGATAATTAATTGGCATATTGAAATGACAATATGGAAAATACTGAAAACGGTGATTCCTTAGCCAAATATGGCTTGTTGATCCTTTCCATCGCACTTGCCACCTTCATGGCATCTTTGGACGGAACCATCGTAAATATTGCCCTGCCGACAATATCGGCAGCCTTTGATATATCGTCCAGTACGGTAAGCTGGGTATCCACCGCATATCTTTTGGTGATGGCAGGATGTGTCCTGATATTTGGAAAGATATCCGATGTCATCGGATTTAAAAAAATATTCCTGTCAGGATTTGTTATATTCACCCTGGGATCCTTTCTCTGCGGATTTTTACCTGAAATTATTGATTCATTTTATGTCTTAGTCGGATCACGCATCATCCAGGCAGTCGGCGGTGCCATGATCTCAGCCATAGGCCCGGCGATGATCACCACATTCATCCCCATGAGTCTCAAGGGAAAGGCAATGGGCATTATCATGACCATTGCTGCACTGGGTACCGCCCTTGGACCGACCATTGGAGGATTTTTAACACAGTATATGTCCTGGCACTGGATCTTCTTCATCAACGTGCCAATCGGAATTATCGCGGTAGTTCTGGGAACAAAAGTCATCCCCGCCACAACCGCCCGTGGCGATTTGTCCGGCTTTGATAAAAGCGGAGCCGCCCTTATCTTTGTCGGCCTTGCATCCCTCCTCTTTGCCGTCTCAGAAGGAAACGCACTGGGCTGGACATCTCCTGTCATTGCAGGAACGTTCATCCTCGCAGTAGCATCACTGGGATACTTTGTCTGGCACGAACTGAAGTCAGCCGACCCCATCCTCGAACTCTCACTGTTTAAGAACAGGAATTTCCTTCTCACGAACCTGATCCTTTCCCTCGTCTTCTTCAGTTATTCAGGCATCAATTATCTGCTCCCGTTTTATCTGGAATACGTCCAGGGATTCGACACATCCTCGGCAGGCCTGATCTTAACCTCACTCTCGTTTGCGATGATGTTTGCAGGCATTCTTGCAGGGGCAGTATTCAATAAAACCGGTGGAAAAGTTCTTTGTATTGTCGCCGCTTTCGCCCTCGCAGCAGGGTATTTCCTGATGACAAAACTCGGTGTTGATACCACCCTCGGGTTTGTGGTATTATGCCTGCTCACCATCGGCTTCGGCCTGGGCCTGATGGTCACCCCCATATCAAATATGATCATGAATTCTGTTTCCAGAAACCATCAGGGCATGGTATCAAGCCTGACCAGTCTGGAGCGTTTCGCCCCCATGACTATCGGAATTGCATTATTTAACCTAGTATTTATCCAGGGAATGACAACCATTGCAGCCCATCGGGGTGTCACCCTGGATGCCCCCGTAAACATCAGGATGTCAGTCCTTGCCTCAGGATTTGATCTGGCATTCTTTGTCGCATTTATCTTCGGCATCGTCATCCTCATACTGACATTTATTGTGCGACAGGAGATTCACCCGGATTTTGCACATGATGCAGAAAAAGAAGAACCCGTAACAGGACTCATCTGAAAATTCTTTTTTTATCCGTAGAGGAACCGATTCCGGGGTATATCACCCGTTACCGAAAAAATCCCTTCACTCTTCAGACTCGCATCTTTCCTGAAGATAGTGGATAACATCGGCAATATCTGACCGGTCAATCAGGGAAATACCATAATGCCGTGCGATCATATTTCTGACCTTCTCTGACTCAATCCATCTGTTATCAAGGGCATTGATCAGATCATCGATCTCTTTGATGTGGGGCAGAATTTTTTCAGTCAGTTCACCGCACTCGAGATCAATGATACTCAGAATGATCTGAAGGGGATTTCGGACATGGTCATTTAAGACAGCAAACTGTTCCATATTCTTGTCAATCTGTAAAAATGCCTCTTTTTTCATATTTTCAAGAACATAATATTCAGTCGTATCCCTTAGGTAGAGTACAGACTGTTTAAAGACACCATTTTCAATAATTGGCAGATTCCGCAGAGAATAGATCGCAAATTTACCGTCATGGCGGTATTTAATGTCTTCTTCAAAAGATTCGCTTGATAAAATGAATCTCCAGAAATCAGTCCCCCTATCAGAATAAAAAAAAGGAGCCATTATTTTCAGATCCATCCCCTGAATCCGCCCCTGTATTCCACTATTCCGGCACAGCGTCTCAAACGCATCGTTGAAAATAATTACATGAAACGATTCGTCAATTACCACAAGAATATCATGGAGCGCATTTATCGTCGTTCGGTATTGAAATTCAGAACGCCTGATTGCCGCCTCCATCCCCTCGCGTTCGGTAATATCACGACATACAACAGTTAAATAGCGGTCTTTATTAAAGCGGGCTGAACTAACACTCAGTTCCATCCGTATCGTCTGGCCATCCCTCGCAGACACCTCTGCCCGGATAATCTCAGACGTCTGCATAACAGATTCCATGCCTGCAACAACCTGATGAAGCCTTTCATTGTCCGCTACATCAAAAATCGTCATTTTCAGGAGTTCCTTACTGGTATACCCAAGCATTTTCTCAGCGCGGCTGTTCGCATCAATAATCCGGCCGGAAGTGGGTTCAAGAATAAATACAATATCAAGGGTGCTGTCAAGTGCAGCCCTGAATCGTTCCAGTTCTTCCTGTTTATACTGAAGCTGTGGATAATAACTCTTTTTAACAGAGGCTTCACCAAACCCGATAATACGGTTTCTGATCTCTTTGAGATCTTCCTCATACTGTTCTTTTTTGTTTGTCATTTCCACGCACACCAGTCGCCATGAACGAATCAGGGATCAAGATATTCGCTTACCTAATAAATGTTTCAGGTTTGTGAACTACCACGCCCTAAAGGGCGTGGCTTCCTGCTTCATTGACAACACTTGCATCACAGAAACGTGATGCAGGGGCATTGTCTCCACGGGCATAAAGGGCTGTTCCATCCCTATACGACAGATATTTACTGCCGCATTATAATCACGGTTAGCAACGAATCCACAATCAGGACATTCGTGAACCCTATCGGATAACGTCTTTTTAACAATTTGAGCACATCTGTGTTGTATTTTTTGGGTTGACTTTGATGAGTTTCGTACCAGCACTTTCAGCCTTATACGAGAGATAAGAAAAGAATCTTCCCCATGCTACACTGTGGATGCTCCTGTGCATACCTGTATTGTTGTCTTTCTCCTTCAGTCCCCTGACATCCAGATTTTCAACACAAATCGTGGCATATGTATCGACATACTGACGGGATAGTTTGTGCAGGAAATCATTCCTCTGGTTGGAGATGTGTTCATATACCTTGTCCAGTCTGCTCTTTGCTTTCTTCCAGTTTTTTGAGAACCGATTCTTTCTTGCAACACTCTGCTGTAATTTTTTGATCCTGCCCAGAGAATGTTCATAGAATCGGGGGTTCTCGACCACCCTGCCGTCGCTATCGACACAATACGCATTCAGCCCGACATCAATACCGACAGACCTGCCACATTGTTTTGTTTCAGAAACTTCCTGTTCGGCCTGAATAATTACATACCATCCATCACCAGAGCGGGTGATCAGAATACCTTTCACTGTCCCGATATATGGTCGGTGCATCCTGACCCGGACTGTACCGATCTTCGAGAACGTGATGGAGTTGTGTTCTCTGTCGATCCTGAATCCGGACTGATTGTAGTTAAGAGTCCGGTATCGGAATGCACTCCTGAAACGGAGTTTCCCAACCTTTCGCCCCCTCTGTTTTGTCTGTGACAGGGCGGCAATATTGCTCCATACGGTATAATTGACCATCTGGAGCACTTTAGAGTAGACTTCTTTTAGTGCAGGATTCTCATCTTTTAGTGTCACTATCCGGGCCTGTGTTTCCTTCTTCTTCAGAGGCACACCACAAGCCCGTGCCTCATTACATTCTTCCAGAAGTTTATTGTAGAGCCACCTACAGGTATCAAGTGCTACATTCAGTTGCGTCTCTGCAACCGGACCTGGATATGCACGATACTTGTAGGAAACGATCATTCATTTCTCCGTTTGAGAATCAACGTAATCTTTCAGAACATCAAGACTAACCTGACCCGATGTTGCAAGGAAATATGAGGGAGACCAGAATGCATTGTCCCACAGAAATGACTGGATTTCAGGATATTCCTGACGTAATTTCCGTGATGATACCCCTTTGATAACATTGACAACATTCACCAAATTGGTTTTCGGGGTTGCTTTGAACAACAAATGATAATGATCTTCTGCGGGTTCGTGAGCCACAATTTCAATGCCTAATTCGTTTGATAAGTCCCACACTATATCTTTGAGGCGTTCCCGAATTTCATCAGAACATAATGCTTTTCGCCGATATTTTACCACCACCACCAAGTGATAGTGAAGGGCATAGACCGAATGTGCTGACTTATCAAGTTTATACTTCATATTGGATGTGAGCATATAACTACAACCAACCTAATGTATCTATCGTAACGACGAAGGGGCGCCGCTTTCATCCCCGGCCTAAAGACCGGGGACTTCCAGCTCTGTCCCTTCACCCCGCCCGTTAAAAAAAAGAGTTCAGGCAAGGCCTGCAATACCATCAAAGTCAATCTGGTTGTTGAAGACGGTCAGGTATTCAGGTTTGCCGTTTTCTATCATGACGTAGACAAAGAACCGGTCATTAATGCTGACAATCTCAGTATAATCATCATCCTCAAGATCTTCAATAAAATAGGCAGGATACCCGTCGACAGTCCCGGTATACATCTTCATCTCAGGGGTCTCAATGGTCATCTGCGCAGTCCACATCCCATAATACCCGGCACCCTCAATGCCCCTTGTGTCCTGAATTACAACAGTTCCTTTGACGCTGTCATCAGACTTCAGGGTATAATCAGCATACGCCTGACTCCATGACTCTCCGCTATAGGTCATCGTCGCCCCATCCTTTTCCCCGACAATCCAGTTATTGGTCATGGTCGGGAGGTATTCCATCATGGCAGTATAATGGACCACTTCACCCGACGCTGGTGCCTGAGGAGAAGACTGCGCCGTTGTCGCTGCTGTCTGTGCAGGCGTTGCTTCACCGCCTGCTGAAGAGTCATCCGTACACCCGCACACACAGCATACTGACAGGAGCACGACAATACACGCTGCCAGTTTCCATCCAATCCGAATATCTTTCAGAATACTCACACCTCCTTACGGAACACCCCGAGATAAGCGATACTCATTAATTATAGTATCTGTCTCATCCGGAACCTCGCATCATTTTTGTAGTTCCCCCGCATACCTGAACCCATGACCGGACAGCGCCAGTTTACATACTATCCATCTGATTTCGGGATCATTCCTGTCGATGTCTGCCATATGGATTTGACGTTTGATATCTACGATACCCGGACCGTGGTTCATTCGCAGATGAAACTCAGGGCACATGGCACATTGATTGAGACCATTACCCTGAATGCAAAAAACCTCAATGTAACAAGTGTCTCCAGCCCCGGACGGGAGGTGTCATACACATATGACACCGAAAAAAGCCTGCTCTTCATTCACTTCGCACAACCGATACAACCGGATGAGGTCTTTGATGTTTACACAGAGACCGTCTGCCATCCGACCTCACATGTGCTGGAAGGTCTCTATTATGACGTCACTCCTGAAGGTGCCCCGCCCCAGCAGATCACCCAGTGCCAGCAGTGGGGATTCCAGCGCCTTGTGCCCTGTATCGATGATATGACGGCAAAATGCACATACACCACCACCATCATCGCTGACAACCGCTACACAACTCTCATCAGCAATGGTGACATTACGATTCCCCGCCATCCGGTAGCAGACGGCCGTGACAGCATCACCTACGACAATAGTGTCACACCGATGGCGCCCTATCTCTTCTTCCTTGGTGTCGGGACATATGAGACATTCGCCCGCCCGTTTGAATACCCGGACGGCAGCGCATTCACTCTCGAACTGCTGGGGCCGCCCGGGACAGATGCTGCACTCGCAGAAAACGCACTGGAAATTCTTGCAGACAGCATCCTGTGGATCTATCTCTTTACCGGCCCGGATTCATATGCAGCTCCTGAAACACGGCAGGAAATCTACCGCCTGTCAGGGGAACGGGACCGCCTGATACGGACCGGAGCACCTGATGATGAAGTACGGGCCATCCGTTCCCGTCTCCTTGAGATGGATGCGACAATAACGCCCGGATACCAGTATACCGGCACCGTCTACCGTGAGATCGGGATGCAAAATTCCGACTTCGGCGGCATGGAGAATGTGGGCAATACCACCATCACCACCAACCGTCTCCTTGCGTTTCCGGACGCAACAGATGGTGCATTTGAGTATCTGATGCGCGTAAAGGTGCATGAATTCTACCATAACCTGAACGGGTCGGAAGTGACCGGCATCAGCCCCTTTGAGATCTGGCTGAATGAGGCGGTGACCGTCCATATTGAGAATGCCTATCATGCCTTCCATTTTGGTGAAGACTATAACCGTCTGGAGACTGTCCTCAACCTGCTCTCGCCTGCGGGCGGCACGCTCTTCTTTGACGGCGGGGCAGGTGCCCTGCCCATTGAACCCGAGGGATTTAATGACCCGAATGAACTTATTACCGGTGTCACCTATGTCAAGGCCCCGGAGTTTGCCCGGATGATCGAGACCCTGACAGGCAAAGAGGCATTTGCTAAAGGGCTTGCCCGGTATCATGCACGCTACCAGCACAAAAACGCATCCCGAAACGACTGGATACATGCAATCGAGGAGGTGTCCGGCCAGAATATTACGGATTTTGCAGACAAATGGCTGACGCAGACCGGCTACCCGGTCATCAAGGCTGCACACCGGTATGATGCAGCAAAACAGGAACTGACACTCTCATTTTCCCAAAGAGAACGGTCTGACAAAAAGGAATGGGAGATACCTGTCACATACGCGGTATTCAGTCATTCAGGAGAGAAGACGGCCTCAGGCTGTTTCCGGATGAATACGCCGGACCACACCATTGTCATTGCAGAACAGGATGAACCTGCCTTCATCTCCCTGAACCGC
The DNA here is from genome assembly GCF_009914725.1 of Methanogenium sp. MK-MG. Lineage (GTDB taxonomy): Archaea > Halobacteriota > Methanomicrobia > Methanomicrobiales > Methanomicrobiaceae > Methanogenium. The sequence continues at coordinate 9,903 of NZ_JAAAWJ010000027.1, forward strand.
GGGGCTGCCTTCTACGGCAGGCTTGCGTATATGCCCGGTCCTGAGGCACTCTGTCTCCAGGCAAAACTGGATGATGACATCACCAGCCGGTTTCTGGCATTCACGCAACTCTGTGAGACAGAAATTATCCACCTGATGGAAGAGACCGGGGCAGCAGTCAGCAGTGCTCTCACCGACCTTATTGCAGACCTCTTCTCTGATGAAGCACTTCTTTCAGAGGCAGGCGGACTCTTTCTGACCATCTTTGACGCCGTGGGAGACGAACGCTACGCACACCGGTATGCTGACCTCTACCGGGCACGCAGACAGCTGATAAAAGCTACGGCAGAACGGCACTTTGCCCTCATATCTGCAGTCTACACTGCATATGCAGCAGATGTCCCCTGCCCCGACGGTATTGCAGGCGATGTCGCCCGTCTGAAGCGGCGGCAGGTAAAAAACACCGCACTCCTCTTCCTCGCAGCCATGGACACACCGGAAGTGCACGACACACTCATTCGCCAGTACAGGGAGGGGACGACGGCAACAGACAGGGTCATGGCATTTGGTCACATTGTGAACAGCAGCTGTGCTGAGCGTGCAGCGATTATCCGTGACTGCTACGAAAAATCACGGAACAATCCCGTTGCCTGGGAGACATATCTGGGCTCTCTTGCGGGCATTGCGTCAGCGGCAGATATCGGGCTCATCCGTGATGCGGCAGCGTCTGTTAGTTTCAGTCTTGAGATGGCCAATGACCAGCGGGCACTCTTTGGCAGATTTGCACAGAACAAAAAGATCTCTCTTGAGACACCGGAGGGAAGAGCCCTTATCGAGGAAATTCTCATCACGCTTGCACCGGTCAATGAGTACAGCACCGGCAACATGCTTGCCGTATTCGGCAACATTGACCGGATGAAAGAAGAACACCAGGCACCGCTCATTGAGATTCTGCTGCGGGTGCTGGATGCAACGGACCCGCAGCAGACCCCTAGTGTGTATAACACTGCCCGAAGAATCCGTGCCGCATCACCTGCGGCAACAGCCGTGTGGGAGAGAGAAAACGGGAAAAAGATCCCAAAAAAGTATACATAATCAGGCCAAAACGCCACTTTCAGGCACTGGATCTCCGGCAGATCAAAAAACAATAAGTATCTCCCAAATGATAGGATGAGGTATGACGGATGACTGTAATGTACTGGTTCCGCTTGATGTACCGGAATCGGCAAAGGCCACCTATATCGATAACTACCTGTTAGTCACGCAGGGCTCAGGCAACCTGATGCTCTTTGCCGGTGACCAGAAGGTGGAACACCTGAACGATGACTTCTATGGCGAAGGCATCGCAGCGGATGACGCTGACCCTGAACACCTCTTCAGGATTGCTCAGGAGAGCAGAATTGGTGTCTTTGCAACCCAGCTGGGTCTCATTAACCGCTACGCGATGGACTACCCCGATATCCCGTATATCGTCAAGATGAACTCCAAGACCCATCTTGTCAGGACCGCCCAGAAAGATCCCTATAGTCCACAGCTCTTCACCGTTCAGCAGATAGTAGATCTGCGTGACCGCACCGGCCTTGATATTGCGGGCATCGGGTACACCATCTACCTGGGCAGTGAGAAAGAGGCACTGATGCTGCGTGATGCGGCACGGCTCATTGCAGAGGCACACGCCCACGGTCTTTTGACCGTCCTCTGGATCTATCCGCGGGGGGCTGCTGTCGGTGACGAGAAAGACCCGCACCTCATTGCAGGGGCGACCGGAGTTGCCGCAACACTGGGCAGTGACTTTGTGAAAGTCAATGCGCCGAAAAAGGACGGTGCATCCTCGGGTGCGATGCTGAAAGAGGCAACAATGGCTGCCGGCAGGACAAAGGTCATCTGTGCAGGCGGTTCGAGTGTCTCAGCAGAAGGATTCTTAAAACAGCTCCATGACCAGCTTCACACCGGCGGATGTGCGGGGAATGCAACCGGGCGTAACATCCACCAGAAGTCACTGGACGAAGCCGTGCGGATGTGCAATGCCGTCTCTGCACTCACGATTGATGGTGCCTCTGCTGAGGACGCACTGGCGATTTACATCGGAACAAAGGACTAATCAGATCCTTTTTTTTCAGCGTCTTCATCAGGGAAGAGACATTTCACACGCCCTGCAACCGCTGACCTTCATTCATGCAGTTCCAGGCAGACCGGACAGTGGTCTGATCCATAAATATCTGTCAGAAGCGATGCAGCGGCAACCCTGTCCACCAGTGCCTCACTGACAAAGAAATAATCAATCCGCCAGCCGACATTCCGTTCCCGTGCCCGCGATTTCAGGTCCCACCACGAGTAATGCCCGCCATTCTTTTCAAACAGACGGAAGGTGTCAGCAAACCCGACACCCACAAGCCGGTCAATCCATGCACGCTCCTCCGGCAAAAAACCCGATACCTTTGCATTCTCCTTTGGGCGTGCAAGATCAAGCCCGGTATGGGCCGTATTGACATCACCGCAGATGATGACATCTCTGCCGCTCTCCACCTGTGCCACTGCATCCCTGAGACAGGCGTCATAGAAATCCATCTTGTAGCTGAGGCGCTCTCCGGATACCTTGCCGTTTGGGAAATAAATATTGTACAGCAGAAATTCCTGGTGTTCGGTGATGAGAATTCTGCCCTCCGTTCCAAAGCGGGAGTCAGTAAAGTCTGTCCTCACAGATATCACTTCATCGCGGGAGAACGTGGCCACTCCGCTGTATCCCTTCTTCTCTGCCCAGGAAAAATACGAGAAATACCCGTCCGGGTGGCGCATGCTGCCGGTCAGCTGATCCGGATGCGCCTTTGTCTCCTGCAGGCAGAGTATATCCGGCTGTTCATTTGTGAATACATTCTGCAGGTTTCCCTTTCGCCCCACTGCCCGTATGCCGTTCACATTCCACGAAATGATTTTCATTCTCTCATCTCCTCCTGCATATCTGAAGTATTTCTCACCGCAAATTACCTGACAGTGCCCGTCACGATTTGACAATCACAGTCTTTGAACGTAGATAGGGTTCAAAGGCACCCGACCCGTTCTCTCTCCCCGTCCCGCTCGCCTTCACGCCCCCGAACGGCACATCCGGGGGGAGTCTCAGGTGCTGGTTCACCCAGACAATACCTGCATCAAGCTGTGATGAGGCTGTCATTGCTGTTTTAATGTCGCGGGTCCAGACCGAGGCGCCCAGGCCGTAACGGCTCGCGTTTGCGATTCTGATGGCATCGTCCAGATTATCCGCAGAAATGACCGGCAACACCGGCCCGAATACTTCGGTCTTCAGAAGCACCGAATCCCCGGGAACGTCTGCCACAATGGTTGGTTCATAGAAGAATCCCTTCTCGTAATGCGCACCATCCGGTATACCACCGCCGCATAGCAGGGTGCCCTCACCGGCAGAGAGGCATGCATCCATCATTCTGCAGATGTCGTCACGTGCCGGTGCATTGTTCAGCGGCCCCATGCCCACACCCGGCCGGCTGCCGTCTCCCACCACAATACCCGCTGTCTTCTCGCAGAGGACGCGGGTAAACTGCTCTTTGACGGATGCATCAACGATGACCCGTTTGACTGCCGTGCAGGTCTGGCCGCAGTTATAGAACCGGCCGGCAACGGCACCTGCCGCTGCCGCATCGATATCTGCATCACGGCAGACGATCATTGCATCACTGCCGCCCAGTTCCAGGGTGACCGGCACACCATTATTCCCGACAGCCCGCGATACCTCAACGCCTGTCTTCGTGTCGCCGGTAAACGAGAGATGGCCCAGGGAGGGTGTGGCTGCAAGGGCAGCACCGGCCGTATCTCCACTGCCGGTCACCACCTGGAGCACTCCTTCAGGAAGACCGGCAGCCTCCATCATCTCTGCAATCCGCAGGGTTGTAAGGGGTGTGGAACTCGCCGGTTTCACCACGACAGAATTGCCCGCGACCAGTGCCGGACACACCTTCCATGCAAAAATTAACACCGGCATATTCCACGGTATGATCGCACCGCAGACACCGACCGGTTCTTTGAGGACATAGGCAAGGCCGTACGACGAGAGCGGCAGGCACTCCCCCCTGACAGACCCGGAGACTGAATGATAATACTCAAGGACATTCGCACACCCCTGTATCTCGTTTCGTGCCTCACGCAGTGGTTTGCCCTGTTCTGCAGTCAGGAGGGCGGCAAGTGCGTCCGTCTGCGTTCGGATGATCCGGGCTCCTTCACCAAGTGTCTTCCCACGCTGCCGGGGGTCCCGCTTTGCCCATCCGGCCTGTGCAGCCTCTGCTGTGTCAACGGCAGCAGCCACTGCCGTTTTTCCTCCCGCAGGCACCTCACCAACCAGACCTCCGGTGGCAGGATTTACCACCCGGATAGTCTCACCTGACAAGGCACTTCCACGAATATATTCCTCTCTCATTGAAATCCCGGTCCTGTATACTACTGCCTGCTCTGCAATAAAAAATATCCAATAACAGGGGAAAATTCAGTTATTCAATAAATGTCCCTTCGGGTTCGGCGTCCACGTCAAACTCATCCAGAAACGGCATCATGCCTTTGATATACGGGATAACACGGGACCCGTCCCGGCGTTCTGAAACCTCAATGATGGTAATCATCAGGGGGAATTCCTTTAAACGGGAGAGAAACGACGGATCGTTATCAGCACCGAATTTTATAAAGGAATTTGCCAAAACAAACGGGCGGTTAAACTCATCAGCCCCGGCAAAATCCTTCAGGTCAGCTTCATAGGTCGAGGTTTCTGCGAGATCCTTCTCAAAGTAGATCACCGCTTCAACCCCAAAGGCATCTGCAATCTCCCCCAGTTTCCGGACATCTGCCTTGTGTCCAGCGGTTATCCCAAGGGTCTGCATCTTTTCTGTGACACTCTCCCCGGCAATATTATTCCATGACTGCTGCTTCTTCATCGCATATTCTCCATATTAACAGGTTAAACGGGATGCATACATGAAGATACCTCTTCTGAATTTTTCCATTCCAAAAGATTAAGTGCCCGGACACATATTGGGAACCATACCAGGACGTGACAAAAAATGCCGGAATTTGGATCACCATTCTCAGGAATGAAAGCTGACAGGAAACTGACCGACGAAGAACTCATCCGTGCGATACGCTTCATGGTTTCAGCAGAGTATGAGGCCATCCAGCTCTATGTCCAGCTTGCAGAATCGACAGACAACAAACTTGCACAGGAAGTGCTCCGCGACATCGCAGACGAAGAGAAGGTGCATGCCGGTGAGTTCCTCCGCCTGCTTCATCACCTGGCGCCCGATGAGGAGTCCTTCTACAAAGAGGGATACGAAGAAGTTGAAGAAGAGATTGAAAAACAGAAATAACCTTTTTTACCGTTCGGAAAGTTCCTGAAACCGCCGGACAGAGACATCAAGATATTCACGGCTGACATCAGAGCCGATGAACCGCCGTCCGTGGGAGACAGCGGCAATGCCTGTGGTCGAACTGCCGGTAAAGGGATCTACCACCAGATCACCGGGGTTTGTCGCAGCAAGGATGATCCGGGTCAGCAGGGCAAGCGGTTTTTGTGTCGGATGTTTCCCGTGGGACTTCTCCGCCTTGCGCGGTGCAGGCACCGACCAGACTGAACGCATCTGTTTCCCGTCGTTTTTGAGCGTATCCCCCTCGTGCCACTCTCCCCCTTTCATCACCTCATAATTGAATGTATGCCGGGCTTCAGGCGATTTACGTGCCCATATAATCGTCTCGTGGCTTGCCGTGAAGTATCTTCCCGAGAGATTCGGCGGTGCGTTCGGCTTGAACCAGCAGATGTCATTTAATATATGAAATCCCGCACTCTGCAGGGCATACCCGCATGCATAGATGGAATGATAGGTCCCTGATACCCACAGGGTCCCTTCATCCTTTAGCACACGCCGGCAGGCAGCAATCCAGTCCTGGTGGAAAGATAAATCATCTGCAAATCCATTGGAGGCATCCCACTCGCCCTTATCCACCGGCACACGCCTGCCGCCCTGACAGGTAAACCCGCCGTTGGAGAGATTATAGGGAGGGTCGGCAAAGATCATATCCACCGATGATGCAGGCATGCTCCGCAGAAGGTCTCTGCAGTCAGTGCAGTAGAGTGCAGCCCCCTCCCGCTGGTAATACGGGGAGAGCGGAGTAATGTCCATATCTATAATAATCTACTGCATACTGCCATAAAAACGTGCACCAACGGAAGATATACCCCCGGGTGAAAATCTTCATGGAATATACTCACTATTATTTTCATTCTCCGCCGGTTTCGCAACGCTGATGTAGTTTATCGGGAATAGTTACGGTGCTATGAATGAGTGCTATGCAGGGAATGTACAGGACATGATGAAACTGATGGCGACCACCATCTCATCGACTGCCGACTCTCTCTCGGATGAAGGGGTTGGACAGTTCATCGATGAACTGCTCAGTGCCAAACGGATTTATGTGATGGGGGCAGGCAGGTCAGGTCTCGTCGCCAAGGCATTTGCCATGCGGCTGATGCATCTTGGGTTGCATTCCTATGTCGTCGGTGAGACAATCACCCCTGCCATGAAAGAAGGCGATACTATTGTGGCCTTCTCAGGGTCAGGGGAGACAAAGTCCATCGCTGAACTCTGTGAGACCGCCAAATCCATCGGCGGGCGGCTCTGCCTGGTGACATCAAAGAAAGACTCACGCATCGGACGGGTTGCAGACTGTGTCGCTGTGATAGAGAGCCACCGCGATGATGTCAAAGATGAATCGGCTGAGTATGATGTGAGGCAGATGCGTGGGGAACACCGTTCCTTTGCACCCCTGGGCACCATCTTTGAGACAACAGCCATGGTATTTTCCGACGCCATCGTATCTTCGATTATGGAAATAACCCAGTGCGAGGAGAAGGACCTCAAAGGCAGACATGCAAACATAGAGTAGGTGAAGAGATGGCCACATATACAGGACGGATTTCACAGCGCGTACGGGATGTCGAGATGTCAGGCATCCGAAAATTCTTCCAGGCTGCTGCACCCGATGCTGTTAATCTTGGCATAGGTCAGCCGGATTTACCGACCCCGGAGCATATCAAAGAGGCGGGGATTGAGGCGATACGAAACAACCACACCGGCTACACCTTTAATTACGGCCTGCCCGAACTGCGCGAGGCAATCTGCAGCAAACTCGCACGGGAGAACGGCATCTCCCACATCCCCGGTGAAGTGATCGTCACTGCCGGTGCCGGAGAGGCGCTCTATGTAGCAATCACCACTCTGGTCAGGGAAGGGGAACGTGTGCTCTTCCAGGACCCCGGTTTTGTCTCATATGAGGCATGCACGGTGCTTGCCGGCGGCAGACCGGAAGGTGTCCCCCTGACACCGGACCTCCGGATTGACGTGGAGGCGTGCAAGGAACAGATGGACGGTGCCCGTGTCTTTGTGCTCAACTCACCTGGCAATCCGACAGGGACAGTGGAGGATGAAGAGACCATCCGTGCCATCGTTGAGTACGGCAATGACCACGGCGTCACCATCATATCAGATGAGGTCTACGAACACTTCGTCTATGACAAAACGCATTACAGCGCCGCCCGCTACGGGGATGACGTCATCACCATCAATGCCACCAGCAAGACCTATTCAATGACTGGCTGGCGCCTCGGGTTTATGGCAGGCCCTGATGAAGTGATCGAAGAGGCCATTAAGGTGCACCAGAACTGCCAGACCTGTGCGACGTCCATCTCCCAGTATGCGGCACTTGCGGCATACACCGGCGACAACGCATGTGTCACAGCGATGCGGGAGGAATACCGCATCCGCCGGGATATGCTCTACCAGGGCCTGAAAAACTGCGGATTTACCTTCCCCAAACCGGATGGCGCATTCTATATGTTCGTCCCGATGGAACCGGAGACATTCCATGCCATCATTGATGCAGGTGTCGTCATCATCCCGGGTGACGCATTCGGCGAACGGTCTGCAGGATTCGCGAGGTTCAGTTACGCAGCCTCACGAAACGATATCAACACAGCACTCGAACGCATTCAGACAATATAGAAGGACAGTGAATTATATGGTAAAAGAACTCCTCAAAAAACTATCAGATGCCCACGGACTCTCCAGCTACGAAGGTTCCGTGCGTGAAATTATCAGAACAGAACTCGAAGGCCATGTGGATGAATTTACGGAGGACGCAATGGGCAACCTCGTTGCCATCCGGCGTGGCGGTGACTTTAAAGTCATGGTGGCGTCCCACATGGATGAGATCGGCCTGATGGTCCAGTACATCGATGATGAAGGATTCATCCGGTTTGTCCCTATAGGCGGATGGTTTGGCCCGGTACTCTACACCCAGCGGGTCGTCCTCCACGGCAAGAAGGGAGCTGTGACAGGCGTCATCGGCGCAAAGCCACCGCACATTCTCACCCCTGAAGAGCGGAAGAAAGAGGTGAAGATAGATGATTTCTTCATCGATATCGGTGCCACATCCGCCGAAGACGTCGCAAATCTGGGCATTGAAATCGGCACACCGGTCACCATTGACCGGGAGTTTACCGAACTTGCCAACAACCGGGTCACGGGCAAGGCGCTTGACAACCGTGTCGGTGTGGCACTCCTCATCAAGGCACTCAAAGAGACCACCAGTCCCCACACCATCTATGGTGTCTTCACGGTGCAGGAAGAACTCGGCCTGAAAGGGGCAAAGGTCAGTGCATTCACACTTGACCCGGACTGTGCGATAGCAACCGACGTGACCATACCCGGCGACCACCCGGGCGTCACCAAGAAAGAAGCAAGCCCGGTGATGGGCAAAGGGCCGGTGCTGGTTCTTGTCAGTGCACAGGGCCGTGGCCTGATGGCCGACTGGAAACTCGCCGGCTGGCTCCGCGAGGCAGCAGATGAGGCGGAGATTCCCTACCAGCTGGAGGTCGGCACCGGCGGCAATACGGACGCCACCATCATCCACCTTGTGAGAGGTGGCATTCCGAGTATCCCTCTCTCGATTCCCGCACGCTACATCCACTCTCCGGTGGAGGTCGTTGACATCGGGGATGTGGAGGCAGGAGTCAGCCTTCTCCTTGCAGCCCTGAAACGGGACAGCCCGTTTGCCTGAAATATCCCCCTCAAATTCTCTTTTTTTCCGGAATACATTCCTGCTGGCTGAAGGGGATTTACCATCATGTGAACTACCCCTGAGCTAAAGACCAAGGGGTTTTACGCTTTCCTTATAAATAGCATATAACCCAGGTTTGTCACTTCAGTCAATTTTCTCTGATTTTGGCAAAATAGAATTTGACAGTTCCAGGTATTTGAAATATTTTCTCTCAAAATATCGGCTCTGTAGAAATGCTACGAAACGAAAGAATACATCCGCACATGAGCAAATCATCAGATGAATATCGGAAACCAGATTTATACTGCATCACCCCTGTTTTTTACCCCTCATTGACCCCCTGCGTTTGGGAATCCAAGGGTAAAACTGCCGTATTTTTTGCTCATTTTTCATGCGGGAAAAATACCGCTGCAATGCCTTTTATTTGCGAAAATTACGATTTCCCGGGGACTATTAAGGGGTCGCTATTGTCAGATATTTTTGGGAGGATAGATAGGTCGTCTCGGCTGAGATCAGCTCTCTCAGGGCTTCTGTGTGGACGCAATATTTCCGGGCGCAAGCCTGTTTTGGGGTTATTTAACCATTTCTTAATCATATAATGGGATTTTTGCCCAGACGAATGTGAATTGTATGCCGTAGCTTGCAGGAGTCAACAAACAGCACATCTGGGTGAGATTGCCCCCGGAAAAAATCTGCATTACATGGTTGAGAGACCTACGATGAAATTCTGGTTTCTTAGAGGATTTCTACGGGCCATTTTACCCTCAAATCTAACCCAACTGTCAAATTTAATTTTGACTTTTTTGGAGATTTTGGAGCATAAAGCACCTCCATGAACCAAGTAGCAAACTTAGGATACAAAAAACCCCGGCCGGAAAAATACTGAAAGAAGTAGTTATATTAAACAATATGACATATTCTTTGATATGACAATAGAGGGAGTGAATGAACCTGTGGCAGTTTATTCCCGACCGAGACCCTCCCCCCGCCTTGAAACCATACGGATGGTGGAAGACTTTATCCGGGAGTGGAGTGGCCATTACAAGCGGCGTGCATTATGGGAGCATCTTCCGAAAAAGATGATGTATCAGACGTACAAGGAGATCATCGAATACCTCCTTGCCTCAAACAAAATTGCGATTGACGCCGAAGGACATGTCGGGTGGATCTTTGACTGCAACCTCTATGAGAAATATGCACAGAGGCCTGATCTCAGGGTCAGGTGACCACGATTTTCACTGGCATCAGTAATAAACGGGTTATTCAGAAACGGGTTTTGTTCCAATGAGATGCATTCTGTCTTTTGCTGATGAAAAAATAAAAGCCGAGTGGGACAGGCTGAATGTATCCGGCAGGGGAGAAGACAAAGAACTTGTTTCAATGCTGAACCGGGCTTTTGATGCTCTTGAAGCCAACTGTCACTCCGGGGTTTACATTCAGAAGAAGGCTCTTCTCCATATTTCTGAAGTCTGAATTTCACTATATTTTGTTGCATCCTAAACTACAAACGGAGCAGGGGGGGGTGCTTGCCCACCCCCCTGCGACTCATCACATTTCAGGGGGAGGGACCAGGGGAGGGGGACTTTTCCCCCTCCCCTGCTAATGATCTCATGCATTAATTGAATCCGCACGTTTGTCTGATCTTCAAAATGAAATAGTCAAGGTCTTGAAATCCATATGCAGCCCGCTTTATGACATTAATCTTGTTGTTGAAACCTTCACTTGCAGCGTTTGTATATCCGAAGTCAAAATAATTCACAATTCCATCAAAATGACGTTTAATTGTCTTTATTGCTGGCAATAGCTCTTTGATTCCAGATTCCTCGACATTGTCCATCCATTGCACCAGCCTCAAAACTGGCATACAGTGCCTATTGTCACCTTCAAAAATGTCTAAAAACTGTTCTTTCAGGATATACGCTTTAAATAATTCTTCATTTTGTTCCAACAATTCTTTCAGATCCTCACTTTTTTCTTCAGGAAGATTGCTTCTCTTATAAAGAAATACAAAGCGTTTTCTTTTCATATTGGATTTTTTTTCAGGATCAGCCGCATAAAAGATCCGTTTCCGAATCTTATCCAGAGGGTCATTCACAATTTTGACAAGATGAAATTTATCGAAGATAATTTTCGCGTTAGTGTGCTGTCCTACACTGTTTATGTAAGGCTTCCACATGTCCATACAACATGTTTCTATCTCTTTTGATCTATCCAGACCAAGTTCTGCAAAGAATTCCATACGTCATCGGTTAAGGAATATTTCCACTGGAAACCCCTATCCAGCCACTCAAAGATCGGTCAATAATTTTCTGCACGTACTCATTCGGTACCTA